>VFBG01000182.1 GCA_006515835.1 bacterium | reverse complement strand
GGTTTCTTCGCGACCCTCGGCCGGATCATTTTCGGCACGAAATAGTCGTCACGGCCTGAAACGACAAAGCGCCGGTGGATCACTCCACCGGCGCTTTTTCGTATGCGGCCTTCGCCGTGAGCGATCAGTCCTGCGGCAGGTCTTCGGCAAGAATGGCCATCTCGAACATGAAGCTGCCGGCCTCGTCCTCGTCCTCGAAGACGACGCCGATGAACTCGTCGCCGACATAGACCTCGCAGGAATCATTGGGCTTGCCGCGCGGCTTCAGAATGATGCCGCCGGTGTTGAAGGTGCGCTTCAGGTGCGTCTCGACGCGCTTCATGTCGGCGGTATTCATGCTTGGCCTCAGGTCTTTCGTGAAGGCGCGGACCCTAGAGAAAGCGGTCCGTGAGGGAAACCCTCAGATGACGAAGTCGTAGACGATGTCGGCCAGCGTATGGTCCATCGTCCGTGCCGGGGTCGCATCGGTCGGGCAGTTGACCAGCCGCGCGGGCACCCCGGCCACCGTGCAATGCGCCGGCACCGGCTTCAGCACCACCGAACCCGACGCCACCTTGGCGTAGTCGCCGACGGTGATGTTCCCCAGCACCTTGGCCCCGGCCCCCAGAAGCACGCCCTTGCCGATCTTCGGATGGCGGTCGCCCCGGTCGGCCCCGGTCCCGCCCAGGGTCACGGCGTGCAGCATGGAGACTTCGTCGCCGACCACCGCCGTCTCGCCGATGACAATGCCCGTGCCGTGGTCGAGGAACAGACCCGAGCCCAGCTTCGCCGCCGGGTGGATATCGACCTGGAACAGTTCGGAAATCCGGCTCTGGAAATGGAAGGCCAGGGTCTCGCGGCCCTCGGTCCACAGCCAGTGCGACACCCGCCACGCCTGCAGCGCCTGGAATCCCTTGAAGTAGAGGAACGGCTGCAACAGCGTCTTGATCGCCGGATCGCGCTCGGCCACGGCCTGAAGATCGGCCTCGGCCGCCTTCACGATCGACGGATCTGCGGCGAAGGCGTCGCGACACACTTCGCGCACCGACATCGGCCCCAGTTCGCTGTCGCCCAGCTTGCGCCCGATCTGGAAACTCAGGGCGCTGGCCAGGTCGTTGTGCGCCAGGATCACGGCGCTCATCTGCGACGCCAGATGCGGCTCGTCCCGCGTCGCCGCCTCGGCGGAGGCGCGCAGGTCGGACCAGCAGTCGGATCGCTGCGCGACGATTTCGAGCTTGGGCATCAGCCTCTCCTTCGGCGGCATCATACGCCCGCGAGCATGGCCTTCGCCAGTTCGGGCGGCAGTTCGCCTTCCCGTGCCATATGGTAGGCCCTCAGCGCGGTCGCCAGCGTGAACATGTCCCGGATCGCCCCGGTTCCGATCTCGCGCAGCAGATCGCCGAACGGCACGTGGACGACGCGGATGATCTCGGTCGGATCTGGCGCGACCGGGACAGGCGTCAGCCCCCAGGCGATCCACGCCATGGCCCGCTCGTCGGTCACGGAGTTGCTCATCTCCGCCTTGTAGGCGGGCAGCCAGTGCGCCGCCTCCAGCCCGGCCTCCTCCATCAGCTCGCGCCGCGCGCCCTCGATCGGATCCTCGTCGAACGGTGCCCCTCCCTCGGGCATCTCCCACGACCAGTTCATCAGGGCGAACCGCTGCTGGCCCACCAGCGTCACCGTCCCGTCCGCGTGCACCGGCAGCACGCCGACCGACAGATTCCTCGGCCGCATGACCACATAGTCCGCCTTGAACCCCGTCGGCGCGGTCGCGTCATGACGGGTCAGCCGCAGCCACGGGTTCTCGAACGTCACGCTCGAACCGGCATCCCGCCAAGGCGGTGGCCGGTCGCTTCCATCGTCCCAGCCGGGCAGCGGGCGGTCGTCGTCGAAGATCTTGTGAGAGTCGCTCATGGCCGTGGGTATGGCCCCTTGGTCCCTTCGCCCGCAACGGCCTTGTCCTGCTCGCGCACCGCGTCCCATAAGGAAGACGTGCACACTGAAATCCACCACGGGAACATTCGGGCGAACGGTGTCGACTTCGCCTTCCTCGAAGCCGGAGTGGGTCCGCTCGTGCTCCTCCTGCACGGCTATCCCGACAATGCCTGGACCTGGGAGCATCAGATCCCGCCCCTTGCCGAGGCCGGCTATCGTGTCGTCGCACCTTTCCTGCGCGGCTACCCGCCGACAGAGATCGTGGCCGACGGGTATCACGACCGCGCCACCCTGGCTCTCGATGTCGCCTGCCTGATCGAGGCGTTGAACGGGAGCGAGCCGTGTCATCTCGTCGGACAGGACTGGGGTGCGGCCCTGTCCTACGGCGTGCTGGCAACGTTTCCGGAGCGCGTTCGCCGGGCTGTGCTCATGGCCATTCCCCACCCCGCCATGATTGCCGGCAGCCTCACCTCGCCGGCCCAGATACATCGCGCCTTCCACTGGTGGTTTTTCCAGCTGCCCAGCCTGCCTGAACAGGTCCTGCCCGCCGATGACTTCGCCCTGGTCGATTATCTCTGGAACGACTGGTCGCCCGGCCATGCCGACGCCGCCCATATCGCCCGGATCAAGGTCATGCTGGCGAAACCCGGTGCCGTATCCGCGACGCTCGACTACTATCGGGCAGCCTTCAATCCGGCGCGTCAGGACCCGGCGCTGGCGGCACTGCGCGCAAGGCTGGACGATCCGATCACGGTCCCGACCCTGGCCCTGTGCGGTGCCGACGATGTGCGGGTCGAGCCGATGTCCGCCCAGTCGGATCGGTTCACGGGCCCGTACCGGTTTGACGTCGTGCCCGGCTGTGCCCATTTCCTGCATCGCGAGCGTCCGGACGAGATCACCGGACGGATCCTTGACTGGCTGAAGGACGCCGTGCCCCCTGTATGACCCGTTCCCCGCTGCCCTGTTTCGCCCTCGGCGACCCCGTCCCGTCGCCAGTTGCCTCTGACTCGCTGCGTCAGTTGCCTCTGACTCGCTGCGTCAGCGACTGGCGACCCGCCGCTCGGCCTCGGCCCAGAACCTGACCGGCCCGGCTCCGACGCCGGACGAAGTCGTCGAGATCCTCAGCCTGGGCGCGCGTACCCCTGACCACGGCAAGCTCTTCCCCTGGCGGTTCGTGGTCATGGGCCCTCAGAGCCGCGCCGACCTCGCCCGCGCTCTTGCGCCGCTTGCCGCCCATCAGCCCGACCCCGGCAAGGCGGCCAGGGTGCTGTCCAAACTGACCGCCCCGCCCCTGACCATCCTGGTGCTCTCCGTCCCCATCCCCGGCCACAAGGTGCCGGAATGGGAGCAGCAGCTTTCCGCCGGCGCCGTCTGCATGAACCTCGAACACGCGGCCAATGCGCTGGGCTATACGGCCAGCTGGATCACCGACTGGTACAGCTACGACCCTGAGGCGCTCGCCCTCTATGAGGTCCGCGCGGGTGAGCGGGTGGCCGGCTTCATCCACATCGGAACCCTGGCCGAACCGCCGCTCGAACGCCCCCGTCCCGACGTGGCCGCGCTCACCACCTGGCGAGACTGAGCCTCAAAGACGGAACAGGCCCACGTTTGCCAGCGTCGCCACCGCCATGAGCGCGGTGACCACGACCAGCAGGGCCGTCAGCAGGTTTTCAATCCGGTCAGGGCGGCTGCGCATGGCGACGATCTCCGCCCCCAGCCTGCCTCGATTCGGCACCCGCTACGCGTCCCAGACGCCGCCGACCATCCGCCGCGCCAGCAGCGGCTTGCCCAGCCAGTAGGCCAGCTCCGCCGGCCGCTCGATGTCCCACACCGCCAGATCGGCCGCCTTGCCCGTCTCCAGAGTGCCGATCTCGTCTTCCAGCGCCAGCGCCCGCGCCGCGATCCGCGTCGCCCCCGCCAGCGCTTCCTCAGGCCTCAGCCGGAACTGCACGCAGGCCAGGTTGATCGCCGCCGTCATCGAGGCCACCGGCGAGGTCCCCGGATTGCAGTCCGTCGCCACCGCCATCTCCACCCCGTGCCGCCGCAGCAGATCGATCGGCGGCGGCGTGGTCTCGCGCAGCATCAGATAGGCCCCGGGCAGCAGCACAGCGACCACCCCTGCCTCCGCCATCGCCCGCACGCCCGCCTCACCCGTATGCTCGATGTGATCCGCCGACAGCGCACCATATTTCGCCGCCAGCGCCGCCCCGCCACCGTCCGACAGCTGGTCCGCATGCAGCTTGACCGGCAACCCCAGCGCCCGCGCCTTGTCGAACAGCCGACCGACCTCTTCGGTCGAGAAGGCGATGGGCTCGCAATAGGCGTCGACCGCATCGACCAGCCCCTCGGCGTGCGCCGCCGGCAGGATGTCGTCGACCGCCAGATCAACGTAGCGCGCCCGGTCCGCCTTCCACTCCGGCGGCACCGCATGCAGGCCCAGGTAGCTGGTCCGCACCCGCACCCGCGCTTCCCGCCCGATCCGCCGCGCGACCCGCAGCATCTTCAGTTCGCTGTCCTGATCCAGCCCGTATCCGGACTTGATCTCGACCGTGGTGACCCCCGTCGCCTTCAGCCCCGCCAGCCGTCCAAGCGCGCTCGCATAAAGCTGCTCCTCCGACGCCGCCCGCGTCGCCGCCACGGAGGAAACAATCCCGCCCCCGGCCCGCGCGATTTCCTCGTATGTCGCCCCGCCCAGCCGCTGTTCGAACTCGCCCGACCGGTCGCCGCCGAACACCAGATGGGTATGGCAATCCACCAGCCCCGGCGTGACCCAGCGTCCGTCCAGCCGGTCGGTCGCGACCGCGTCATGCGCCGGCACATCACCCCGTGCTCCGGCCCAGACGATCTGCCCGTCGCGGATCAGCAGAGCCCCATGGTCGATGGCACCGTAGGCCGCGCCGCCCTCGGCCATGGTCGCCAGACGGCAATCCGTGATGAGCCGATCCACCCGGATCATCGCGTCTCAAACCCCGCCAGCAGCTCGCAGAACCACCGCCCTGCCGTCAGCGAGCCGAGGTCGCCGATCTCCAGCGACGGATCGTATTCGGTCAGGTCCACCGCCCGCACCTTCGCATGCGCCCCGATCACCCGCGTCGCGTCGAAGAAGTCCTGCACCGACACGCCGCCCGGCCGCGCGCCCGGCGACGCCGGCCACTGGCTGCGGTCGATCACATCGATGTCGAAATCGACGTAGATGACCTCGCAGAGCCCCGACAGCCGCTCCAGTTCCTGCGCAACCACCACCGCCATGCCGAGTTCGCGACAGGCCCGCGCGGTCCGCACCGATATCCCGGCCGCCTTCGCCTTGTCATGCGCCCGCTTCGTATTGGCGAAGGGCGCAAGCCCGATCTGGCTGATCCGCTCTCCGGACAACCCGTCTTCCAGCAACGCCTGCACCGGATTGCCGTTGGTCAGGCCCTGATCGGTATCGCGCAGGTCGAAATGGGCATCCAGCGTCAGCAGACCGGTCCGCGCCAGCCCGAGCCCGTGCACCCCCGGCCGCGTGATCGCATTGTTGCCCCCGATCAGTACGGTCAGTCCCCGGTGCGCCTGCGCGGCCGTCGCATCGCGCACCGGCTCAAACGCATCGGCAGGCCTGACGGCCTTCAGCGCCAGATCCCCGGCGTCGTGGACCGTCACATCCAACGTCTCGCCCGTCTCCACATCATAGGTCGAGAACCGCGGCAGCACGGCCCGGAACGCCTTCGGCCCCAGATCACACCGCCCCGGCGTCAGCGACCGTTCATTCAGCCCGGCGCCGATCAGGGCGACCGGAGCGTCGGGGTGGTGTCCCACGAGGTCGGCGACGGAGGGCCAGGACAGGGCGTCGGATTCGGTCATGACCCCACTTAACCCCTTCTCCCATGGTCCGACCGGTCTCGCTTTCGGGCGACGAGCCCAAGGTCGACAGCCCCCTCATCCGTCTCGCTCCGCGAGCCACCTTCTCCCCCGAGGGGAGAAGGCGCTAAGAAGCCTCATGTCGACTCAAACCACCCCCAACACCCGCGTCATCCGCAGCCCGCGCGGCACCGAGATGACGGCGAAGACCTGGGCCGCCGAGGCCGCCCTGCGCATGCTGATGAACAACCTCGATCCCGAGGTCGCCGAACGGCCCGAGGACCTCGTGGTCTATGGCGGCATCGGCAAGGCCGCGCGCGACTGGCCGTCGTTCGACCGCATCGTCGCCGAGCTTCGCAACCTCGAGGCTGACCAGACCCTGCTGGTCCAGTCCGGCAAGCCGGTCGGCGTCTTCCGCACCCATGCCGACGCCCCGCGCGTCCTGATCGCCAACTCCAACCTGGTGCCCAAATGGGCGACCTGGGAACATTTCAACGAGCTCGATCGCAAGGGGCTCATGATGTACGGCCAGATGACGGCCGGCTCATGGATCTACATCGGCACCCAGGGCATCGTTCAGGGCACCTATGAGACCTTCATGGAGGCCGGACGCCAGCACTATGGCGGCGACTGGTCCGGCAAATGGATCCTGACCGGCGGCCTCGGCGGTATGGGCGGTGCCCAGCCCCTGGCCGCCACCATGGCCGGTGCCTGCTGCCTCGCTGTGGAATGCCAGCGCAGCCGCATCGAGATGCGCCTGCGCACCCGCTATCTGGATGTCATGGCCGAGACGCTGG
>VFBG01000181.1 GCA_006515835.1 bacterium | reverse complement strand
GACACCGCAACCCCCGGCGGCCCGGCCCGCGCCGGCTCCCGCTCCGACGCCGCCGCCCGCCGATCCGATGGCCGGCCATGACATGTCGAAGATGGACGGCATGACCATGCCGCCCAAACAATAGTTCGCGTAAGCATCAGGAGCTTTCTCATGAACCGTTCAATCTTCGCCAGCCTCGCCGCCGTGGCGGCGCTGGCTCCCGTCTCACTCGCCCACGCCCAGAGTCATTCGCACGCCGGCGTGGCAGCCCAGGAACACGCCGCCGTGCAGGCGCCTGCCAACGGCGTCGTCACCGCGCCGGCGGACAACGCCATGCTGGCCGCCGCCCCGACGGCGTTTTCGGCGACATTTCCGCACGCCATGACCTTGACGTCGCTCAGGCTGACGGGCGCCGCGGGCCAGCCGGTCGATGTGGTGGTGTCATCCGAGGCGCCGCCGGCCACAACCGTCACCGCGCCTCTGCCCGCGCTTGCGCCGGGATCCTATTCCGCCGCCTGGGCTGCGAAGGGCGCCGACGGCCATCAGATGAACGGCGTCGTCCGTTTCATGGTTCACTGAGGAGTCGGCCTCCCGCCCCCTTGGGGGGCCGACGCCTGATGTGGAGGAACGCCGCGCAACCTGCTGCGCGGCGTTTTTCGTCGTGGATGGGCTTCCGTCGCCTCCCGGTCCGGGCGCCGGAGGTCACCCTCCGCCGTGAGCATTGTCGGCTCTGGGCGGTCGCAACCCGGCGCGATCACTCGCTCCAAGGCGGCCTCGCCGCTCCGGGGAGATGGGTCGCCAGGCTCGCCAGGGTCCGGACCACGACGTGGGCGTCCCCTGAACCGCGTCCAACAGCTTCGCCAGCCTCCGGATCGTACAGAATTGTGAAACAGCCCAGCGCCATGGCCGGGCGAATGTCCCATACCAGACTGTCGCCGACGAAGCAGACCTCTGCCGGTTCGACGGCCAGGGCGGCGAACATTCGCCTGAACGCGGCGGGATCGGGCTTCCCCACGCCGACCTCGCCTTCAATCTGGATGTGGTGGAAACGCGAAGCCAGGCCGAAACGCTCGATCTTGGCGCGCTGCAGGGGACCGGCGCCGTTGGTGAGAAGCGCGAGCCGGTATCCAGCATCCCGCAGATGGACCAACACGGCGTCCGCCCCGGGTTCGAGCCGCATCTGCCGGTCGCGATGAAGGCTGAAGGCGTCGGCGATGCGCTCTGCGACTTCGGCGGAAGGCGTTGTATGCCCGTCGCGGCGGAGACCCACGAAGGCCTTGGCCGCGATAATGCGCCGGGCTCCTCTCGGGTCCGCGCGGCCCACGACGTGGCTTTCCGGGTCGCTCCAGAAGGCCCGCCCCGCCTCCGTCAGGGCGTGCGCCGCAAAGTCCGGATCAAGGTCGCCAAGCTGGGTCTGAAACGCCTGGCAGACGCACAGCCACGCCAGATCCGGGCGGCGGTAGGCCGAGATCAGGGTGTCATCCAGATCGATCACCACGGCCCGAATCCGCCGCGTTGCCGTCATTGGACGGCACCGAGCGAGCCACCGGCCTGACCAAGAGACAGGCTATGGTGACGCCCCGATCCTGGACGGGGCGTCCTAACGACCGACTCGCGTGTTCCCTTTGCGGGCGCCAGCATCAAAACGAGACCCGCCGCCGATTGTAGCTAGAACCAGGCTCGAATGCCGACGACCAGCCGGGTGTCTTCCGCGCTTCGCCCGTCAGCTTCCAGAAAGTCCGCCGTATTGCCGAAGCTCCTGGTCCATTCTACGCCGACGTAGGGCGCGAACTCCTTCCGGAATTCGTACCGCAGCCGCGCCCCGATCTGCAGCGACGACAGGCCGGACCCGATCCGGAGCTCGGGGATGTCCTCCGCCGACAGCACCACCTCGGCCCGGGGCTGGACGATCCAGCGATTGGTGATGCGCTGATCGTATTCGGCCTCTCCCCGCGCTGTCAGTTCGCCCTTGTTGGACAGGAAGACAGCTCCATCGACCTCGAACCAGTAGGGCGCCAGCCCCTGAATGCCGACGACGAGATCTGTCCGGTCGCCTTCGGGCCGGTAGGTCTGCCGCAGGCCGGTCTGGAAGTCGAAGAAGGGTCGGAACGCCCGGCTGTAGAGGGCCTGGATCTCGGCCTCCTCGACCTCGCCGCCAAAAGCGCCCTCCCCTTCCGACTTCCACCAGAAGCGATTGATGTCGCCGCCGCTCCAGCCCTGGGCATTCCAGGCGTAGCCTTCCTCGTCGTCCCCGAAGGTCGCTTCCAGCTGGTCGAGGATGACCGCCGTCGTGCGGACGTTTCCATGCTCGACTCGGAGCTGGGCGCGGGCCGCCGCCATTTCAGCGGGGTCGAACAGCAGGTCGGCGGCGTTGGCCGGCCCGCGTGCCGCGCCCGCCGGAGCGGGAGCTTCCGGCGGACGTCCCGGATTGTCCGCGCTGGTCGGGACGTCGGGCGGCATGGCCATTCCGGACATGTCGTAGCCCGCCGGCGTCTGGCCCATGGTCGACATGTCATGACCCGCCGGCATTGCTGGAGCGGGAGTCTGGCCCATCGTCGACATATCGTGACCTGCGGGCATCGCCGGCGCGGGCTGGGTTTGACCCATCGTTGACATGTCGTGCCCCGCCGGCATCGCCGGAGCGGGCGGGGTCTGGCCCATGCTCGACATGTCATGGCCAGCATGCGGGGACGCGGCGGCCGGAGCCGGCTGCGTCTGGCCCATCGTCGACATGTCATGGCCGGTGTGAGGGGACGCAGCGGCCGGAGCCGGTTGGGTCTGGCCCATAGCGGACATGTCGTGCCCGGCACGAGCGGACGCCGCGGCCGGAGCAGGCGTCTGGCCCATGGTCGACATGTCGTGTCCCGCCGGCAGCGCCGGAGCCTGCAGACGGACGGGCGCCGCGCCTGTCGGGCACGTCGGCGCTCCGGGCATGCCTGTCCGGGATGCGTCGGCGGTGGGCGAGCCGCGCGCGA
>VFBG01000180.1 GCA_006515835.1 bacterium | reverse complement strand
ATGATGGTGGCGGTGGCCGGGGCGCGGGCGGCGTCGGCGAGGACGGCGCTGGTGCCAGGCGTTTGGGCGAAGGCGGGGGCGGCAGCGAACAGGGCCGCGGCGATGAGCAGAGCACGCATGGGGAGGTCTCCGGTTTGGCGGGAGCGGCGATCCGCCCCGCAGCACCAATGTCCGTTTTCATACGCAACTGTCAAGGTGCGTATCTAAAAGAAACCTACGGACAGCGGCTGACTAACCAGTGATTACTTAACGGCGATCATGTTGCAAGTGCGGCATGTCGTCAGCGGCCTGCATAGCTTCGATAGCCGCTTCGACCGTGTCGCAAACGACCCAGGCTTTCCGGAAGCTGGCGGGGGTCATCCCCTCGGCGATGCTGTGCTCCATGACCGCCAGGAGGGGTTCCCAGAAGCCGTTCAGATTCAGAAAGATGACCGGCTTGGAATGCAGGTCCAGTCGCTTCCAGGACAGGACCTCGATGACCTCTTCCAGTGTGCCGACGCCACCCGGCGCGACCACGAATGCGTCGGACTGGTCGTACATGATGGTCTTGCGCTCATGCATCGACGGCACGATCAGGGTTTCGACGTCGTCGAACAGGCGCTCGCGACTGCGCAGGAAGCCGGGCATGACGCCCAGAACCCGGCCGCCGGCCGCATGAGCGGCGCGGGCCGAGGCTCCCATCAGGCCGACGCCGCCGCCGCCATAGACGAGACGCCAGCCGGCCCGCGCGGTCTGCTCACCGAAAGCGCGCGCGGCGTCGGTGTAGGCCGGGTCGGAGAGATCGGACGAACCGCAGAACAGGCAGACGGATTTTCCGTCGAAGGGCTGGATGACGACAGGGGAAGACATGAGGCCTCGGGAACGGTGGGAGACAGCGGCCGCCTCGGCGCGCTATCTGGACCGCTACTCCTAGCGGTCGGATGCATGCGATGAAACGGGCCATCTTGGGCAAGGCGGCGATAGCGGTCCTGTTGTGCGCCGCCGGCGTCGGCTGTTCGCCGCCCGCCCCGGCGGCGTCAGAAAAGGCACAGGAACCCGCCGCGGTGGGGGGATGGACCCGTCCGCCGATGATTCGCTCCGTACGGCGGATGCCGGGTGGTCTGGTGTTTTCCGGACAGGCGGAGCCGGGTGCCCGCGTCGTCCTGCGCAGTGATTCCGGTCCTGCCCACGCAGCCGCGGCCGACGATCAGGGCCGGTTCGAGATTCGTATGACCGCTCCGGTCGGCGACATTCTGCTTCGCCCCGAGACCCAGGTGGGCCAGGACGCCGCGCCGGCACCGGAACGGCTGCTGATCATCGCAGGAGGGCAGGGGCCCGTCGCGATCCTGCGGGCGGGTGGGCCAACCCGTCGGCTGGACCGGGCGCCCCCACTGGGGGCGGTCGACAGCGACGGACGGATGCGGCTCGTTTCCGGCCTCGTCGTGCCTGACGGCGGCCCTCTGGATGTTTCGGCAGGGGGCGAGGGCGGCCCGGTCGAGCCCGACGCCGCGGGCCGCTGGAGCCTTTTGCTGACACCCTCCGCCGGGCCGGACGAGATCCGTGTCGGCGGTCGTGCCTTTACCTGGCCGGGGGAAGGGGCAGGGGACCCGGTGACGGGGACGCGGGTCGAACGCGCGGGCGCCGGCTGGCGTGTGGTCTGGAGCGGCCCGGCGGGCGGTCGGCAGACCACCTGGCTGCCTGACGGCGAATGATCGATTTACGATCGATTAACCAATTCAGGGCAACGGAGAACTGTCTTCTTTTTCGAGGACACCCACCATCACCGAACTTCTTCAGCCCGGCGCCTGCGTCGGGCTTTTTTTTTCGTCTGACGCTGTGGTGGGGAAAGAGTGGCTCCGCGGGTAGGATTCGAACCTACGACCAGCCGATTAACAGTCGGCTGCTCTACCACTGAGCTACCGCGGAACACTTCCTCTCGGGAAGGCGGGCGCTATAGCAGCGCGAGTCAGACTGACGCAACGGGAAATATCCTAACTTGGACCTGATCCGCATCGACCAGCCCGACGATCCGCGCATTGCGGGCTTCCGCGACATCCGCGAACGGGACCTTACGGGCAGGCAGGGCCTGTTTGTGGCCGAGGGTGAGGTGGTCCTGAACGTGCTGCTTTCGGACCGGTCGCTGTGTCGTCCGATTGCATTTTTGCTGGACGAAAAGCGGGTGGAGGGGCTGTCGGCAATGCTTGGGCGGGCCGCGGATGACACGCCGGTCTATGTCGCGAGTCAGCCAGTGCTGGACGTGATCGCCGGGTTTCATCTGCATCGAGGGATCCTGGCGCTCGGCGAAAAGCCGACGGTGCGGACGCTCGAAGCCTGTCTGGCCGATCTTGGCACCGAGGCTGTGGTCGTCGCGGCCTGCGGGACGGGCAATCACGACAATATGGGCGGGATCTTCCGCAACGCTGCGGCCTTCGGTGCGGCTGCCGTTCTGCTGGATGCACAATGCTGCGACCCCTTTTATCGCAAGGCCATACGGGTTTCCGTGGGCGCCGTGCTGCGGACACCGATGGCGACAGGGCTGGACGCTGTGGCCATGGTCGAGGGGCTGAGGGCGGCAGGGTTCGAGGTCTTCGCCCTCACGCCCGGCGCAAGGGAGCCGCTGGAGCAGGCGCCGCGGGGTGGACGGGTGGCCATCGTCCTGGGGCCGGAAGGGCCGGGCCTGGCACCAGCGGTGATCGAGCGCTGCCGGCCGGTCGGAATTCCGATGTCAGGCGGCTTTGATTCGCTGAACGTTTCGGTCGCCGGTGGAATTGCCCTGCATCATTTCACCCGACGGGCGTGAATCGATCACCAAATCGCGATTAACGCTTTGTACACCTTGATGAACCGGCAAAGCTGTGTCGCTGTGACGGCGTCCGGGGGAGTTCAATCATGTTCGGTGGCGTTTTCGTCTTCATTCACCGCAATGCACGCGTCGCGCTGGCGGTCGGTATTGTCGCCGCAGGCGTCAGCGCCGCCAGTGTCATTGGC
>VFBG01000311.1:628-1385 GCA_006515835.1 bacterium | reverse complement strand
GCCGAGCCGCCGACGAGCAGCGTCGATCCCGGTCGGTCCTGGCTGGCGGAATGGATGCGGACCTCGCGGCCGGCTGCCTGCACCACGGCTTGCGCCGCTTCCTGGGCGAGGCGCACGCGGTTGCAATCGCGGCTGAGGTGCAGTTGCACGAGGTGTCGCAGTCGGCCGGGCGCGGACTGGCGCAGGACTGCTTCCAGCAGCGCGGCGGCCTGGGCGTTGGAAAGGTGCCCGCCGTCGCCGAGGACGCGGTAAATGAGATGGGCCGAACGGCCGCTCGCGTATTCGAGGCCCACGTCGTGATTGAATTCGAGGGCCAGGACATCGACGTCGATCAGGGCGGCAGCCACGGCGGGCGTCCAGCAGCCGAGGTCGGCGGCGTAGCCGAGCGCGGCCGACGGGCCGAACAAGTTCACGGCCTTCTCGAAGCGGAAACCGAAAGTCGGGTTGCAATCGTGCGAGAGCGGGATGGCCCGGCCCCGAAGGCCGCCGCCCAGTTCGAATTCCTGGCCGGCGTCGAAGTGGCGAACCAGTCCTTCGTCCAGCAAGCGCTGAAATTGCTTGCCATAGCCTTGCAAGCCGGCATAGTGCAGGGGATGACAGATCAGCGGAATGCGCTGGCGGCGCAGCAGCCCCAGTGTGTTGTCGTTCCAGTGGTCGCCGTGGGTGTGCGTCAGCAGCGCTGCGCCGATCTGGTCCCAGCTGGAACCTGCTGCGCCGAGCCGGTCGGCCAGCCGGCGCGGTCCGAGCCCGACGTCGA
>VFBG01000311.1:0-604 GCA_006515835.1 bacterium | reverse complement strand
GCCGCTCTCCTGTTCCACGGAACTTTGGGCTACCCAGCCATGCTAGCGAAGGCGATTTCACTTGTCAGGATCAATCGACGGACAAACTCCCATGACTGAACTCACGGTAATGGACCCGACGGGACGTTTCACCGGCATGGCCGAGGTCTACGACCGCAATCGGCCGAACTATCCCTCCACGGCGCTGGATCACCTGGCGCGGCACTGCACGCTGGGGCCGGCCGCCGTCGTCGTGGACGTTGGTTGCGGCACGGGCATCTCGACCCGGCAGTTCGCGCAGCGGGGCTGGCAAGCGATCGGCGTCGAACCGAATGCCGACATGCGCCGACAGGCGGAGCAACTATCCGCGCCAGCGGCCAATCCGAGTTACCGGGAAGGCCGGGCGGAAGCCACCGGCCTGGCCGATGGCGTCGCCGACCTGGTGTTGGCGGCCCAGGCGTTTCACTGGTTCGAGCCAATCGCGACCCTGCGTGAGTTTCACCGCATCCTCAAGCCGGCGGGCTGGGTGGCGCTGCTCTGGAACGAGCGCGACGAGGCCGACCCCTGCACGGCGGCTTATGGGCAAGTCGTGCGCTCCACCTCGGACGCGGCGCGCATCGAAACC
>VFBG01000179.1 GCA_006515835.1 bacterium | reverse complement strand
CCCCGCCAATGGCGACGGCGATCAGAGGCAGCAGGCGGGGGATCTTGCTCATGATCGACTACTCGTAAACGCCCTCAAGTCACTCGGCGCCGCGCGCCGGGCATAGGGCAAGGTGAAGGGCTCAGGCGGCGAAGAGGTCTTCGTCCAGATTGCGGCGGGACTGGTTGAGGCTTTGCTTCGCAGCCTGGTTAGCGGTGCGGCTCGCCGTCAGGGCGCCGAGGATGGCGGCGACCGGCGCGGGGGCACGGGCCGCCGGAGCCATGCCCTGAATGCGTTCCGCCAGGGCCGCCATGCGCAGGGCCCGCTCATCTTCGGCCGTCACCGCGACGGGAACGCGGGCGGCGACCAGCACAGGCTTCGGCGCTTCCTTGAGCGGCGTTCTTGTGGTGTCGGGCGCGCGGGCGATCAGGGCTTCCAGCTGGGCCTTCACCTCCCGCGCCTTGACGATGCGATCGTGCAGCAGATCCGTTTCCTGACCCGAGGCCCGCAGGCTGGCGAGGGCAGCCTCGGCCCGTCCGGCGGCGGCGTTGAGTTCCGTCACGGCGGTAGCGAAGGCCTGCTGACCAGCGCGCAGCGCGGACAGCTTCTTCTCCAGCCGCACGCCGTAACCGAGCGCAGCCACCAGCAGCAGCATCAGCACGCCATCGAGAATCATTCCGGTCATCAGCGTCTTCCCTTGGTCAGACTGGTCGCGGCTTCGATGCTGATCGGCGCCTCGATTCGCACAGCGATATGCTGGCCCTTGCGGCCCATCTTGCCTGTCGTGACCGGAATGGAGCCGCAGCGGACCGAGATGTCGGAGTCCGGCGTTGCGTTCAGCATCAAGGTGTCGCCGACCTTCAGGTCCAGAACCTTCGAAAGCGGCACCTGCTGTTCGTCCAGAACTGCACGGACCTCGGTTTCCGTGGTCCAGAGCTCTGTAGCGAGGTGGCCTTCCCAGATGTTGTCGCGGCCGAACTTCTCACCCATGAACTGCTGCAGCAGCATCTTCCGGATCGGCTCGAGCGTGGCGTAGGGGAGCAGCAGTTCGATGCGGCCGCCGCGGTCTTCCATGTCGATGCGCAGCTTGACCAGGATGGCCGCATTGGCAGGGCGGGCGATGGCCGCGAATCGCGGATTGGTCTCGAGCCGGTCGAGGCTGAAATGCACTGGTGTCAGCGGCTCGAAAGCCGCACGGGCGTCTGCCAGCACGACCTCGACCATCCTCTGGACCAGAACCCGCTCGATCGTCGTATAGGGACGGCCCTCGATGCGCAGGGCCGCGGTGCCGCGACGGCCGCCGAGCAGCACGTCCACGATGGAATAGATCAGGTTGGAATCGACCGTCAGCAGGCCGTAGTTGTCCAGCTCCTCGGCCCGGAACACCGCCAGGATGGCGGGCAGCGGGATGGAGTTCAGATAGTCGCCGAACCGGATCGAGGAGATATTGTCGAGGCTGACCTCGACGTTGTCTGAAGTGAAATTCCGCAGGGACGTCGTCATCAACCGCACGAGGCGGTCGAAGACGATCTCGAGCATCGGCAGCCGCTCATAGCTGACCAGCGCCGAGTTGATGATGGCGCGTATGCCGCTGCGCTCGCTTTCGTCACCCTCACCCAGGTCGAAGCCAAGAAGGCTGTCGATCTCATCCTGGTTCAGGACACGTTCGGACAGGGAAGACGGCCGCGCTTCCTCTGCTCCGGCATCTTCGGCGAACGGGTCGGCGCTTTCGGCGAAGGCCGCGTCGGTCATGCCTACTGCACCAGCATTTCTTCGATCAGGACAGCGTCGACCTTGCCGGGCGCCGCGATCAGATTGACCCGTCGCAGGATCTCGGCCCGCAGCTGGAAGCTGCCAGCCGAACCCGCGAGATCTTCAGGCCGCAGCTCGCGCAGGAAGCCCTGGAACATGTCCTGCATCCGCGGCATCTCGGCCTGCAGCTGCTCGGCCACGTGAGCGTCGCGGGTCTCCAGGGTCAGCTTCAGTTTCAGGAAGGTGGGACGGCCGTCGGGGGCCTGGATGTTCACCACCATGTCCGGCAGGGTGAAGAAGGTGACGCCGTCCGGACCCTCTGCGATCACGCCCAGCGAGGCGTCCGCAGGGCCGTCGGCGGCCGCGCCGTGTCCACCGCCCTTTTTCTCTTCCTTCTTGTCATGCCCGCCCTTCTTCTCGGCACCATGCCCGCCCTCTTCCGCCGCAGCGGGCTTGGGCTGCATCAGGAAGAAGGCCGCGCCCCCGCCGCCGCCCAGCACCACCAGGGCGACAGGGATGACGATGAACAGCAGCGGCAGCTTCTTCTTTTTCGGCGCAGCGCCGTCCTCACCCTCGGCGGCGGACGCGTCGGAAACGGCAGGCAGGTTGGCGGCCTCGTCGCCACCCTCCTTTGCGCCCTTCTTCTTGCCGAATTTGAACATGGACCACGCCCCGAGAATCTCTCGGCCCATACGAGCGTTTTTTGGTTAACGAGCCGCTAAGAACCGGCAAATCCTGCCGGGTCTTCAAGGCGTCAATCCGGCTCAAACGCCCGCCCTCACTGGATTAACCCTGTTGGCACGCGCGTTGCGAGGGAATGGCGGAAAGGAGCCGCCCCGTGGAAAACGCCGCCTATGTTGGACTGTCACGCCAAATGACGCTGCGCCGCGAGCTCGACATCGTGGCCAACAACATCGCCAATGCGGACACGACCGGCTTCAAGGTCGAACAGTTGCTGCTCGGCGCCGAGATCGGCGAGCGGGCCCGCAACGCCTTCGTTCGGCCCGGCGTCAGCTTCGTACTGGATAACGGCATCGGCCGCGATTACGGCCAGGGCTCACTGGAACAGACCGGCCGCAATCTGGACTTCGCCATCGAGGGCGAGGGTGCCTTCTTCACGCTCGATGACGGCGCAGGCGAGGCCTACACCCGCGACGGTGCCTTCACCCTGGACCGCGCGCTGGGCGAGCCTTCCGTGGCCGCCGACGGCACGATCAGCCAGAATGGCAACCCGGTAGGTCGCCTCTCGATCGTCCGCTTCGATGCCCTGGCGGCGCTCGAAAAGGGCGGCGACGGTCTGTACCGCAACGCTTCCAACGCAACCGCCATCGAGGCGGCCGACGCCCAGGTGCGTCAGGGCATGCTGGAAGGTTCCAACGTCAATCCGATCCTCGAGATCACCAATCTGATCGAGATCCAGCGCGCCTACGAGAGCGTCACGCGGATGATCGAAAACACCAATGACCTGTCACGCCGCGCCGTCGAGCGGCTGGGCCGGGCCTAGAAAGGGAGACTGAGACATGCGCGCGCTCAGAACCGCAGCCTCGGGCATGGCCGCCCAGCAGCTGAACGTCGAGGTCATCTCGAACAACATCGCCAACATGAACACCGTCGGCTTCAAGCGTCAGCGGGCGGAGTTTCAGGACCTGCTCTACCAGAACGTCGAACGCATGGGCGCGCAGTCGTCCAGCCAGGGCACGGTCGTCCCGACCGGCATCCAGATCGGCGCGGGTGTGAAGGCCGGTAGCGTCTATCGCATCACTGAACAGGGCTCGCCGACCCAGACCGGCGGCCGCTACGACGTCGCCATCGATGGCCGCGGCTATTTCCAGGTGCTGCTTCCTTCGGGCGAGACCGCCTTTACCCGGGCCGGCAATTTCGCCCTCAACGGAGAGGGCCAGCTGGTCACGGACGACGGCTACGCCGTGCAGCCGAACATCTCGATCCCCCAGGATGCGGTCGATGTCTCGATCTCCAAGTCCGGTCAGGTCCAGGTCATCACCGCCGGCACGACCGAGCCTTCGGTGGTCGGGCAGCTGGAGCTCGCGAGCTTCTTCAATGAGGCCGGGCTGGAAGCGATCGGAGACAACCTGCTGATGGAAACCGCCGCCTCCGGCGCGGCCAATGTCGGCACGCCCGGCGAAGTCGGATTCGGCCAGTTGCTGCATGGCTATACCGAGGCCTCAAACGTCGATGCCGTGGCTGAAATCAGCGCGCTGATCATTGCCCAGCGCGCCTATGAGATGAACTCCAAGGTCATCACCACAGCCGACCAGATGCTGTCCGTCAGCGCCGGGGTGAAATCGTGAGGGCCCTCATTCTCGGCACCGTTGCAGCCCTGATGCTCGCCGGCACCGCTGTCGCGGGCCCCGTGACATTGAAGGCCAATCCGGTCGACA
>VFBG01000310.1 GCA_006515835.1 bacterium | reverse complement strand
CACACAACGCCGCCATCGCCGCCATCGCCGACCGCGTGGTGATATTCGCCGACGGGCGGGTGCGCGAGGTGCGCGAGAACGCCGACAAGCGGCTGCCCGGGGAGATATCCTGGTGAACCGCATGCCGGCCTGGATGGGGGCGCTGGACCGCAAGCTGGTGCGGGAGCTCTGGCGCATGAAGACCCAGGCCCTCGCCATCGCCTTCGTGATCGCGGGCGGCGTCGCCGTCCATCTGCTCGCCGCCGGCATGCTGAGTTCGCTGCAGGAGACCCGGCGCGCCTATTATGAACGCTATCTGTTCGCCGACGTCTGGGCCCCGGTGGTGCGCGCGCCGCAGCGTCTGATCGCCGACATCCGGGCGATTGTCGTTGCCGGATGTGGGCGATGCGGCGGTCAATCGGCTCCACCTGGTCCGCGGTCGCCTTCCCACCGGCGGGCAGAGGGATGAGGCCGTGGTGCTCCGGGCCTTCGCCGACGCGCACCGACTCGAGATCGGCGACACGGTTCCGGCCACCCTCTATGGCGGTCGCCGGCGGTTGACCGTGGTCGGGATCGCGCTGTCGCCGGAGCACGTCTACGCCATCGGCCCGGGCCAGTTCGTTCCCGATGACCGGCTGTTCGGCGTCCTCTGGATGCGACGCAGCGCCCTGGCGCAGGCCGTCAACCAGGACGAGGCCTTCAACGAGGCTGTGGTGCGCCTCTCTCGCGACGCCTCGGAGCCGGCGGTGATCGCCCGGCTGGATCGCCTTCTGGAGCCTTATGGAGCCCCGGGCGCCTATGGCCGCGCCGATCAGGTCTCGGACGCCTTCGTGTCCAGCGAGATCGACCAGCTGGCGACCATGGGGCGGGTGCTGCCGCCGGTCTTCCTGCTGGTGGCGGCCTTCCTGGTCAATGTCGTGGTTTCAAGGCTGATCGCCGTCCAGCGCGCAGGCATCGGGCTGTTGAAGGCCTTCGGCTACCGGGACCGGGACATCATAGGCCACTATCTCAAGTTGGTCGCCGTCATCGCGGCGACGGGGGTGCTGATCGGGGGCGCGGCGGGGATCTGGCTCGGCCGGGGCATGGCGGAGCTCTATATGGAATACTACCGCTTCCCCTTCCTGCTGTTCCAGGCCGACCCGGCCGACTACG
>VFBG01000309.1 GCA_006515835.1 bacterium | reverse complement strand
GGGCCGATGGGCGTGGTCTTCGGCACTTCGGCCTTGGCGTTCGATTCGCCGACCGTCTGCCCCATCTTCAGACCGCCGCCGGCCAGGGCCAGCGTCGAGAGCGGCGCCCAGTGGTCGCGGCCGGCGCTGCCGTTGATGCGCGGCGTGCGGCCGAACTCGCCGGTGATGACCAGCAGGATGTCCTGGTCCTCGCCGCGATTGGCGGTGTCCTGGACGAAGGCGGAGACGGCGCGGTCCACCTGCGGTCCCAGGTTCTTCATGGCCTGGCCGATGTTGCCGTGCATGTCCCAGCCGCCGAAGTTGACGGTGACGAAGCCGACGCCTGCTTCGCACAGCCGACGGGCGGTGAGCAGCTGCTGGCCGAGGCCCGGGCCGTAGGCGTCGCGGGTCTTCGGGTCTTCGCGGGTCACGTCGAAGGTTTCCTTGGCCCGGCTCATGATAAGCTCGAACGCCTGCGACTCGAAGCTGTCCAGGCCGGTCATCAGTCCGGTCTGGTCGATGTCGCGGTTGACCTGGTCGAAGCTCTTGAGCAGCGAACGGCGGTCGTTCAGGTTGTCGAGCGCCACCTTCAGGTTCATGTTGTTGCGAGCATTGCCGCCCACGTCGAACGGGGCATACGGCGAACCCAGCCAGGCCGGGCCGTCGCCGAGGATGCCGCCCAGCTTCACGTAGGTCGGCAGGCCGGTCTGCGGGTTGTTCGCGCCCCGAAAGCGGGACGGCGGCCGCGAAGTTGTAGCCGGTCATGACCCAGTGGGTGCCGCCGCCGTGGCCCGAATTGTTGTGCGCGAACGAGCGGACGAAGGCCATCTTGTCCGCCGTCGCGGCCATCTTCGGGAAGACGCCGCCCAGCTCGATGCCGGGGACGTTGGACTGGACCGAGCCGACGGCGCTGCGGAACTCGGCCGGGGCCGACATCTTGGGATCGAAGGTTTCAACGTGGGTGGGACCGCCGCCCAGCCAGAGCCAGACGACCGAGGTGTTTTTCGTGGTACGGCCCTGGGCGGCTTGTGCGGCGCGCGCCCGGAGCAGGTTCGGCAGGGTCAGGGAAGACAGACCCAAGGCACCGACCTTGAGGAAGTCGCGGCGCGTGGCACCATCGCAGTCGATCCCCTTGCGGGACCCGAGCAGATTCAACATGGCAGGCTCCTAGTTTCAGCCCGCGCGCCCTTACCGGAAGCGGCCTGTCAAGGTGGGGGGAGGAAGTAGGCCGGCAGCAAGTGGCGGGCTCCACCAAAGTGGAAGACACCCCTGGAGCCTACGTCAGATTTTCGGACGTGTCAATTGAAATTGG
>VFBG01000178.1 GCA_006515835.1 bacterium | reverse complement strand
GGCGGTGGCCGGCCGGGACAACCGCGAGGAGGGCGCCGCCATCGGGGCCCTGGCCGGGGCGTTGATCGGGCGCGAACTGTCCGAGGAAGAGGATCCCTGCGGCTACGGCTTCGGCGGGTATAACCGCGATGGGCGCTATGGGCGCGAGCGGGTCTATTGGCGCGAGGATGGGCGGCGCTGGTAGCTCGCGCCCCTAACCCATCCGCCGCCGGTGGTCCGCGCTGCGCAGGGTCGAGCGGATGAAGTCCGCCGGGGGGTCCGTCTCGGCCAGCACGGCTTCCTTGATGGCGCGGGGTTCGCCGAACAGATGGCCCTGGCCCATGCTGACATCCAATTCGAGGATGTCGACGATCTGGCGTTCACTCTCGCATTTCTCGGCGATCAGTTCGATGCCGTAGCGGCGGGTCAGGCCGGCGAAGTCGGCGGCGGAGATGTCGCGCAGACTGGGCAGGGCCGAGGCGCCGTCGAGGTCGAGCAGTTGTTCGATCAGCAGGTCGGCCGCCACCTTCATGAACTTGACGTCGGACCGTTGCAGGTCGGCGAAGTCGAGGTCGAGGGTCTGGACCTTGTCGATCGAGAAGCGGAAGCCGAGGTCGGCCAGCTTGGCCATGTTGCGGGCCTCGGCGGCGCCGCGGGCGTCGAAGGTGGCCTGGCCGAGCTCGAAGATCAGGGCCTGGTTGAGGTCGCGGTTCTCGCTGAGGAATTCGAGGAACTGGGGGAAGAAGGTTTCGTCGCCAAGCGAGGACAGGGCGACGTTGCAGAAGACGCCGACCTTGCGGTCCTGACACAGGTATTCCGCGGGCATCATCACCCGGTCGTCGGCCGCGCGCAGGCGGGTGAAGCTTTCGTAGAAGATGGTCCGGCGCTGGGGCAGGGAGACAACCGGCTGGAGGTAGAGGTCCACCCGGTTCTCGGCCAGGGCCTCATGGATGGTCGCCAGCAGGACATTGGACTGTTCGCGGTGGCGGGCCTCGTAGGGATTGGTCGGCAGCGGCTGGGACGCGCGCTGTTCGAGAGTCTCGCTCATCTGCTGGATCAGGGTCTCCAGCATGCGGACCTCGCCCGAGAGGGCTTCGGTGGAGGTCACGGCGCCGGACTCGATGGCCTGGGCGAGTTCGGTGAGGGCTCCCTGCGTCGACTCCATGGCGTCGGCCAGCAGGCGGTGCGCTTCGCGGACCTGTTCGATCTCGTTGCGCAGGGCGGCCTTGTCGGCTCGGCCGGTGATGCCGACGTGGACAGCGACCATCAGGCCCATGGTGGCGATGGCTCCTGCCGCGCCCGCACCGGCACCCAGGCCCGCGCGCCACACGAAGGCGCCGACCGTCAGGGCCAGGAAGAGGTAGCCGAAGAACAGGAAGCCCTGGGTGAGTGCGCGCATTGGAAACGGATGGTCCGTCTTCCCGGATGGAATCGCCCGAGTATCGGGGTATCAAAGCCAAACGCCTAGCGTCTGTGCACGGATTCTCCCCACTTCTTCGAGGTTAACGATGGAATTGTTCGATCTGAGCGGCAAGGTCGCGATCATCACCGGCTCCTCCAGGGGGATCGGCAAGGCGATCGCCGAACGGATGGCAGAGCACGGCGCCCGGGTGGTGATCAGCTCGCGCAAGGCCGGGCCGTGCGACGAGGTCGCACAGGCGATCAATGCGAAGTACGGCGAGGGCCGCGCCATCGCCATCCCGGCCAATATCGCCTCCAAGGAGGAGCTGCAGCGGCTGGTCGATGAGACCAACGCCGCCTTCGGCAGGATCGACATCCTGGTCTGCAACGCCGCGACCAATCCCTATGCGGGGCCGATGGCGGGGATCAATGACGAGCAGTTCGGCAAGATCCTGCAGAACAATGTCGTGTCCAACCACTGGCTGATCCAGATGGTCGCGCCTCAGATGCTGGAGCGGAAGGACGGGTCGGTGATCATCGTCTCGTCGATCGGCGGGCTGCGCGGCAACGCCCTGATCGGCGCCTACAACATCTCAAAGGCGGCGGACATGCAGCTGGCGCGCAATCTGGCGGTGGAGTGGGGGCCGTCGAACGTGCGGGTCAACACGATCGCCCCCGGCCTGGTGCAGACCGACTTCGCCAAATACCTGTGGGAGAACCCGGAACTGCTGAAGCAGGTCACCGACCCTGCGCCGCTGAAGCGGATCGGCCAGCCGGACGAGATTGCGGGCGCCGCGGTTTATCTGGCGGCACCGGCATCGGCCTATATGACGGGCCAGACTCTGGTCGTGGACGGCGGGATCACCATTGCCTGGTGACGACGACAAGCGCGTGAGCGTCCGCCAGGGACACTGGGGCCGAAGACGGGGACGCAGCGGACTGTCATGCGTAACCTGCGCATCGCCTTCCCCGACATGCCGCAGGCCGAGCGCGAGGCGCTGGCGCTGGCGCAGTGGGAACAGACCGGGCGCGCCTTCGCCGAGACCGCGGTGATGGACATTCTGGTCAAACAGGGCCGGATCGAGGTGGTCGGGATGGAGCGGCTGCACGCGATCCGGGACAGTGGGAAGCCGGTGGTGTTCGCGGGCGGGCATTTCGCCAACATCGAGACACTGGCGGCGACGATCACAGGTTCTGGCGTGCCGTGCCAGATCACCTATCGCGCGGCCAACAACCCCTATGTCGACGCACAGATCATCGCGGCGCGCGCGCGCTACGGCGTCAAGTTGTTCGCGCCCAAGGGCGGGGACGGAGCGCGGGAGTTGCTGGCCGGGATGGCGCGCGGCGAGTCCGTGGCCCTGATGAACGACCAGAAATTCTCTGAAGGCCCCGAAGTGAGCTTCTTTGGCCAGCCGGTGAATGCGGCTCCTGGGCCCAGCCGGCTGGCGCTGAGGTTCGGGACGGTTTTGCAGCCGATGTCAGTGGTGCGGCTGCCCGGCGTGCGGTTCCGGCTTACCGTCTATGAGCCGATCGAGCTGGAGCAGACCGGTGACCGGCAGGCCGATATCGCGCGCGGGGTGCAGGCAATCACCAGCTTCATCGAGGAGCGTGTGCGCGAGAGCCCGGCGGACTGGTTCTGGGTCCACAGGCGGTGGCCGGATCGGGTCTATGCCGCGCTGGAATCCTTGGCCTGATCCGAGGCGCGACGCATCGGCCCCTTGTAGTTCGAGGTATTGGAACGGCGGCGGTCGGGGCCGAAATAGCCGTCAGTCTTCACGAAAGGGCGCGGTTTGAAGATGACCGCCTGGATACGGTCGAGGATGGCCTTGGCGGTGATCGGCTTGACGACGAATTCCGTCACCCCGGCGTCGCGCGCCTCATAGACGCGGCTCTTTTCCGAATGGCCGGTCATCATGATGATCGGCAGATAGGGATTGGCGGTGTCCGGACTGTTGCGGACCAGACGGGTGAACTCGACCCCGTCCAAGGGGAACATATTGAAGTCGACAATCGCCAGGTCGATCGCATGCTCACGCAGGATCTCGAGCCCGGCAGCGCCGTCGGCGGCCTCACGCACCTTGCGGACGCCGGCCGACTGCAACACCGCGGACGTGATCGCCCGCATGTGCTGGTTGTCGTCGACCAGCAGAACCTGGAGTGCCTGAAGAGATGACATGGATCGGCACCGTGCCGGAATCGGCGGGAGGGTGATCAATTTAGGAGGCGAATCGTTATCCGTCCATGACCGATCAGCGTTCAGTCAGCCGGGTAAACATTTATACACGCTCAGGTTTTGATCATTAGCGAAGGATCGAGGTTTCGGTCACGCCATTTCATGCGCCAGCACAGGTGCGGACCCGTGGCCCGGCCGGTCATACCGACCCGGCCCAAAGGCTCTCCGCGCCTCAGGTTCTGACCCGCCGCGACATCGAGGCGGGACTGGTGAAGGTAGGCGGTAATCAACCCCTGGCCGTGGTCGATCAGGACCAGGCCGCCCTCAAAATGCAACCCTGGCTGGGCGAGCGTGACCCGACCTGCGGCGGGCGCGCGGATCACTGTCCCCTGGGGTGCGGCCAGATCGATACCGTAGTGGGGCCGCGCGGGCGCGCCGTTGAGAACGCGCTGGCTGCCCCAGCGGCTGGTTACGCGGAAACTTTCCAGCGGCCAGTCGAAGCCGTCGCGGAAATGGTCGGCGTCGATCCGACTGGCGAAGCCCTCGGTCTTGACGACAACCTCGCGCTGGATACGGGCCAGCAATTCGGGGTCCGAGGGCTCGACGGTCGACGGCGGCAGGCCATTCACGCTGGTCGAGGGAAACTGGCCGCGGACGATATCGAGCGTACGGCGCGCGGAGCGCCCGCCGAGCCGGGCCTCGATCTGGACGCTGCCGGCAGCGTCGCGGTCGAAGCCGACGATAAAGGCGCCGTCGGCCGAGGCGGCAGTCAGGGACTCGCCGTCGACGAAGATGAGGGCGCGCGGCCAGGTGAGGCCCAAAGCGTGTCCGCCCTGGACGAAGCGGCCTGTGAGGGTCAGGCCCTCGTCATCCTGAGCCAGAGCCGCACCGGCGGCGAGCAGGGCGCCGGAGCCGAGAACGACACCCCGGCGGTTCAGGATCACGCGACCTGGCCCAGCCGCTGGAAGGCCTCGTCGGGGCCGGCATAGGCTTCCTGCAGACTGACGGACCAGTAGCGCAGGGTCTCGAGCGGGATGGACTTGCCGCTGACCGCGCAGGTCACAAAGCGGCCGGGCTTGAGCACGGCGAACTCACCGTCGCCGTAGTGGAGTGTCGCCTTGGCGGTCTGGGGCTTGGGCATGGACGCAGGCTAGCTTGGCCTTGGGCGCAGCGCCACGGCTTTCGTGCTCAGAACAGATCGCCCTGGCCGGCCGGCGGAGCCTTGGCGCGGGGCGGAAACGCGGGCGGTTTCGGCGAAGGCACCGGGGCGTCGCCTCCGTCGATCCGGGCGCCGCGCGAGCCGTCAGCGAAGACGATGCGGACGGCCTGACCGTCCTGCAGGGCGGCGGCGGCGGGAATCATGGTGCCGTCCTCACTCTCGACACGGGCGAAGCCGGGCTTGGGCGTCTTCGGGTTGAGGCCTGCCAACGCACGGGCGAGGGCCGCGAGGCGGGCTTCGTCGCGTTCTATCCGCCGGGGGAAGGCGTCGAGCCGGGTCCCGACAGACTCGAGCCGCGCAGCACGCTGGTCGAGGCGGCGATGCAGCGGCTCGGGCGACAGACGGGCGAGGGCGCGCATAAGGCGATGCTCATGGGCCTTCACATTGGCGTCCAGACCGGTGCGGAGGCGGGCCGATACGGCCTCCAGCCGGTCCCGGCGGCGCTCCATCGCGCGGTCCAGCAGCGCGCGCGACAGGCGGCCGGTGACGCGGACAAGGCCGCGCTCATGAAGGGCGACGTTGCGGGTCAGGCCTGAGGCCAGGCGGCTGCCCGCGTGGTCGAGCCGCTGCTGCGGCAGGGCGAGGACATCCTCGGGCCGGGCGGGCAGGCC
>VFBG01000308.1 GCA_006515835.1 bacterium | reverse complement strand
CGACAGCACGCCGTCCTTCGTCATCGACGGCAAGGTCCTGGTGGGGGCGCAGTCGTTCGAGGACCTGGACAAGGCGCTGAAGGCCGCCAAGAAATAGGGCCGCCCGGCGATCAGGGGGATTCGCACGGTTTGATCCAGTTCACCAAGCTGCGTCTGTCGGGGTTCAAGTCGTTCGTCGACCAGACCGAACTGCTGATCGAACCCGGCATGACCGGAGTGGTCGGCCCCAACGGCTGCGGCAAGTCCAACCTGATCGAGGCCCTGCGCTGGGTGATGGGCGAGACCTCGGCGCGGCAGATGCGCGGCGGCGAGATGGACGACGTCATCTTCGGCGGCACCTCGTCGCGGCCGGCCCGCAACATCGCCGAAGTCGGGGTGGTGCTGGACAACGGCGACCGCACCGCGCCGCCCCAGTATGACCATGACGAGATCGAGATCATGCGGCGTATCGAGCGGGGCAGCGGCTCGCTCTATCGCCTCAACGGCCGCGAGGTCCGTGCCCGCGACGTCCAGCTGCTGTTCGCCGATGCCGCCACCGGCGCCCGCTCGTCCGGTCTGGTCAGCCAGGGGCGCGTCGGCGCCCTGATCAATGCCAAGCCGGCCGATCGAAGGCTGTTGCTGGAGGAGGCCGCCGGCATCTCCGGCCTCTATTCCCGCCGTCACGAGCCCGTCAGGCCAACCGCTACCGCACCCTGTCCGAGCAGATCCGCCGCATCGAGGCCCAGGTGCTTTATCTCGGCTGGCTGGAGGCGCTGGCGGTGGTGGACGTGGCCCGCGCCGCCTTCCGCGAGTCCGAAATGCGGGTGGAGGAGGCCGCCGAACTGGCCGCCGTCGCCGCCACCCGGCAGGCCGAGCTGGCCGCCGGACTGCCCGATCTGCGCCGCGCCGACATCGAGGCCAACGGGGCATTGCAGAAGGTGATGGCCGAGCGCGAGCACCTGGAGGCCGAAGCCGGCCGCCTCGCCGAGACCCGCCGCGACCTGGAGGCCCGCCTCGCCCAGTCCGGCACCGATCTCCAGCGCGAACACGCCCGCGCCGCCGATGCCGAACAGGCCGTCGCCCGGCTGGACGACGAAAGC
>VFBG01000177.1 GCA_006515835.1 bacterium | reverse complement strand
CCTGTCGCCGGAGGTGGGCGGCACCTTCGACTTCGAGGCTGTGCATGCCTTCATGGACGCCGAACTGGGCGACGGTCCGCGGCATCAGGTCGGCGGCTTTCCCAGCCCGATCCAGAGCGACGGTATGGAGCTTGAGGCGCAGCTTGCTTCGCACGGCATCTATATGGGCGGACCTGACAGCTACGCTGACGAGCGGATTGCAGCGCTCGAACCCGGTGCCGCCGACTGGCGCCTACTGCTGCAGATCGACAGCGACGACTCCGCCGGTATCATGTGGGGCGACACAGGGACCCTCTATGTCTGGGTCCGGGAACAGGATGCCCGCGCGGGCGACTTCAGCCGCGTCTGGATGATCGTCCAGTCCGCATGAGGCCGGTCCCTTCCCTTCCCCGCACCTGAGCCGTACATCACGGTCATGACCTTGCGTGGGAATCGCCGTTTCTCGCCTGACCGCCGCGCCCTGTTGGCCGGTGCCGGCGCCCTCGCGGCCACCACCGTGCTGGCCAGCTGCCAACGCGCCGAGGCCCCTGTTGACGAAGAGGGCCGCGTCCGGCTGCGCTTTGCCACCGACTGGCGCGCCCAGGCCGAGCACGGCGGCTTCTACCAGGCCCTCGCTTCCGGCGCCTACGCCAAGCGGGGCCTGAACGTCGAGATCATTCAGGGCGGTCCCGGCGTGAACGTGCCCCAGCTGCTGGCGTCCGGCGCGGTCGAGCTCGGCATGGGCTCCAACAGCTCCATCCCGATGAATCTCGTCGCCGAGGGCGCGCCGGTGAAGGCCGTCGCCGCCTTCTTCCAGAAGGACCCCCAGGTCCTGATCGCCCACCCCGACCCGGCGCTGGAGACCATCGCCGACCTCGCCGGCCGTCCCTTCCTGCTGGCGACCGCGTCGCGCGACGCCTTCTGGGTCTGGCTGAAGTCCAAATACGGCTTCACCGATGATCAGGTCCGGACCTACAATTTCAACCCCGCGCCCTTCCTCGCAGACGAGCGGGCGGTTCAGCAGGGCTATCTGACCAGCGAGCCGTACAGCATCGAACAGGCGGCGGGCTTCGCCCCGCGTGTCTTCCTGCTGGCCGACGAGGGCTATCCCTCCTACGCCGCCATGGTGCTCGCCCCCAACGCCTTTGCCCGCGACAACGCCGCCGCCCTGCGCAGCTTCATCGCCGCCTCGGCCGAGGGCTGGCGCGACTATATCCAGGGCGACGGCAAGGCCGCCGACGCACTGATCCGCAAGGCCAACCCCGAGATGACCCAGGCCATCCTCGACCAGGCCCGCGCCCGGCTGAAGGCCAACGGCATCGTCGACGGCGGCGACGCCGCCCTGTACGGCCTCGGCGCCATGACCGCCGAGCGCTGGCAGGCCTTCTTCGATGTGACGTCCCAGGCCGGGGTCTATCCGCCCAACCTGGACTGGCGCCAGGCCTTCACCACCCAGTATCTGCCCGGCCGTGGCCGAAGCTGACGCCGCGGCGTCGCTGGACGGCGTCCTCGTCCGCTATCCCGGCCGAGCACCGCTCGGCCCCATCGACCTGACCATCGCCGCCGGCGAGATTGTCGCCGTCGTCGGCGCGTCCGGTGCCGGCAAGTCCACCCTCCTGCGCCTGCTGGCGGGGCTGGAGCCGCGATCGGAAGGCACCGTGCAACGGGCCGACGGCCGCACAGGCTTCGTCTTCCAGTCCGCGACCCTGATGCCCTGGGCCGACGCCCTCGCCAACGTCGCCCTGCCGCTTGAGCTGTCCGGCATGGCCCGCCCCGAGGCCCGCGCCCGGGCGACCGAGGCCCTGACAGCCGTCGGTCTCGGCGACCGGCTCGACGCCCGCCCGCGCCAGTTGTCCGGCGGCATGGCCATGCGCGTTGCCCTCGCCCGCGCCCTCGTCACCGAACCCGACCTGCTGCTGCTCGACGAGCCGTTCGCTGCCCTCGACAGCGTCACCCGTCGTCGGCTTATCGAGGATCTGCACCGCCTCTGGTCCGCCCGCACGCCGCGCCCGGCCATCGTCTTCGTGACCCATGACGTCGAGGAGGCCGTCTATCTGGCCAGCCGCGCCGTGGTGCTTGACAGCGCGAGCGGGGGCGTGGCGGCGACCCTCGCCTCGCCCGGCCCCTTGCCGCGACCCGACGGTTGGCGTGCCGCGACTGACTACCGGTCCGCCGTCGAAGCCCTCGCCCTTGCCCTCGCGGCTGCCATGCCCGAGGCGGAGGCGCCGGCATGACCCGCCTCCTCCCGCCCCTTTTGCTCTCGCTCTTGCTCCTCGCGGTCTGGGAGGTTGCCTGCCGCGCCCTGCACGTCCCGCCCTACTTCCTGCCGCCGCCAAGCGCGGTGGCCACCGCCCTGATCGAGCGCGCGCCTCTCCTCGCCGTTTCCGCCGCCGCGACCTTCTGGATGGCCCTGCAGGCACTGGCCGTCGCCGCCCTGCTCGGCGGCGGTCTGGCGTTCGCCGTCTCACTCAGCCGCCCGGCGGAGCAGGCAGTTCGCCCTCTCGCCGTCGCCCTGCAGGTCACCCCTGTGGTGGCCATCGCTCCGCTGGTGATGATCTGGGTAGGCCTGGACAACGCTGACCGGGCCGTGGTTGCGCTCGCGGCGGCCGTCGCCTTCTTCCCCCTGTTTTCCGGCGTCCTGACGGGGCTGAAATCCGCCGATCCCGACCTCGAGCGGCTGTTCGATCTCTACGGCGCCTCGCCACTTCAGCGCCTGATCCGCCTGCGCCTGCCGGCTGCCCTGCCGTTCGTTCTGGAGGGGCTGCGGGTGGCCGCGGGACTGGCCGTTATCGGTGCCGTGGTGGCCGAGTTTGTCTCAGGGTCGGGCGCGTCCCAGGGGCTGGCGTGGCGATTGCTCGAAGCCGGCAACCGGCTGCGCACCGCCGACATGCTGGCCGCCCTCGCCTGCCTGATGATCATGGGCCTGCTGCTGAACGCCGCCGTCGGCCTACTGGACCGGGCCGTGCGACGTCGCCTGTCCTGAATCCGATCGTCCCGCGTTAGCAGCAGGTTAAGCGACGCATGACTAGCGTGGGCCTCCATTCCCGCGTCCGGAGACGCCCTCTTGCGCCGCTCCCCGATCCTGACGCCCGCCCTGCTCGCCGCTGCGGGCGTGGTGCTGTCCGCCGGCGAGGCCTCCGCCCAGAACGCCGGTGCCCCGGCCGGCGAGG
>VFBG01000176.1:6333-8462 GCA_006515835.1 bacterium | reverse complement strand
CCAGCTGGCCGCCCGTCCGGTCGCCGCCCCGGCCCTGCCCGACCCGCAGTCCTTCGAACAGGTCGTCGCCCTGATCGGCGAGAAGCGCGAGGTCGGCCTGCAGATGGACGTCCAGCGCTTCGTTCGTCCTGTGGCCTTCAAGCCCGGCGCCATCACCTATGAAAGCCTCGACGGCGCGCCGATGGATCTGGCGCGCAAACTGGCCTCGCGGCTCAAGGACTGGACCGGCCGCACCTGGCTGATCGCCGCCAACGGCCAGGGCGGCGGCGAGACCATGATCGAGGTTGATCGTCGAAAGCGCGCTGAGGAACGGGCCGGGATCGAGGCCGATCCCTTCGTTGTCGCGGTTATGCAGGCCTTCCCCGGCGCCGTCATCGGCGAGATCAAGAGCCTGGCACCGGCGGTGGAACTGCCGTCCATCCCGGACGAGTCCCCGGACCTCGACGACTGATCCTGACGGAACCTGTCACGGCGGGTCCCGGCTCTCGCCTTCACGACCCGGATGGGGACTGATGGCGTCCTTCGGGGGACACCATGATCAAGATTCACACCACGCTCGCCGCTGCCTGCGCGGTCCTGACCCTGTCAGCCGTCTCACAGGCGCACGCGCAGGATGCCGCTGAGGAGACTCGCGAGGCCCTCGAAAGCATGCCGGCCCTGATCGCTCAAATGACCGACAAGCTCCGGCCGCTGGCCGAGTCGGTCGGCATCGATGTCTCCGACCTGATGCGCGAGATGGAGCCGATGATGCGCGCGGCCTTTCCGACCGCTCCGGAAGGCGACGCGAACTGGGCCTACAGCTTCCGGTTCCAGAACGATAACTCGGTCACTGACAGCGGAACGGTGACCGAGGGCCGCCGGACCGTCCTCGCCGACGCCCAGGCCTGCGCCGCCCTCTATCCGCTGGGCGGCCCGGTCGTGCATTTCCGCCGTATCCACCGGGACGGTCTCATCGGTCACCAGTGCATCATGCGCACCTATGACGGTTCCATGGGGATCCTGATCTCGGAAACCTACGCCGAGGGTGCCGACCGGCACATGACCGCCAGCTACGTCGCGGCGGCCTCCGTCGAGGACGATCCCGACGCCGCCCGCGCCCTGTTCGAACCGGTGCTCGACACCAATATCGGCCTCGCCGTCGAACTGGCCGACCTCGCGGTGGAGTCGGCCGTAAAGGCCGTCCCGGGCGGCGCGGACTGACCTGGACCTACAGGATCGACGCCGCTTCCTCGAAGCTCAGCCGCGGCGAGCGCGGGAACAGGTTCTCGTCGGTCCCGTATCCGAGGTTGACGATGAAATTCGGCTCAACCGTCGTGCCGGCGAAGAACTCGGTCTTCACGCCCGCGGCGTCGAAGCCCGACATCGGACCGACGTCGAGGCCCAGTGCCCGCGCCGCCAGCAGGAAATAGCCGCCCTGCAGCGAGGCGTTGCGGAAGGCGGTCTCACGCGCCGCGGCCGGGTCGGCGAACCAGTCCTTTGCGCCCGGCGCATGCGGGAACAGCACCGGCAGGGTGTCGGCGAAGGCCAGGTCCTGGCCGATGATCACATTGACCGGCGCCTGCAACGTCTTGGCGCGGTTGGCCTCGGACATCAGCGGGGCCAGCCGGGCCTTGGCCTCGGGCGAGGTGATGAAGACGAACCGGGCCGGGGTGGCATTCACCGCCGTCGGGCCGAATTTGGTCAGGTCATAGAGCTTGCGCAGCAGGTCGTCCGACACCGTCCGGTCGCTCCAGGCGTTGCGCGTGCGGGCGTCGGTGAACAGCTGGCCCAGCGCGGCGTCCGACAGGGGCAGGTCGCGGGCGGGAACGGAATCGAAGGCCATGACGGATGTCCTTATTAGCAACAGTGATAGATGCTAAATAGCGGATGCCTGATTTGGTTCAAGGGCATTCGAAACAAATTCTGTTGCTATTTATCAGCCCTGTCCGAAATCGGGGTCAGCGCCTATCTTGAGGCCATGACAGACCTCAACGCCCTCATGAAACAGGCCCAGGCGATGCAGCAGAAGCTGCAGGACGCCCAGGCGAAAATGGCCGAAACCGCTGCTTCCGGCACCTCCGGCGGCGGACTGGTGACCGTGGCGCTCAAGGGCGCCGGCGAGATCACTGGCGTAACCATCGACGACAGCC
>VFBG01000176.1:0-6261 GCA_006515835.1 bacterium | reverse complement strand
CGCCGACCTGATCGTCGCCGCCCACGCTGACGCCAAGCGCAAGCTGGACGAGGCCAACGGCGCCCTGATGCGCGAGGCCGCCGGGCCGATGGCCGGGATGAACATCCCCGGCATGCCCAAGCTGTTCTGAGACCGGGATCCGCATGGCCGCCTCCGCCGGACCCGAGATCGAGCGGCTCATCTCGCTGCTGGCCAAGCTTCCCGGCCTCGGCCCCCGTTCGGCCCGCCGCGCGGCCCTGGCCCTGCTGAAAAAGCGCGAACAACTCCTCGTCCCGCTGGCCGCCTCCCTGGCCGAGACGGCGGCGAAGGTCACTTCCTGCAGCGTCTGCGGCGCGCCCGACACCCGCGACCCCTGTTCGATCTGTTCCAACGGTGCCCGCGACAACACCCTGATCTGCGTGGTCGAGGAAGCCGGCGCCCTGTGGGCCATGGAGCGGTCCGGTGCCTTCCGCGGCAAATACCATGTGCTGGGCGGCCTGCTCTCGGCCCTCGACGGCGTCGGCCCCGATGCGCTGCGGGTCGCTGAACTGGTCGGCCGGGTCCGCGGCGGCGAGGCGAAGGAGGTCGTTCTGGCCCTGCCCGCCACCGTCGACGGCCAGACCACCGCCCACTACATCGCTGAACGGCTGGCGGGGACGGGCGTCGAGATCACTTCACTGGCCCGCGGCGTCCCCAGAGAAGGCCGACGTGAGACCTGCGACCAAAACCGACGCACCGGCCGCCTAGCCTGTCCCCATGCCGCCGTCGGGCGGTCCGGGAAGAGGGTCGCGAAATGTGCACTGAATCTGCACTCCGGTCGGAGCCATCGTCCCGCCCTCAGGGCATTTGCGGGGAATTGTGCACTATGTGCACTCGAAATTTTCGCAGCCTTCGCCGCCATGGCGGCCCCTGCCGACTCCCGGTAAGGAACGGAGCATGAACGCTTCCCTTGTCGCCTTTTTCGCCGCCTCCGTCGTCGCCGTCATCGCCCTCGTCTGGGCCCTTATGGAGCGCCGCCGCGCCTCGGCGGCCGATACCCGGGCATGGGAACTGCGCGAACGCTATGCCGAGACCGAGGCGCGGATGCGGCTGTTCGAGGATCAGGCCGCGACCTCGACCGAACTGCTGCGCGCCCAGGCGGCCCAGTCGGCCAGCACCGTGGCCGAGGAGCTGCTCAAGCGCACCGACGAGACCTTCCGCAATCGCGAACTGATGTCCCAGCAGCGGATGGAGGCCCAGCTCAAGCCCGTGGCAGACACCTTGGCCAAATTCCAGGAGCACGTCGCGGCGCTCGAGAAGGTCCGCTCCGAAGAGACCGGCGGCCTCAAGGAACAGCTGGCCCTTCTGATGACTGCCTCGACCGCCACCCGCGACGAGGCGCGGCGACTGACCGAGGCCCTGCGCGGCAACACCGGCCGGCGCGGGCGCTGGGGCGAACAGACCTGCCGCAATGTGCTCGAGGCCGCGGGCATGGCCGGCCGCTTCGACTTTGAAGAACAGTCCTCGACGGCCGACGACGCCGGGCGCCAGCAGCGCCCCGACTTCGTCGTCCGCTTGCCGGGCGGCGGCATGTTCGTGATCGACGCAAAGGTCTCGCTGGCCTTCGGGGACGAGGCCGACGGCGACGAGGAGGCCCAGGCGAAGGCCGCCTCCCTGCGCACCGCGACCAGTATGAAGACCCACGTCCGCCAGCTGTCGTCCAAGGCCTATCAGGACCAGTTCAAGCCCAGCCCCGATTTCGTCGCCATGTTCGTCCCCGGCGACGCCTTCCTCGCCGCAGCGCTGGACCACGAGCCCGACCTGATGACCACGGCCATGGCCTCGCGGGTGGTCATCGTCACCCCCACCACCCTGTTCGCCCTGTGCAAGGCCGTTGCCTACGGCTGGCGCGCCGAGGAGCAGGCCAAGAACGCCGAGGACGTCGTGAAGCTCGGCAAGGAACTCTACAAACGCCTCTCGGTCATGGGCGGCCACGCCGCCGCCGTCGGGCGGGCGCTCGATACGGCCGTCGGCAAATACAACCAGTTCGTCGGCTCGCTGGAGAGCCAGGTCATGGTCTCGGCCCGCCGGTTCGAGGACCTTCAGGTCGATCACGAGGGCAAGGAGCTGCCCGGGCTGCCGCCCATTGAACAGGCCCCGCGGGCACTGAGCCGTCCCGAACTGACGGAAACCCCCGCCCTGCGTATCGCCGAGGGCGGCTGAAGCGGCCCCTACGGTTCGACTGACAAGGGTGCTTGACAATGCCGGCCCGGGCTATGTAAAAGGTCCTTGTCATTCGAACGAGGGCGTCCCCGCCATGGCCAAGGGCCTGAAATCTGTCTTCATCTGGTCCGCCGTCGGCCTGGCGGCGCTCATCGCCCTGGTGTTCGTGGCGGCCGCCGTCGTCGGCTTTTTCTCCGCCCAGGGCAGCGTCAATGAGGATCGCGCCATCGTCTGGATCATGGGCGCCTTCGTCGTCCTGATCATGGCCGGCTCGATGGTCGCCGGTGCGGCCTGGATGCGCTCGATCGATGAGGCCGCGCGCGAGGCCCACAAGGCCGCCTGGTACTGGGGCGGCTCGGGCGGCATGGCCGTCGGCGGGGTCCTGCTCTGCATGGCCACCCTGCCGCAGGCCGGCACAGTCCGGATTCCTTCCTGGCTGGACGGCCGCACCGATCCCGCTGCCTACGCTGCGACCGGTGCCTTCGGCATGATGCTGCTGATGCTGATCGGCTACACAATTGTCTGGGCGTGGTGGTGGATCACCCGGATGCGGGACTGACCCCATGAACAATCGCCTTAAGGTGCTGCGCGCCGAGCGTGACTGGAGCCAGGCCGACCTCGCCCAGGCCCTTGGAGTTTCGCGCCAGACCGTCAATGCGCTGGAGACCGGTCGCTACGACCCCTCCCTGCCGCTCGCCTTCAAGATCGCCCGGGTCTTCGGGCAACCCATCGAAGCCATCTTCACAGAGGACTGATCATGAACGCCAGTCTCGATGCTCCCCGGCCGTCGTTCCTGCGCAAGGCGGGTGCTGTTGTTCTTCTCGCCGCTTTCGGCGGTGCCTTCGGCTATGGCACCGCGACCCTGACTGACGGTGCCCTGGCCAGCTGGGAGGACGAACTCGCGGTGGTCATGGCCGCCCGAAATGGTGTTCGGGGGCGTGCTCCTGCTGGTCGTGGTCCAGAGCGCAGCCAATCTCATGCTGTGGCGAACCGCCGATGAAATGCTCCGCCGGGTCATGCTGGAAACCAGCGCGCTCGCCTTCTGGTCCCTTCAGCTGGGCCTGTTCATCTACGCCGCCGCCGAGCGCCTGGGCCTGGTCGGAACGATCACCGCCTGGGGCCTGATGGGCATATTGATGGGCGTCTATTTCATCGCCTCAGCAGTGGCGGCGGCCCGACGCGGCCTGCACTAGGCCGCCCATTCGCGATTTCCAACCCTCCCCAGGATTGACCTCATGACAACCAACCTGCGCCTGAAATCCGTCTCCCGAACGGCTCTCGGCATCGTGCTCGGCCTTGGCCTGGCCGGCGCTGTCGCCTTCCAGCCCGCCCGGGCGTTCGCCCAGGCCGTAGAGGCCACCCCGGCTCCGGCCGCTGCCCGTGTCGTGCCCCAGGCCGAGGGCACCGGCCCCGCTCTCTGGGTGGTCCGGGACGCCGATTCGACCATCTATCTCTTCGGCACGGTTCACGTCCTGCGCCCGACCACCGCATGGGGTTCGCCCCGCGTCGATGCAGCCTTTAACAGTGCGTCCGAAATCTGGTTCGAGATCACCAACCCGGACGACCAGGCCGCCGTCATCCCGCTCGTTCAGCAATACGGCATCTCGCCGGCCCGGCCCCTGTCCAGCCTGCTGACCGCGGAGGAGTTCGCCAAACTCGACGCCGCCGCCCAGACCATCGGTGCCTCCGGGGCCCAGATTGACATCTTCCGTCCCTGGTTCGCCGGGCTCAGCCTGGCCCTCGCTCCGCTGGCCAAGGCCGGCTACGACCCGAACTCGGGCGTCGAACTGACCCTGCGCGCCCGTGCGCAGGCCGCGGGAAAGCCGGTCAAGGGGCTCGAGACCCTGGACGAACAGATCCGCATTCTGGCTGGCATGCCGGAGGATGAGCAACTGGCCTTCCTGCGCTCCACACTGGACTCATTCGACGAAGCGACTACCGAACTTGACGCCCTGGTCAACGCCTGGGCCGCGGGTGACGTAGCGAGCATCGAACGCCTTGCCGTCACTGAGATGCAGGACCAGAGTCAGGCGATGTATGATGCCCTGCTGGTTCAGCGGAACGCCAACTGGGCGGGCCAGATCCAGACCCTGCTGGCGGGCTCTGGCACGACCTTCATCGCGGTGGGCGCGGCGCACCTCGCCGGTAACGAAAGTGTCCAGGAAATCCTTGAAACGCGCGGCGTCGACGTCGAGGTGGCGCCGTGACCGACAAATCCGCCTTGCCGTCTCCGCCGACCAATCCTCGTTGGGTCAAGATCACGGTCATCGCCCTGATCGCCCTCGTCTGGCTTTCCGCGGTGATCGCCATCGTCCGGGGCGAGTCCTGGGTCGAGGCCGGCTTCGCGGCCCTGATCGCCACCCTCTGCCTTTCTGCCGTCGATCTGGGCATCGACCTCAGCCGCCGGAGGAAGCCGTGAAGCAGGTGAGTACAATCATCTTCGTCGTTGCCTTCCTTGTATGGGCCTGGCTGGAGTTCGTCGCGCGCACTCCGCAGGAAGGCATTCAGGACATCCTGTTCTGGATCGGGATGGCGGCCCTCCTGGCCAATGGCTGGGACGGCAACCGGCGGCGCGCAGCGATCTGAAGGCCTGGAGCGGGCGGCGGGAATCGAACCCGCACGAAAAGCTTGGGAAGCTCGATTTGCCGCTTCTCATAGGGCATCATGACGTCCCATTGTCTAAGCGTCGATTGACTTCTAGCGGCACAGAGCTACTCATGTTGCCCATGGTGTCTGGCTCTTACCCATCGTCTCCGGGTGCCAGAACGGAGCCAGATATGCGCCAGCCACTAACAGAGATTTCGGTGCGCGCCATAAAGGCGAGCGACACTTACAAGACCTACTGGGACAGCACTCCCGGCTTTGGTGTGCGCGTAGGCAAGCGCTCGAAAACCTATGTCGTGATGCGGGGCAGGAGCCGAGAGCGCATTTCGGTCGGCCGCGTCGGGGAGATCAGCCTCGCGGAAGCCCGCGCCCAAGCGAAGCGCATGCTCGCCTCCACACCGGAGCCTAAAGTCGCGCGTCAGACCTTCGGTGAGGCGCGGAAGCTCTTCATAGAGGAGCACTATCGCGACAAGGGCGCTCGTACGAAGTACCAAGTCAAGGTAGTTCTGGAGCGCCACGCCGCCTCGCTCGACGATATGCAGCTTGCCGAAGTGACAGACGGACATGTGAAGCGGGTGCTCGACACCCTCGAGGATCGACCAAGCGCGCAACTGCACCTCTACCGCTACTTGCGCACCTTCTTTACTTGGTCCGCCCGCCCGCCGCGACGATACATCACTCGCTCGCCGCTGGAGGGATACGAGCCTCCCGGCCGTGATCGTCGCGGCACGCGCATTCTCTCCGATGGCGAGCTCCGCGCTGTGTGGAATGCGTGCGATACACCACGTATGGCCGTCTTCCGCATCCTCATTCTATGGGGATCGCGCAATACCGAGACGTGCCTCACCGAGCGTGCATGGAAGGTCGGCGACGTTCTCACGATACCCGGCGCAGTGACCAAGAACGGACGGGATCACAGCATCCCTGTGCTGCCGCTAGCTGCGGCAACTCTGGCGTCCGCTTGGGGGAACGATAAGCACTACTTGGCCGGCCGGTTCGGCGACGGACACCTGTCCCCAACCTCGCTCGGAAAAATGCAAGATGAGGTGTTCGAAGCTTCTGAAACTAAGGACTGGCAGATCCGGGATCTCCGTCGGACGTTTCGATCAAACATGGCTCGGCTCGGGGTCTCGCGGGAAGTCTGCGAGGTTCTCATCAATCACGCGCCGCCGGTGCTCGACGACATCTACGACCGCTACGATCGGCTGCCGGAAAAGGTGGCTGCACTTGCAAAATATGAGAGCTTCCTAGCGGCGCTTTGTCGAAATGATCGAGCGCCTGGAGGCCTGCCGCAACCAGAGGCGCCGCGAGCACCTGACTCATAGAGTGAGGTGCTCGTCCGCAGTTGCTGTGAAGCGCAAACTCACCGTCTCGCCAAGCGTCGCCACCTGTGCGAACCTTCTTTCGCCCGGGGTGAAACCTGAGTGTCGCGACACTCCAGAAATGGAGTACCGCGATGAGGTTCTTATCGAAGAA
>VFBG01000007.1 GCA_006515835.1 bacterium | reverse complement strand
GGGAACCTCGGCCTCGATGGCCTCGATGATGGCGTCCGCGGCGCCGGCGGGCGGGACATAGATCACCGAGGCGGTCGCGCCGGTGGCCTCCCTGGCTTCGGCGACCGAGGCGTAGATCGGCAGGGTCTCGCCCTCCGAACCGGTCCAGTTCGTGCCGCCCTTGGCCGGGTGCACGCCGCCGACCATCTTCGTCCCGTAATAACGGAGCGCCTGTTCGGTGTGGAAGGTGCCGGTCTTGCCGGTCAGGCCCTGGACGATGACCTTGGTGTTCTTGTCGACGAGGATGGACATGGATCTGCTCTGATAATTCGGTCAGCGGGACGGTCGGTAGCGGCCCAGGGGCTCAGCCGACCGCCGCGACGATCTTCTGGGCGGCGTCGTCGAGGTCATCGGCGGCGGTGATGGCCAGGCCCGACTCATTGAGGATGCGCTTGCCCTCGGCGACATTGGTGCCTTCGAGGCGCACGACCAGCGGCATCTTCAGACCGACTTCCTTCACCGCGGCGACCACGCCCTCGGCGATGACGTCGCAGCGCATGATGCCGCCGAAGATGTTCACCAGAATGCCCTCAACCGCGGGGTCGGCGGTGATGATCTTGAAGGCCGCCGCGACCTTTTCCTTGGAAGCGCCGCCGCCGACGTCGCAGAAGTTGGCGGGCTCTTTGCCGTACTGCCGTCGAGGGCGACATAGGCGAGGTCCCATTCCGAGGCCTCGATTTCCTTGGCGTCTTCCTCGGTCTCGTCTCGCAGCGCTTTCATGTCCTCGTGGCGGAACAGGGCGTTGCCGTCGAAGCTGACCTTGGCGTCCAGCACCCGCAGATGACCATCCTTCATGACGATCAGCGGGTTGACCTCCAGCATCGCCATGTCCTTGTCGACGAAGGCTTTGTAGAGAATCGGGAACAGGCTCTCGCCGTCCCTGGCCGCATCGCCGGTCAGGCCATAGGCGCTGTTGATCTCGGCGACATTGGCGGGGGTGACGCCGGCTTCCGGGTTGATGTCGATGGTCAGGATTTTCTCGGGCGTGTCATGGGCGACCGCCTCGATGTCCATTCCGCCCTCAGTCGAGACGACAAAGGACACGCGGCCGGTCGAGCGATCGACCAGCAGCGAGCAATAGAGTTCGCGATCGATGTCGGCGCCATCCTCGATATAGAGGCGGTTGACCTGTTTGCCGGCCGGGCCGGTCTGGGCCGTGACGAGCGTATTGCCCAGCATCTCTTTGGCGTTCTTGACCACGTCTTCGATCGAGAAGGCAAGACGGACGCCGCCCTTGGCGTCAGGACCCAGTTCCTTGAACTTGCCCTTGCCACGGCCGCCCGCGTGGATCTGCGACTTCACGACGTACAGCGGCCCGGGCAGTTGCTTCGCGGCCGCCTCGGCCTGATCGGCGCTGGTGATGGCGACGCCCTCGGCGACCGGTGCGCCAAAGCCCTTCAGGACCTGTTTGGCCTGGTATTCGTGGATGTTCATGGAGAGGCGCCGCCGGACTGCTGGGAGGAGTTGCCGTGCTTATAGGGCGCGCCCCTTCGCAGGTGCAACCATCACCCAGCGATCAGTCCACCCAGTCCTTCTTCAGGCTCCGCGCCGAGATGATCAGAAGGATGGCCGCCAGGGCGTAGAACCACTGACCGACGTAAAGCGAATAGCGCAGCGCCTCCTCGCCGAAACGCGGCGTCAGATAGTCCGACACGGCACCAAGCAGGTAGATGCCCAGACCGATGCCGACCAGATTGTTGATCAGCAGGAAGCTGGCCGAAGCGGTCGATCGCATGTGCGCCGGCACCAGATGCTGGACCGAGGTGACCACCGGCCCCAGCCAGGCAAGGCTGAGCGCCTGGGGCACCAGAAAGAGGACGAAGGCCCTTGCCCAGTTTGTCGGCCAGCCAACCGCCGAGCCAGATGCCCGCCGTACCGCCGATGAAGGCGATGCCGGCGATGTAGAGCGCCCGGTCGACGCCCTCCATGCCCATGGAGCGCTGGAAGAAGCTGGGAAGCCAGAACGCCGCCCCGTAGCCGTAGACAGAAGAACAGGCGGCGCCGAAGGCCAGGAACCAGAAGCTGGGTTTCTTGAGCAGGACGTTCCAGACCTCGCCGAAGCCTGCGGCCTTGGTCGGAACATGCTCGATCTCGGGCGCGCCGGCGACCGGTTCCGCCCGGTCGAATCCGCCGCGAACCGGGTCCTTGACGGTGAATTTCAGCAGCGGGAACAGCAGGACGCCGACGCCGCCGACGATCATGAAAGCGATTCGCCAATTGATGTGCTCGGCCAGCAGACCGCCGAACAGATAGCCCAGGGCCGTGCCGATCGGCACGCCGAAGGAATAGAAGGCCAGGGCCCGCGCGCGTTGCGATTTCGGAAAATAGTCAGCCACCAGCGAATAGGAGGGGGCGACTCCGCCCGCCTCGCCGACGCCGACGCCCATACGGGCACCGAACAGGGTCCAGAAGCCGGTTGAGAACCCGCAAAGGGCAGTGAAAGCGCTCCAGACCGCCAACGACACGCCGACGATCGAAACCCGGCTCACGCGGTCGGCCAGCCAGGCGATCGGAATGGCAAGGGTCGAATATACGACGGCGAAGGCCGGCCCGCCCAGCAGGCCCAACTGACTGTCGGTAAAGTGCAGCTCGGCCTTGATGTAGGGCAGCAGGATCGCGAGGATCTGCCGGTCGATGAAGTTGAAGGTGTAGACCACCATCAGCAGCGCCAGCACATAGGCGCGGTAACCGCGGTTGGCGGCGGGGCCGATGCCTTCTTCCGTCATACTCATGGCGTTTCCCTCGACTTGGTCTTCTTGTTTGGCGGAACGGTAGCGTCGCTTTTGGGCAGCGCCAAAGAAAAAGGGCGGCGGCTCAGTTGAACCGCCGCCCAGGATCAGATGCGATCAGGTTTCAGGAGTCTCGTCGTCGGATCAGAAGTTGACCTTCAGCGAGGCGGTGACCGTCCGCGGCGGGCCGTAGTAGCCGATGATCGAGTTGTCGAAGAGCGCGCCCGGGAAGTTGTAACCGCCCACGCGGTACTCTTCGTCGGTCAGGTTCTTGCCGTAGAGACCGAGGGTGAAGCGGTCGCTCGGGTCGGTCCAGACGATCGACAGGTCGACCACCGAATAGGCCTGCTGGTCGAGGATCGGGTTCGGGAACTCGAACATGCTCGAGTCGCCGCGGTAGCTGACCGACGGGGTCACCGCCAGGGCGCCGCCGGCCACATCACCGATCCAGGTGAAGCCGAGATAGCCGGTCCACTCGGGGGCGTTCTGCAGCACGACCTGGTTGGAGATGTCCTCGAACACCATGGTCGTCAGGTTGTAGCGCAGGAACTCCTCGAAGTCGGAGTGCAGGTAGCCGACCGCGAAGCTGGCCGAAAGGTTGTCGAGGATGCGCAGTCGGCCTTCGAACTCGGCGCCGTAGAAGGTCGAGGAACCGACGTTGTCGACGAAGCTGGCGATGCTGGCGCCCGAGGGAACCTGGGTGGTGACCTGCTGGTCCTGGTATTGGTTGTAGAAGACCGCGGTGGAGAAGGTCAGGCGGTCGAGGGCACCCTTCAGCCCGATCTCATAGGAGTCGACCGTCTCGGGATCATAACCATTGACGGTGTTCGGCGTCAGGATCACGTCGCCGCGCATGTCGAAGCCGCCCGACTTGAAGCCCTGCGAGTAGGACGCATAGGTCGTCAGGTCGTCCGTCAGGTCGTAGGACAGGGCGATACGCGGCGTGAACTGGCTGAAATCGTTGTCGTTCGTGTAGTTCGACCGGACGAGCAGCGGCGCGCGCACGGTGCCGCCGAGCAGCGGGCTGCGGGTGGCGCCAAGATAGTTGGCGCGGAACACGGTCCCTTCCTTGTTGTCCAGCGTGTAGCGAACGCCGAGGCCGAGGTGCAGGCGATCGGTCAGGTCGAGGTTGACGTCGGCGAAGCCGGCCCAGCTCTCGGTTTCCACCTGGCCGTTGGTGCCGATGACGATGCCGGCATTGGCCAGGATGGTGTCGAAGGCGCCTTCAGCATGGCCGTCCAGATAGAAGAAGCCGGCCACGCCCTGGATCCGGTCAAAGTCGAACAGGAACTGGAACTCCTGCGTGAACTGGTCGTCGGCATAGAAGCCGGGGATGTCCAGCGTGGCCGCAGGCGTGTTGTCGAAGTCGATGACCGTGGTGGTCTCGCCCTCGCGCCAGGCGGTGATCGACTTGAATGTCCAGTTGTCGTTCAGCTCGATCGCGATCGTTGCCGAGGCACCCTGGCTTTCCACCGAGTTGACGTCACCGAGGCCTGCACGGGTGTCATACACGCTGGGAAGGACAGCGCCGGCCGGCGTGGCGCCGGCGACCAGACGGTGGCCATGGCGGGGATTGGAGTCGTCCTGGACCCGGTCGTAGGCCAGGCGGATCGAGACGTCGTCGCGCGGCTCCCACTCGGCGCTCAGACGGCCGGCGAGCACATCCTTGTTGTAGTGTTCAGCGCCGGTGGTGAGGTTGGTGCCGTAGCCGTCGCGCTGATAGGAGGCGATGGCGCCGCCGACGCGGAAGTTGTCAGCCAGCGGAACGCTGCCGACAGCCATCAGGTCGATCTGGTTGTAGCTGCCGTAGGCGCCGCGCAGCGTCAGCTCAGGTTCGCTCGACAGGGTGTTGGTGACATATTTGATCGCGCCGCCGACGGTGTTGCGTCCGTAGAGCGAGCCTTGGGGCCCACGGAGCACTTCGATGCGCTGGACGTCATAGATGTCCAGAACGGCGCCCTGCGGGCGGGCGACATAGACGTCGTCCACATACAGGCCGACGCCGGGCTCGAAGCCCCACAGCGGATCCTGCTGGCCGACGCCGCGGATGAAGGAGATCAGGGTCGAGTTCGAACCGCGGGCGACCTGAACGGTGGCGTTCGGGGTCTGCTGTTGCAGGGCGGTGATGTCCGAAGCGCCGGTTTGTTCCAGGCGCTCCTCACCGATGGCCGACACCGAGATCGGCACGTCCTTCAACAGTTCGTCACGGCGGCGAGCGCTGACGACGACGTCGTCAAGCGAGGAGACTCCGTCCTGAGGCGCGGCGTCCTGCGCCATGGCGAAGGTGGAGAGAGCGCTCCAGGCGGCTCCGGCGAGCAAGGCGGTCTTTACATAGCGATTCATGGTAGCCCCAGTCCTGTGATTTCCAGCCCGATGACGCTTTTTATTCAGCGTTCAGTGATTTTCCGGACGGTAGTTGTTTTCAGCCGCCTGTCAAACGGCGGAGCTTCCCCGGCGGCACGCGCGGCCCGACCTGTGGCGCCGTTGCACAGGGGGGGCGATGCGGCCTAGCTTTGGCGTCATGACCAAGCTCGATGCGCCGACCGCGAAACGGGGCCGCCCGCCCAAGGCCAGGGCCGCAGGCGCCGCCGATACGCGGGACCTGATCCTCGACGCGGCCGAAGACCTGTTCTCCAAGCACGGCTTCTATGGCGTCACCATTCGCGAGGTGGCGCGGGAGGCCGGCGTGGATACCGCCCTGGTCCACTATTATTTCGGGGCCAAGCGGGGGTTGTTCGACGCTGTCTTCCTGCGCCGGGCCGAGGTCTGGAACAACGAACGGGTCGACGCCATCAACCGCTACGCCGCCGAGATGGGCGACGCGATGACGCTGGAGGGCCTGTTCGAGGCGTTTCTCCGGCCGCCGTTCCAGTGGTCCATGAAGGGCGGGCCGGGCTGGAAGCATTATTCGGCGCTGGTGGCCCAGACCAATGCCAACCCGACCTTCGGCGGCGAGACCATGGCCCGCTACTATGATCCGGCGATCCGGCGTTTGATCGAGCTGATCAAGCGGGTGATGCCGGACGCCCGGGAGGTCGATCTTTACTGGGCTTATCACAACCTTTCGGGCGCGCTGACGCTGACACTGGGCGAGACGGGGCGGCTGGACCGGCTGTCGGGCGGGCTGTGCCGGTCGGGGGATCTGGAGAGCGCCTGCGACTATATGGTCCGGTTCGCTGCGGCCGGGTTCAGGGCGGTCTGTCTGCCGGATCCGGCCTAGCCGAAGAAGACCTCCCACATCAGACGGCCGGGGAGAAAGGTGAAAGCGCCGGCGACGATCAGGCCGCCAACGAAGGTCCAGGTCATGCCGCTGGCGTGCCGGGCGACCTGGCCCCGGCGGATGGCGAACAGCGCCATGGGCAGGGCGATCAGGGTCCAGCCACTCAACAGGTGAATCAGGGAGAAGGAGCCCGGGTTGATCTGGCGAATGAACAGGGAGCTGATCGCGACCGTCACCATGGCGACGACCCAGCTCCAGCCGATCAGCCGGTGCACGCCCGTGCCCTTGATCCCCACCAGCTGCACCGTGCCGAGCAGCAGGGCGAGCAGGGCGGCTGCGATATGGAGCTGGATCACCCACGGCTGGCGGGCGAGCAAGGCCCAGTCGGGGGCGTGGGCGAAGGTTGAAGCGGCCGCCAGCGCCAGGCCGGCAGCGCCCGCGACGGCGGCGAGCAGCAGCAGACGACGGGCAGGAAAGGTCGCAATGGCGGCAGGGCTCCGAGTGGTCACATGGGTCTCCTGTGGGTGTGTCATGATCCAAGGGCCCGTCGCTCGCAGGTGACAGATCCGAGCTTCAATCCCGGTCCATTTCGTGGTCTCAAGGCAGTCCGACAGACCACGCGGACAGGGGGCCGTCCAGCATGAGCGCGAGCGAGCCGACACAGGATGTCGTGCGCATCTCCATCGATCGCGGGCTGCTGCGCGGCCTCGGGGTCGCGCTCGGTGCCGGGCTTCTGCTGGCCCTGACCGAAGCGTTCGGCATGAGCGGCACATCGCTGCTGTTCCGGCTCGGGTACTGGCTGCCGCTTATGCTGATCGGCGCGGGCTGGGGGCATCTGTGTTCCCTGCTGGTCGAGCGGTACGTCGACATGGACAGGCGACCCCTGATGGCGGTCGTGGCCCTGACGCTGGTGATGTCCGGCCCGCTGGTGGTGATTGTCTGGGCCTTTACGGGCTGGTTCTTTGACGACGACCGGTCGGTGGACCTGGCCAGACTGCCGGACTTCATCGGGCCCGTGCTGGTGGTGACCGGGACGATCAGCGCCCTGAACGTCTTCCTGGCGCGCACGCCGGTCCAGACCCACGCGGCGGCGCCCGGGGCGAAGCCGGCGCGGTTCATCGACCGGCTGCCGTTCAAGCTGAGGGGCGCGGCCATCCGGGCAGTCTCCTCCGAGGACCACTACCTGCGCATCCACACCGACCGTGGATCGGACCTGATCCTGATGCGGCTGTCCGACGCCCTGACCGAGCTGGAGGGGCTGGAGGGGGCCCAGACGCACCGCAGCTGGTGGGTCGCGAAGGACGCAGTGCGGGACGTCAGCCGCGGCGACGGCCGGGCGACCCTGACGCTGGAGGGCGGCGTCGAGGCCCCGGTCAGCCGGCGCTACGCCAAGGCCCTGCGCGCGGCCGGCTGGTATTAGGACGGGGGTCACCCCGCCCACGCACCGTGGAAGCCCGCCGGCAGGGCCACGTCGGCGCGCCAGGTGGCGACCGGGCCGTCGGCGACGCGGGCGGCGTTGAAGGCGTGCAATTCGGTAACGCCCTCGGCGAGGTTGATTGAGGGGGCGATCAGCCAGGCGTCGGCTTCGTCGGGGCCGCGAGGGACGAAGACGGCTTCCTCCACGATCTGGGTGTCGCCGAAGAGGAAGGTGTCGGCGCGGCCGGTCTCCCAGTCCCAGGTCGCGAGGCCAGTCGGCAGCGGGCGATCGGGGCGTTCACCGGCGACATGGACGGTCAGGCGGCGCGGCAGGCCGGCGCGGCGCGGATCGCTTTTCGGGAACTCGGCGGTGACGCCCGACGAGACCATTTCGGCGCGACCGTCCGTGTGCAGCGTAATCAGGTTCAGCACGGCGTGCTCGCCGGGGACCGAGCCCCGCTGGGCGACCAGGACGCGGGCGCCCTCGACGGCGAAGGCGACGTCCTTGCCGGCTGCGACGTCGAAGCGGATCGTGCCGGAGGCATCCTCCCAGGCGTCGCCGAGATGGAAATAGCTGAAGGTCGGCAGCTCGAAGATCCGGCGGCGCGACAGGTCGGCCTTGTCGATGACCAGAACCTGGGTCCCCATCTCCGGCCGCCAGGCGAACTGGCTCGAGAAGGGCATGCCGCGGTGGTCGAAGACCCAGGGCTGCAGCACGATGATCAGGTGCCGGGCCGTGGCGGTGAAGTCGTGCATATAGCTGGCGCGCGGCAGGTCGATGACCTGGGCCGTGTGCAGGCTGCGGTCGGCGTTGAGGCGCCAGACGATGGCCTGGCCACCGTTCAGGCCGATGTTCCAGATCGTGCCGTCGGGGTCGTAGCGGGGGTGGGCCTGGAAGGGCATGCTCTTGAGGTCGTCGCGCAGGGTGACGAACCGTCTGGTCGACAGGTCCGAGGCCGACATGGCGAGGGCCGTGCCGCCTTCCCAGAGGGCCCAGATCTCGTCGCCGGCGACCATGACGGCGGTGTTGGCCGCGTTGGCGTCGTCATTGGAGCCGAGGCGGGCGCGGGCGTCGCCGGGGGTGCCGAAGCCGGGGGTGACCACGGCGTCGATCTCGGTCTCCCAACGGCGTTTGGGCGTGTCGGCGAACCGGGCGTCGAGGGTGACCTGGCCGTCGTTGACGCGGAAGGCGCGCATCAGGCCGTCGCCGTCGAACCAGTGGGTGGCCGAGCCGCCGGCGCGGCGGAACTTGCCCGGACCGTTGCGGAACAGGGTCCCGGTCAGGCCGGCCGGGGGGCGGCCATGGACCAGCCGCATGGCACGGGGTGCGACGTCGGCCTCAAGGTCGGCGGTGGCCAGGGCCCAGTCGGCCGAGGCCTGCATGGCGGCCATGGCGCGGACCGTTTCGGGCGTGACGACGGCGGCTGACAGGGCGGCGGCGCCCATCAGGAAGTTTCGGCGGGAAGCGTGCATGACGGTCTCTCCTGATGGGCGTTGCTGGCGTCGGATCAGCGGATGCTGATCGTTTGCGTTGTCTCGCCGGAAACGGCGAAGTGCGCGCGATCCCAGCGGGCGGGGCCCATGTTGCCGACGGCGTTGTTGGAGAAGGCATAGGGTTCGATCGGCATGCCGAACGGGTTGGTGTTCATCTCGCCGTCGCCGTTCACGTCGTGGAACGCCTTCACCGCATAGTCGCCGGCGGGCAGGTTATCGAAGGTGGCGATGACGCGGCCCTGGGCCGAAATGGCGGTGCGGGCGACGGCGCGGTTGGCGTCTGCGTCCCGGCCCTCGCCGTTGTAAGCGGAGGCCGTGTCATAGAGGGCGATCATGACCATGCCGGTGCGGGCGCCGGTTTCGAAGGTCAGGACGATCTTGTTGTTGTCGGCCGACTGGGCCAGGGCGGGGGCAGCGGTCAGCAGCAGGGCGGCGGCGACGGTGGCGATGCGGATCATGGCGGAAGTCCTTCGTTTGGGAGGCCCGATTTCCGGAGGTGGTTTGGGCGGGCCGTTTCGATGGACTGACCGTGAGGGGCCGCCGGGGCCGCCGCCATTTGGATTGCGGTTTCGAGCGGCTGCCGTTCGCGAACGACGGCAGGTGTTCATTCGCGAAACGCGGATGAACAGGTTGGCGAATTCTCCCTCCCCCGAAGTGGGGAGGGATGTCGGCGCAAGGCGACGACAGGGTGGGGAAGTCTGAAGCCGGACACCGGCCGTGCGGGACTGGCGTTCCCCACCCTGGCTTCGCTGCGCTTCGCCGTCCCTCCCCATAAAGGGGAGGGAGAACGCGCAGGCTGCCTTCGGAGAAATGCGAAAAGCTGTCTTCTCGCCCCTCTGGCTTTGGGGGATGCGCGCCGGACCTGGGGCGGTCGGGCGGGGTGGGGATCGGATTGTCAAAGACCGGGCTGGCCACGGCGAGGCCACGCGGGCCTCGACCCCGGAGTCTAACCGGGTGCCGGAGGGGGGATGGCAAATAAACCCGGCGACCGCCTCGCCGGGGGCGAGAAGGAACGGTCGGGGGTTCGAAAGGGCGGGATGATCGGGGGCGGGAAGGTCGCGCCCGGAGGCGGTTACATCCTGTGCCGGCGACCGATCAGGGCGTGGAGGCCGAGGGCGACGAGGGCACCGAACAGACCGACGGACAGTGCCAGCAGAGTCTCGGCCCAGGAGGGGGCGACGACCTCAAGCGAGGTTACACCGGTGTTGCGGGTGGCCATCTGGATATTCATCCAGCCGTAGAGGCCGGCCAGCAGTCCGAGGGCCGTCGAGAGGGCGGCGGCAAGTGCCAGGAGCAGCCGCATGGCACCGGCGGCACCGCGCGCGAAGAGGCCTATCACGCCGAAAACCAGCACGCCGAAGGTCAGGGTCTGCACGAACAGAATGACCACCTTGGCGACCGGGTCTGCGTCCAGGAACATCTGCGCCGGCGAATAGCCGGGCGCGAAGCCGTTGATGAGCCAGGCGCAGGTTCCTGCGGAGGCCGCGAAGGCGGCGGCGGTGAGGATGAGGAGGACGGGCGCGCGTTTCATGGCGTGGAGGGTGTGGGGTGGAGCGCGCGCGGTCAAGCGTCAGCCCCTGTGGTGACAGGCCCGCGAACCTTCGACATTCTGGCCGCCCCGGGAGAAGGACGGCGAGGTCAGGATGAACCCCAAACACATCTATCAGGGCCACTATCTGGCGGTCTTCACCTCGAACAAGACCAGCGCGAAATGGCAGGCCTGGGATGCGATGAGCGAAGCGGAACAACGCGCGAAGGACGAGACCGGTCTGGCCGCGCTGGCGGCTTGGGATGAGGCGCATCGGGACGTCATCGTCTATCAGGGCGGCGCGCTGGGCCCGACCAAACGGGTGTCGGACGAAGGGGTCATGGACGTCGTCAACGAAATGACCGTCTTCATGGTGGTGCGGGCGGAGAGCCATGAGGCGGCGGCGAGGCTGTTCGAGGGGCATCCGCACATCACGGTGTTTCCGTGTGATGCGGTGGAGGTGATGCCGCTGTTGGGATCGGCGTAGCGGCGTTCCTTCTCCCCTTGACGGAGAAGGAACGGACAGGCCCGCCCCGCCTTGACCCCGGCCGCGCCGCTCCGGATCATGGCGCATGCCCAGACCAGTCGCGCTCGCCCCCTGGACTTTGGACTGGGCCGTCCGGGCTGAGGCGCTGATCGCGGACCTGCATGCGGCCGCGCCCGGGGCCTTTGGGGCCGTGCATCACATCGGCTCGACCGCCGTGCCGGGGCTGGCGGCCAAGCCGGTGATCGACCTGCTGGGCGAGGCGGAAAGTCTGGCGATGATCGAGGCGGCGCGGCCGGCGCTGGAGGCGCTGGGCTGGCGCTGGCGCGGCGAGAACGGCGCGACCGGGCGGCGGTATTTTACTTGGGACGATCCGGAGACGGGCGAGCGGGGCGTCCATCTCCATGGGCATGCGGCGGGGGATCCGATGATCGCCTGGCATCTGGCGTTCCGGGACCGGCTGAGGGCTGAGCCGGCAACGGCGGAGGCCTATGCGCGGGAGAAGGTGCGATGTGCGGCGCTGCATCCGGGGGACAGCGGGGCGTATGCGGCGTGCAAGAAGGCGTGGACGGATCGGGTGGCGGCGGAGGCGTTGGGGCGCAGATCATGATCCTTCTCCCGTTGGGAGAAGGTGGCCCGAAGGGCCGGATGAGGGTCGGGTGGTGGAAGCGGCGAAGCCGCCCCCGGGCGGTCGACCCTCACCCTTTCGCGCCAGAACGACGGCTGCGCCGCCGTGCGCTCAAGCCCTCTCCCAATGGGAGAGGGACAGTCGTCAATGCACCCGCGCCTTCCCGATGCTCAGCCCGCCCTCCGCGGCTGACACCGCGATCACACTCCCGTCTTCGATCTCCCCCGCCAGCAGCTTCTTCGCGATCGGGTCGACGAGGTCCTTCTGGATCACGCGCTTCAGCGGGCGCGCGCCATAGACCGGGTCGTAGCCCTTGTCGGCCAGCCAGGCGTAGGCGCTGTCGTCCAGCGAGAGGGTCAGGCGGCGGTCGGCGAGGAGTTTTTCGAACCGGGCCATCTGTATGCGGACGATCCCGGCCATCTGGTCGCGGCCGAGGCGGCGGAAGAGGATGATCTCGTCGATGCGGTTCAGGAACTCGGGGCGGAAATGGCCGCGGACCTGTTCCATGACGTAGGGGCGGACGGACTCAACGTCGTCGCCCTCGCCCTGACCGGCCAGCGCCTCTGAGCCGAGGTTGGAGGTCATGATGATCAGGGTGTTCTTGAAGTCGATGACCCTTCCTTGCCCGTCCGTCAGGCGGCCGTCGTCGAGCACCTGCAGGAGCACGTTGAAGACGTCGGGGTGCGCCTTTTCGACCTCGTCGAACAGGACAACCTGATAGGGGCGGCGACGCACGGCCTCGGTGAGGGCACCGCCCTCGTCATAGCCGACGTATCCGGGCGGGGCACCGATCAGGCGGGAGACGCTGTGCTTCTCCATGTATTCCGACATGTCCATGCGGGTGATGGCGGCCTCGTCGTCGAACAGGAAGGCGGCGAGGGCCTTGGTCAGCTCGGTCTTGCCGACGCCGGTGGGGCCGAGGAAGAGGAAGCTGCCCAGCGGACGGTTGGGGTCGTTCAGGCCGGCGCGGGCGCGGCGGACGGCGTCGGCGACGGCGGTCAGGGCCTCGTCCTGGCCGACCACGCGGCGGCGCAGGGCGTCCTCCATGGCCAGCAGCTTCTCGCGCTCGCCCTCCAGCATCTTGTCGACGGGGACGCCGGTCCAGCGGGAGACGACCTGGGCGATCTGTTCGGCGTCGACGACCTCGGGCGTCAGGGGGCCGGACTTGTCCGCTTCGGCGGCTTCCGCGTCGGCGAGCTGTTTCTCGATCTGGGGGATCTGGCCGTAGGCGATCTCGGATGCGCGCCCCAGGTCGCCGGCGCGCTGGACGGCGATCAGTTCGGCGCGCAGGCGGTCGAGGGTTTCGCGCAGTTGGGCCCCCTGCCCGACCTTTTCCTTCTCGGACTTCCAGCGCGTCGTGAGGTCTTCGGACTCGGCTTCGAGGTCGATGATCTCATCCTCGAGCTTTTCGAGGCGGGCGACCGAAGCCTTGTCGGTCTCCTTCTTCAGGGCCTCGCGCTCGATCTTCAGCTGCACCAGACGTCGGTCGATTTCGTCCAGCGCCTCGGGCTTGGAGTCGACGGCCATGCGCACGCGGCTGCCGGCCTCATCGATCAGATCGATCGCCTTGTCGGGCAGGAAGCGGTCGGTGATGTAGCGGTGCGAGAGGGTGGCGGCGGCGACGATGGCGCTGTCGGAGATGCGCACGCCGTGGTGGACCTCATACTTCTCCTTGATGCCGCGCAGGATGGAGACGGTGTCCTCGACCGACGGCTCCTCGATGAAGACGGGCTGGAAGCGGCGGGCGAGGGCGGCGTCCTTCTCGACGTGCTTGCGGTATTCATCGAGCGTGGTGGCGCCGACGCAGTGCAGCTCGCCGCGGGCGAGGGCGGGCTTGAGCAGGTTGGAGGCGTCCATGGCGCCGTCGCCCTTTCCGGCGCCGACCAGGGTGTGCATCTCGTCGATGAACAGGATGATGCCGCCCTCGGCCGCGGTGACCTCGGCCAGCACGGCCTTGAGCCGCTCCTCGAACTCGCCGCGGTATTTGGCGCCCGCAATCAGCGAGCCCATGTCCAGCGACATGACGGTCTTGTCGCGCAGGCTCTCGGGCACGTCGCCGTTGACGATGCGCAGGGCCAGACCCTCGACGATGGCGGTCTTGCCGACGCCGGGTTCGCCGATCAGGACGGGGTTGTTCTTGGTGCGGCGGGCGAGGACCTGGATGGTGCGGCGGATCTCCTCGTCGCGGCCGATGACCGGGTCGATCTTGCCGTCGCGGGCGGCCAGGGTCAGGTCGCGGGCATAGCGTTTGAGGGCGTCATAGGCGTCCTCGGCGCCGGCGCTGTCGGCGGTTTTGCCCTTGCGGACCTCGGCAATGGCGGCGTCGAGGGCGGCGGGGGTGGCACCGACAGATTTCAGGACTTCCGCGGCCACGCCGCCTTCACGCGCGATGGCGGAGAGCAGGCGTTCGGTGGTGACAAAGGCGTCGCCGGCCTTCTTCGAGGCTTCCTCAGCGCTGGAGAAGACGCGGGCGGTGTCGCCGTCGAGATAGATCTGGCCGTTGCCGCCGGTGACCTGGGCGCGCTTCTTCAGGGCGGTTTCGGTGGCGGTCTCGGCCTTGGCCGGGTCGCCGCCGGCGGCGGTGATCAGGTTGCGGGCGAGGCCGTCGCGCTCTTCCAACAGCACCTTGAGCAGGTGTTCGGGGGCGAACTGCTGATGCCGGCGGGCGAGGGCCAGCGACTGGGCGGACTGGACGGCCTGTTTGGCGCGGTCGGAATAGAGGTCGAGGTTCAATGTGGTCCCCTGTGTCAGGCGGAATCCGCCGACGCGCCCTCTGATGCAAGCAACGCGCCGTGCGGCTGCTGATCAGGTGGGTGTGACCGAAACGCCACGCAAGGGGGCGACCGGAGGGCCGACCGAAGCCGGCGGGATCACCCGCCGGTGGTCGGAGCCGAGAAGTCGAACTGTTCAGGCCGCCGTTGGCCGCCGCCGAAATTCCACGTCAGGCCGATAAAGGCCGCGCGGCCGCCGAACACCTGGTCCGCCCGGTCGGTGAAGGTCGGGGTGGTCAGGGTTGTGGTGGAGCCGAAATCGTCGAACACATCCCGGACCGTCACATTGAACGACCAGGCGTCATTGAGTTTCCGGCGATAGCCGAGATTGACGAGGGTCGACTGTTCGCGACTGCCCTGGGCCAGCAGCTGCTCGCCACCCCAGATGCCGGACACCTGGAGGAAGTCCTCCTGGGTCGGGGTCCAGTTCATGGTCAGACGGCCGGAGACGCTCTCGCCCTCGCTGTCGACCGTGCCGACGAGGCCGGCGGCGTCGATCTGCTGGCGGAAGACGTTGAGGCTGGCATTGTAGCGCAGGGTCGGATGCAGGGCCCCGCTGGCCACCAGTTCAAGACCCGTCGAGGTGCTGGCCCCGAGGTTTTCGGGCCGGGTCAGGAAGACGCCGCCGCCCAGATCGGTCGTGACCGGGGTGAAGGCGTCGCGGGTGTCACGGTAATAGAGGGTGGCCTGGTAGAAGGTCTGTTGCTGGCGATAACCCCAGCTCAGCTCGAGGGCATCGGTTTCCTGCGGCAGCAGGTCGGGATTGCCGGAGCGGCGGTTCAGGCTGTCCTGGTAGGTCAGGAAGGGGTTGAGGTCGCCAGGGCCCGGGCGCTGGATCCGGCGGCCGTAGCTGGCCCGCAGGGTCTGCATGTCGTCCAGCTGGTAGGAGACGTTCAGGGTCGGATAGGCGCGGAAATAGTCCTGCGATGACCGCAGGCCCGTGGTGATCTGGTTCAGCTCGAGATCCGCCTGTTCGAGGCGCAGGCCGAACTGGGCGGTCAGCTTCTCGCCGAAGGGCCGTTCCAGGGTCGCATAGACGGCGTGCACCGTCTGATCGAGATGGAATTCATTGGACACGACGGGGTCAGTGACCAGCGTCGCCGGGGTGGGCCCGCGGGCGAAGAGGTTGTCCTGTTCGAGGGTCAGGGCCTGACGCTCATAGCCCAGCCGCAGGCGGCCGCCGTCGGCCATCGGGCGGATATAGGCGCTGGTGAAACCGATCTGGTCCTGGCGGTTCTGGTTGCTGAGCAGCTCATTGAAGGGGGCCGCCACCGGAATCAGCTGGTCGGCCAGGGTGGCGAGCTCGATGCCGAAACGGTTGCGGTCGTAGCGCAGCTCGTTGGACCACTCATGGCCCGCCGCGTCGAAGCGGCGCAGGATCCGGGCGCTCGCGCCGGAAAACTGACCCTGGAAGCCGCCGCCCGAGACACGACGATAGGCCGAGGCGATGCCGCCGCCGGCGGCGTCGGCCTCATACAGGTCGAGGCTGTCGGCGAAGCTGTCGACGTCCGTATGGCGCACATCGCCGGTCAGTTGGGTCTTGTCGTCCAGATTGTGCTCGACCGCGAGGCGGACGAAGACGCTGTCGGAATCGCCCTCGACGTTCTGGCTCTGGCGCGCCTCCAGGAACCGGCCGGAACCGGCGTCAAACCGCGTCCGCAGCCGCTCGAGTTCCTGCAGATAGGCGTCGTGGCGCACGCCGACATCGGCGGACAGGGTCGTCGGTCCGTTCACGTGCGAGAGGCTGCCGCCGATATTGTAGCGGCCGAGGTCGCCGACATTGGCGCGCACCGAGCCGGTCGTGGTCTGGCCGGGGCGGACCGTGGTCGGCTTGGAGATCAGATTGATGACCCCGCCCGAGCCCTCCGGGCTGTAGGCGGCGGACGGGTTGGTCAGGATTTCAATACGGGCGTACTGGGCGGCTGGAATCTGCTGCAGCAGCTGGCCCCGGCTGGGACCGTTGAACTGGCTGGCGGGCCGACCGTCGACCAGGATGGTGACATTGGCATCGCCACGCAGGCTGACATTACCGTCGGGATCGACCTCGACCGAGGGAATGTTGCGCAGCGCCTCGGCCAGGGTGCCGGTCGCGGCCTGGAGGTCGTTGGCGAGGCTGTAGCTGGTACCTTCGCTGGAGGTGCGGATGTCGTTGGGGCGAGCGGACACGACCACGTCGTCGAGCGCCGCCGCTTCGGCAGGCTTTTCGCTATCCTCGGCCGGAGCCACTTCCTGCGGGGCGGACGCGGCGGGTGCCGGCGGCGGGGTCTGGGTCGGGGCCTGTGTCGGGGCCTGGGTCCGGGCGGGAGCCGCCGGCGCCGGTGTCTGGGCGAAGGCGGCCCCGGACGAGGTGGCCAGGGCAGTGCCGACGAGCAGCAGGAAACGGATGGAAGTCATGGCGTGCGCCCCCTGCGCGTGGTCGGACATCTCAGCCCGTCAAGTTTCCTTTCCATATCGACCAGCCGGAGTGGGAGCGAGTTACATCTTTTTCATTACGCCGCCGTCAGAACCGGCCACCTTTCTGCCGCAGACTGGCGGCCGTTCCGGGCGCGCGACGCGGGTGGTCTGGTCCGGGGTATGGCCTTCGTGCTGACAGGGGGATAGGCCGGGTGCGGACCTTTACGGTTCCCGGAGCGCCCCGCTTGATCCAGCACGCCGCATGGCCCGTCGATCCCGCCGTCATCGCGCCCTTCCTGCTCGCCGTGGCCCTGATCGAACTGACGCCGGGGCCCAATATGGGCTGGCTGGCGCTGGTCTCGCTGGGGCGGGGCCGGCTGGCAGGGTTCGCGGCGGTCGCAGGCGTGACGATCGGGCTGGCGGCCTGGATGCTGGCCGCTGCCTTCGGCCTGACCCAGGTCCTGCTGATCTGGCCGCCGCTGTACCAGATCATCCGCTGGGCGGGCGTGGTCTTCCTGCTGTGGCTGGCCTGGGAGGCCTGGTGCGGCGACAGCGATCCGGCCGCGCCGGACGGCCCTGACCACAGCACCCTGCGCGGCCTGTTCCTGCGCGGCATGACGGGCAATCTGCTGAACCCCAAGGCGGCGGTCTTCTATGTCGCCCTGCTGCCGACCTTCATGCGCCCCGATCATGGGTCGCCGCTGGCACAGGCGCTGACCCTGGGCGGGCTGCATCTGGCGGTGGCGGTCGCGATCCATTCGGTGATCGTACTGGGTGCAGCGAGCGCCGGCGGGCTGGTGCTGAAACGGATGCAGGGGCCAGCGGCGCGCGCCCTGATGGCCGGCGGCATCGCCCTGGTCGCCGTGTGGATGGCGTGGGAGACGCGGGGCTAGGGCGGAAATCGCTGGTTCATCACAACGGGCACAACGCAGGGCACAACGGGCACAACGGGTCCTGTGAGGATGCCCGAACCGCGCCCTCGGTCGAGGCAGGGAGCAAGGTTCTGATCCACTTCCGTTGAACTGGTTCAATGCGGCGTACGCCGCGATGCCAGATCGGACAGTCATGACATCGACCTCGACAGCGCTCCGGTCCCGTCGTGCCCGTTGTGCCCTGCGTTGTGTCCGTTGTGATGAACCTTGTGGCCGCCGCACCCGGCCAAAGACGCGACGGCCAGTTCAACTCGGCAGACGATTGCTCTAGCGTCCGCCCCGAACCCTGTCCGGAGCCCTTCCATGTCCCTTCGCCTCACCCGCCGCGCGGCCCTGGTTTCCTCGGTGGCCGGAGCGGCCGCCCTGCCGTCGACCGGCTGGGCGCAAGTCGCGGCGAACGACAGCGCCACGCTGGCGGATCAGGTGGACGCCTATGTGAAACGGGTCATGGCCGGCTTCCCGGACCAACCGGCGGTTTCCGTGGCGCTGGTCAAGGACGGGCAGGCCGTGTTGACGCGCGGCTATGGCGTGCGGGCCATCGGCGGGGCGGCGGTGGATGAGCACACCCTGTTCGCCATCGCATCGAATACCAAGGCGGTGACCTGCGCGGCGCTGGCCATCCTGATCGACGAGGGCAAGGTGAAATGGGACGAGCCGGTGCGGAGCTATCTGCCCGGTTTCGCCCTGTCCAAACCCGAGCGCGAGCCGAGATCATGGCGGCCGTCCAGCACGTCCCGATCGAGGACACGTTCCGGACCAGCTACCACTACTGCAATCTGATGTTCATCGTGGCGGGCGAAGTGGTCGCCGCGGCGTCCGGCATGGCGTGGGAAGCTTTCGTCCAGACCCGGATTCTGGACCGGCTGGGCATGACCGAAACCCTGCCGCTGATGACCGGTGCCGACCCGGCGAAATCCGCCCTGCCGCACGGGCGGGTCGGGCCGCCGCTGCGGTATCAGGGCGAGATGCAGACCATCGGCCAGTCGATCCAGGAGGTCTGGAACTGGTCGTCAGCGGGCGCGGCGGGTGGCTTCGTCACCAACCCGGTCGACTGGGCCAAATGGATCGCGGTGCAGCTGGCGCGCGGCGAACTGCCGGACGGGACGCGGCTGTACTCCGAGGCGCGGGCCAATGAGATGTGGCGGCCCAATATCATCATCGGGAGCTCGGCCGGGCCGACGGAGACCCTGCCGGGGCGGGCCATCGCCTCGACCTATGCCACGCCACGGGCTGGCAGGTGCAGGACTATCGCGGCGAGCGGATGATCACCCACGGCGGCGGCGCGCCCGGCTATGTCTCGGGGACGGTGCTGATCCCCGGACGCAACGCCGGCTTCAGCTACTTCACCAATGCCGAAGAGAGCTTCCTGACGCGGGCGCTTCGCAGCGGCATCACCGACATCGTGATGGGCAAGACCGGGTTCGACTGGGTCGCGGATGGGGTGCGGCTGCAGCGCGAGGGCGATGCGGCCTCGATCACGGCGGCGGCGGAGATCGATGCGAAACAGGCCGCGGGCGCACCGCCGTCCCTGCCGCTGGCGGCCTATGCCGGGACCTGGCGTGATCCCTGGTACGGCGACATCACCATTCAGGCGCGGGACCTTCAGCTGTGGCTGAGCTTCAGCCGGACGCCGGCACTGCAGGGACCGGTCGAACCGTATGACGGGGATACGCTGCGGACCCGGTTCCCGGACAGGCGGGAGGAGGACGTGTTCATCACCTTCACGCTGGAGAACGGCCGGCCCGTGTCGGCGACGATGAAGGCGGTCAGTCCGGATGCGGACTTTTCCTATGACTATCATGACCTGCGGCTGACGAAGGTTTGAGGCGGATGATCGCGCTTGTCGCAGCAGCGCTGCTGGCCTCGGCATGCACGCCCGACGAACCGCGCGTCCAGCAGACCGTTCAGGCGAGCGGTGTGCAGGCGATGGACGAGGCGCGCTTCTGGGCGATTGTTGATCGGACCGCCGTTCATGGGTCTGACCCGGAACGGCAGGTGGAGGCCCTTCGAAGCGAACTTGAGGCCTTGTCAGCTGACGACGTGGTGGCCTTCCGGAACGCGTTCGAGGCCCAGCTGGCGCGGGCCTACACCTGGGATCTCTGGGCCGTCGCCTATGTGGTGCATGGCGGGGCCTCCGACGACGGGTTCGAGTATTTCCGACGCTGGATGGTGTCCCGAGGACGCGCTGTGTTCGAGCGCCTGCTCGCCCGGCCCGACGATTTGCCCGATCTGCTGGTCGCCGAGGTCGACGGCGTCCTGGAGTTCGAGGAAATCCTCTACGTTACGGACGAGGTCTGGGCTGGGAAAACCGGACAGGACGGTGCCGATATGCCCGGCGACCCGGCGTCCATGACGATGGGCAGGGAGCCAGGCGGCGAGCCCTTCGATGAGGACCCGCAACACTTGGCGCAGCGGCTGCCGAAAACCTGGGCGCGGTTCGGGAACCGACCCCTCGGCTAGTCCCAGCAAGCGCGCCCGGCCCTGCGGCGGCCCCTACTCCGCCTGACGGCGCGAGACCCGGCCGGCTTCGAGCACCGGCATGCCGGCCTCCGTCGGAATGTAGATGGTCTCGCGGCCTGCCTTGCCGGCGGTTTCCTTGAGCATGTCGATATAGGCCCAGCGCAGATAGTTGTCCGGCCCGCCGAGGCTTTCCGCCATGATGCGGTTGGCCTCGTTGGTGCCGCGGGCGCGGGCGACCTCGGCCTGGGCGGTGAGCTGGGCGGAATCGAGGGCGGCCTGGGCTTCCAGCACGCGGATGCGGCGGTCCTGGACGGCCTGTTCGTAGGCGGCCTTGCCCTGCATCTGTTTGGAATAGACGTTGTAGGTCGGCAGGCCGATCATGACGATGGCAAGGACGACCACCACAGCGATGACCGAGCCGATGGTTATGCTGACGCCGCGCATGAGAGCCTCCTGACCTGCGGGACCGTCCCGCCCTGCCAGATTCGCGGTCCGGGCGGTCGTGGTCAAGCGCCGGCGGCGTGACGATTCAGCGTCGGTCGCGCGGGCGTGGGTCGAGCAGCAGGCCGGAAACGGTCGCGGCCAGCAGACGGGGCGACAGGGGCAGGCGCGCGGCCTTGCCCAGAACATGGTCACGAACCCACGGCAGGAAGCGGCCGTCGGCCTGGTAGAAGGGGGTGAAGCCAAGGCTGAGCGCCTGATAGAGGCGCACGTGCCAGCGGCGGGCGGCGGCGTAGGCGTTGAGGGCGGCAGAGAGGTCGCGATGCCGGGACAGGGCGTCGGCCAGTGCCTGGGCGTCAAGCAGACCCATGTTGACCCCCTGTCCCAGCTGCGGACTGGTCGAATGGGCAGCGTCGCCGAGCACGGCCAACCGGTCGGCCACGGGCCGGGCAAGGGTTTGATGGCCATAGGAGGCCAGGGTCATCTGCTCGCGGTCCGTGATGGCGTCCATCACCGGTGCCAGCTCCGGCCAGAGGCGAAGACAGTGATCCTTCCAGCTCGCGAGGCCGAGGACGTGCCAGTCAGCCCAGATCTCGGTCTTCAGGCTCCAGAAGAAGGTCGCCAGCGGCGCCGTCTCGCCGGGGCGGACGCCACTGGGGAGGACGCCGAGCATGCTGCGGGCCCCCAGATAGACCTGCTCAAGCGCCGTCGGTTCGAAGGGCGCTCCCGGCCACGGCACTGTTGTCCACAACGCGCCCCATGCGAGTTCGCGCCGCTGGCCGCCCATGCGGGCCGCGATCGCCGAACGCGCGCCCGAGGCGTCGATGACGAGATTGAAGGGCTTGCTGCGGCGACCCGCGACGTCGACCAGTCGCCCTTCGTCGGCGGCGACGATCTCGCGATCCGTCTCGAAGTCGACGCCGGCCTCGACACAGGCGTCGTATAGAATGGAGAATATAGCCGCGCGATGGATGCCGATGGCCGGACGGGGACGCTTCAGATCGCTGTAGCGGACGTCGAGGACCACCCGGCCGCGGCGGGCCTCGCGGCCGAAGATGTGGTCGATGCGCTGGCCGTGCGCCTCGACGCGCGGCGTGAGACCCAGACGGTCGAGCACATCCAGTCCGGTGGGCTGGAGCATGAAGCCGGCGCCGACGGGGCGCGGCGTGGCGAACCGCTCGTGGACCATGACCCGCCGCCCCTGTCGCGCCAGCATCAGGGCGACGGCCAGGCCGGTGGGGCCGGCGCCGATGACCGCGATGTCGGCTGGCCGCGGCATGCGGGGCGGCGGCGCAATGTCGATGGTTTCGCGGACGGCCCGGGTTCGCCTCGGTTTCGGGGCCGCTCCGGTCGTGGACGAATCGATCGCGGCCGGCTTCGCGCGCGGGCTGCGGGGCTTCGGGGCTGGCGTCTTCGTCACGCGGGGACGAGTTCGATCACATCGAGGTTGGACTCGGCCTGGGGCCAGGGGATGACCAGCCGCCAGCGGCGTTCGCCGATCCGCTCAAGCACGGCGATCAGGTCGCGGTCGGGGCGCTGGCCGTAGGAGTTGGCGGGCGGCTCCGCGGCGAGGGCCAGTGAGCCCAGCATGACCATCTCGCGGTCATTCTCCGGGAAGAGCAGGCCGCCCTGGCGTTGGCTGCCCGTCAGTTTGGAGAATTTCAGGCCGCGCGGCGTCTGTTCGATGCGGCAGGCGAACCAGCCGTAGACGACATAGCCGAGGCCCTCCTCGCCGCCCTGGGAGCCCAGTTTGACGGTACGGCAGCGATAGTCGCCGGGCGGGGGCGCGACGGATGACCGGGCGGCGCGAGGGTCGATCAGGTCGCCGAGACCTGCCAGGTCGCCCGAGCCGGTCTGGCGGCGGGCCTGTTGCAGGGCGAGGGACCAGGCGGCGGCGCGGCGGTTGTAGCGGTCGCGATCACCGGCGGTGACGATG
>VFBG01000006.1 GCA_006515835.1 bacterium | reverse complement strand
GCACCGCTCCGACCTGACCGCCCTGCATCGCGAGAAAAACCGCCCCGCCGCCGAGGGCTCCTCGGGCGAGCAGAAGGCGCTGGTGCTCAACCTGATCCTCGCGCAGATCACCCGCCTGGCGGATCAACCCGCGCCGCCCGTCCTCCTGCTCGACGAAGCCCCCGCCCACCTGGACACCGCCCGCCGCGCCGCCCTGTTCGACGAGATCGAGGCCCTCGGCCTGCAGGCCTTCATGACCGGCACCGAGGCCGAACTGTTCGACCCCCTGCGCGGCCGCGCGCAGTTCGTGCGGGTGGAGGGCGGCGCGCTGACGGTGGAGTAGCACCCCAACTGCTATCGTCATTCCGGGCGAAGGCGAGCGAAGCAAGCCGTAGACCCGGAACCCAGCGGCGCCGCGACGGCGGCGAAACACCGGCCGTAGCAACGTACCGCCACTCCCCGACTGCGCTCCCGACAGCTTCGCGCTCACGCACGCCGCCGGGTTCCGGGTCTCCGCTGCGCTCCGCCCGGAATGACGATAGCGGCTTGGGGTTCGGCCGCCCCCCGAAACCGTGTCTTCCCGCCCCGTGTCTTCTCGCCCCTGCGCGACCCCGATCCGACCTTTTCGACCCTCCGGAGCCTGTCGTCCGCACCCCATTTCCCGGCCTGCGACCGTTCCTGACGCAGGCATGTGCTTCCTGTTCCTTTCCCCACGGGACAGGTCTTTGGCACGGTTCATCTCCATCGCCGCCGCGCCGGCGAAAGCCGCTTCCGGGGCCGCTCCGCGACGCCTCCTGGAATCGCCGGACGCCCTCCGATTTTTTTCCTGCGAAACACACCACTCTCGCCCCTCGCGAGATGCCGCTTTTCCTCGCAATTCCGCCCTGAATCCCTATATGTTGCAGGCCTCGGTGCGACCCGGATTCGCGCCCTGAAAACCGCCCTGAAAACCGTCCGTTCAAGGCGGCCCCGCCGCCGCCTTCCGAAGCCCTCCTGGAGGGCGTTTCACCGACCGATTATATGACCGACCAGACCCCGACCGCGCGCAACGAAGACACCGCCGAAGAGGCCGCCTACGGCGCCGATTCCATCAAGGTCCTGAAGGGCCTGGATGCGGTGCGCAAACGCCCCGGCATGTACATCGGCGACACCGACGACGGCTCGGGCCTGCACCACATGGTCTATGAGGTGGTCGACAACGCCATCGACGAGGCCCTCGCCGGCCACGCCGATCTGGTCCAGGTCATCCTCAATGCCGACGGCTCGGTCACCGTGACCGACAACGGCCGCGGCATCCCCACCGACATCCACGAGGGCGAGGGCGTCTCGGCGGCCGAGGTCATCATGACCCAGCTGCACGCCGGCGGTAAGTTCGACCAGAATTCCTACAAGGTCTCGGGCGGCCTGCACGGCGTCGGCGTGTCCGTCGTCAATGCGCTCTCGGACTGGCTGAAGCTGGTCATCTATCGCAACGGCAAACGCCACGAGATGAAGTTCGCCCGCGGCGACACGGTCGAAAGCCTGAGGGTCACCGGCGATGCGCCGATGCGCGACAACGGCAAGGTCCTGTCCGGCACCGAGGTCACCTTCTACCCCTCGGTCACCACCTTCGCCCACATCGACTTCGACCTGAAGACGCTGGAACACCGGCTGCGCGAGCTCGCCTTCCTGAACTCAGGCGTGGTCATCAAGCTGCAGGACCACCGCGGGGCCGAGAAGTTCGAGGAAATTCTGCACTACGAAGGCGGCGTCGAGGCTTTCGTACGCCACCTCGACAAGTCCAAGACACCCATCCTCAAGGACGTCATCGTCATCCGCGGCAAGAAGGAAGGGATCGAGATCGATCTCGCCCTGTGGTGGAACGACAGCTACCACGAGACCATGCTGTGCTTCACCAATAACATCCCCCAGCGGGATGGAGGCACCCACCTGTCGGCCTTCCGCGCCAGCCTTACGCGCGTCATGGGCGGCTATATCGACTCCGCCGGTGCCGCCAAGAAGGAGAAGGTTTCGGTCTCGGGCGAGGACGCCCGCGAGGGCCTGACCTGCGTCCTGTCCGTCAAGGTGCCGGATCCCAAATTCTCGTCGCAAACCAAGGACAAGCTTGTCTCGTCCGAGGTCCGTCCGGCCGTGGAAGGGCTGTGCTCCGAAGGCCTCTCGACCTGGTTCGAGGAACATCCGGTCGAGGCCAAGGCCGTTGTCGCCAAGATCATCGAGGCCGCCGCCGCCCGCGAGGCCGCGCGCAAGGCCCGCGACCTCACGCGCCGCAAGACCTCCATGGACATGGCCTCACTGCCCGGCAAGCTCGCCGACTGTCAGGAACGCGATCCGGCCAAGTCCGAACTGTTCATCGTCGAGGGCGATTCCGCCGGCGGCTCGGCCAAACAGGCCCGCAACCGCGAGAACCAGGCCGTCCTGCCCCTGCGCGGCAAGATCCTCAACGTCGAGCGCGCCCGCTTCGACCGGATGCTGTCGTCGGAACTGATCGGGACGCTGATCCTGGCGCTCGGCACAGGCATCGGCCGCGACGACTTCAACGCCGACAAGCTGCGCTATCACAAGATCATCCTGATGGCCGACGCCGACGTCGACGGCGCCCACATCCGGACCCTGCTGCTGACCTTCTTCTACCGGCAGATGCCCGAGCTGATCGAGCGCGGGCACGTCTATATCGCCCAGCCGCCGCTCTACAAGGTCCCAGCCGCCGCTCTACAAGGTCTCCAAGGGCAAGCAGTCCCGCTACCTCAAGGACCAGTCCGAGATGGACTCCTACCTCATCGAGGAAGGGTCATCCGAGGCCGAGCTCGACCTGCCCAATGGTGAGCGCCGGGTCGGTCTCGACCTGCAGGCGCTGGTGCGCGAGGCCAAGGCCTTCAAGGCGGGCGTCGATCGCCTGTCGCAACGCGCCCCCGTCTTCGCCATCGAACAATCTGCCCTGGCCGGTCTGTTCGACGAGGAGCCCGCCGATCCGTCGAAGGCTGCATCCCGTCTCAACCTCTATGCCGAAGAAGGCGACGGCGACTGGACCGGCTCGCCGGGCGCGCAAGGGGCCGTGGCTTTCGAACGCGTCCGCCGCGCCGTCACCGAGCGCATCGTGCTGGAAGAGGCCCTGATCCGCTCGCTGGACGCCCGCCGCCTCGCCGAACGCTCGACCGCCTTCGAGGGCCTGTTCGACAAGCCGGCCATGTTCCGCCGCAAGGACAAGGCCGTCACGATCCGGGGTCCGCTGGACCTGCTGGAAGCGGTGCTCGATGCGGGCAAGAAGGGTCTCGCCATCCAACGCTACAAGGGCCTGGGCGAGATGAACCCGGAACAGCTGTGGGAGACCACGCTCGACGTCAACGCCCGTACCCTGCTGAAGGTGCAGGTCGAGCATCAGGAAGACGCGTCAGATCTTTTCGCCAAGCTGATGGGCGACGTGGTCGAGCCGCGCCGCGAGTTCATCCAGGCCAATGCGCTTGATGCGGCGGTCGACGCCTGAGGCGGCTCAGGTCGACAGGCGATCTCCTTGAGGATGCCCGGGATGGTCCCGTCGCGGGCGTTCAGCCAGTCGCTCTCGTCCGGATACTGGCCTGTCTCGACGCCGTCGGGGCCGTATTCGATCGACAGGGTGCTGCGCCACTGTTTCGGTCCGCACTTGAACTCATAGGTGTCGACCGTGTGGCTGAGGTCTCCGGCCTCGCCCCGCAGCGGAACGATGGCCAACAGCACGCGGGTGACGTCGCCCTCCACCACGATGCTGTCGACATCGGCCATATAGGCCGAGTTGGCGCTGCGCGAGAACGCGTGCCAGGATTCCGCCGCCACCGGCGTCGCAAACCCCAGAACCGCCAGCCCCGCCAATACGAATTTCATGATGTCCTCCCCGGATCCCCCGGCGACATGATGCTCCGCTGTACGGCTTTGGCAAGGGGCTCTCAGGCGGCCCGGCGAAGCCCCGCCCGCGCCGCCAACAGGGGCTCGATCAGCCATTGCGCCAGATGCCGTACCACCGGTACGGCGACCCCGTCTCCGGTCAGGTGACAGGCGGCGCTGTAGGAGCCCGGCAGGCAATAGCTGTCCGGCAATCCCATCAGCCGCGCGGTCTCCCGTGCCGACATCAGACGGGACCGGACCTGCCCGCCTTCGACCACCAGCAGGGTCTGGCGGCTTGATCCGCCACCCGGAGTCCGCAGGCAGCCGGCGACGTCGAACCGCACCTCGGCGCGCTGAACCCGACCGCCCGCCGCATCGCGCCGCGTCCGTCGGTACAGCCCCCCGACGCAGCGCTCCCCCGTCCGCCGCGCCGCCTCGACCTTGGCCAGATTGGTCGGCGACATCAGCATCAGCAGGCGGCTTGTCTCTGCGGCCGAATGCCAGCGCACGTCCGACGGCTCATGCTCGATAACCGATCCCAGACTCGCGTTCGAAAGGCTCGGCTCCGGCAGCCGCCACCAGACCATCCGGCCTTGCAGTTCGACAGGCAGCCGTTGCACTGCCCGGCGCAGGGCCGGCGTGTGAAACAGGCCGTCAGGTCCTGCAGTCGTAAGCGCCGGGTCTATGGCTGCATCCTCGCGCGCGCCGATCACGAACAGGCGAGGTCGCGACTGCGGCAGAAAGCGGTCGGCGTTGATGACCAGCGCTCCGCATCGGTAGCCGGCGTCGGCGAATGTCCGGCAGATTGCTTGGAAATCGCGCCCGCCATGCGAGGTCAGTGCCCCGCAGACATTCTCGACCGCCACCACCCGCGGCGCTCGTCCCTCGTCCACCAGCGCGCGCGCCAGTCCCCAGAAGTCGTGAAACGTCCCCGAACGCTTGCCGCCCAGACCGGCGCCGACGCCGGCCAGCGACAGATCCTGGCAGGGAAACGAACCCCACATCAGGTCCGCTGTTCCGGGGAGGTCGTTGGCGGTCAGGCCCGCGATGTCCCCGACCCGCAGACATGCATCGCCCCAGTTGGCCCGATAGGACGCGGCCTTGGCCGGATCGAAGTCATTGGCGAACAGGCAGCGCCAGGCCCCGCCGAGGCCGGCGCGCACCATGCCGCCCCCGGCGAAGAACTCGTAATAGCCCCCCGGCGCGGGCTCTCTGACGGACGATTCGGCCATTCCGGAACGCTGACGTGGCGGCGGAAGGAAGTCCACAGACGGTCCGCCTCCGGAAAAGTCTCGCGGCGCTAAAGCTTGTGAAAGGGTCGGTGGGCGATGATCGGCTGTGATCACGGAAGCCATATGTCCCCAGTGAAGCTTGTTTTTGTCGCCGCCATGCTGTTCGCGCTCGCCATCGGCGGCGGCGCGGAGGCCGCGACCCAGTCGCGCGAGAGCCGGGTCGAGCTGGCCCAGCGTGTCGAGCAACGGGCCGCCGCTACCAGCTTTCCGGCCCTTGAGGCCTTCGGGGAATCCGCCCTCAGCCATTCGGGCCGTGAAGGGCTGAACCGGCTCTACCACGTCATGTGGATCACGCTGAACCAGGGCGATTTCGAGCGGGCCGAGGTCTGGAACAACCGCCTCGCGGCCGCCGCCCTGGCCCGCCGGGACGAGCGGTACCAGATGATCGCCCGGCTGAACGCCCTGACCATTCGCTATGACAGCGGCGACAGCACCGCCTCGGTCGAGATGGACCAGATCGCCCGCACCACAACGGACTGGTTCGTCAAGGCCCACGCCATGCGCCTCAGCGCCCTGGCCCTGATGGATCAGGACCGTATCGGTGAGGCGCTGCGCGTGCTGACGGCGGCCGACGCCGTCATTCCCGAGGATGCGCCCTATGCCGACACCGCCCGGGCCGGACTGTGGGAGGTGACGGGCATCGGCCTGATGATGCTGAACGACATTGAAGGCGCGACGACGGCCTTCCGTCGCTTCGAGATCGACTTCTCCAACCCCGCATATCCCCGCCCCGATTTTGACGCCCTCTACAACCTGACCCGTCTGTCGGTCCAGGTCGGCGACCAGGACCTCGCCGCCCGGCTGTCCGCCGCGCACCACCGCCTGTCGAGGCGCGCCGGCATTGAGAGCTTGATGGTCTATGACGCCAATCTCTGCGCCATGGTGGCCGAGGGCGGCGGCGACTCCCGGGGCGTGCTGAACTGCCTCTCTCCCTATGGCGCCGACCTCGGCGCGGCAGAGTTCCTCGCGCCGCAACTGCTGCCGTCACGCGCGCTTGCCTATGCCCGCACGGGTCAGCTCGGGCTCGCACGCCGGGACCTCGCCGAGATCCGCCGCCGCGAGGCCGCAGGCCTGTTCCGCGAGGAAGGCTTTTCGGAAGTCCCGCGGGTCGAGGCTGCCCTGCTGTTCGCAGAGGGCCGGACCCGGGAAGCGTTCCAGCGACTGGAGGCCTATCACAAGGGGCAGGACATCCAGACCGCGCGCCGGTTCAGCGCCGGCATCGGACAGGTTACCGGCGACATGCAGGAGCAGCTGGCCGAACGCCGCCGCCAGCTCGACACGGCCCGGACCAATACCCGCCTGCAGAAGGACGTCATCAGCTCGCAGCGCTGGATCGTCGGCATAGCCATCGTCTTCTTCCTGACCGCCGCCGGCCTGCTGGTCTGGTAGTGGCGCTCGGCCGGCCACCTGCGCCTGGCCCGACGCGCCGCTGAAGAGGCCAGCCGGTCAAAAAGCGACTTCCTCGCCAATATGAGCCACGAGATCCGCACCCCGCTGAACGGCGTGGTCGCCATGGCCGACGCGCTCGCCCGCAGCGATCTGGGTCCGCGGGAGCGCGAGATGGTCGATATCGTCCGGTCCTCCAGCGACACGCTGGAACGCCTGCTCTCGGACATCCTCGACACCGCCAAGATCGAGTCCGGTCAGCTCACCATTGAACCGGCCCCGTTCCATCTGGCCGATATCGTGCGCGAAACGGCCGCCCTGTGGCGGCCCAAGGCCGAGGAAAAGGGCGTCGCCCTGGTGATCGAGATCGCCGCGACGGCGGAGCGGCGGGTCTATGGCGATGCGGTGCGCATCCGTCAGATCCTCACCAATCTGGTCAGCAACGCGCTGAAATTCACGGCGGAAGGCGAGGTCCGCCTGAGCGTCGAGGATGCGGATGATGACCGTGTCCGTTTCACCGTAACGGACACCGGCGTTGGCTTTGAACCGGATCAGAAGAACCGCATTTTTGGTCGCTTTCATCAGGCCGACGGCTCGATCACGCGCCGTTTCGGCGGCACCGGCCTGGGCCTGACAATCTCGCGCGAACTGGCCGAACTGATGGGCGCCCGCCTGGACTGCGAAAGCGAACCGGGCGTCGGTTCCCGCTTCTGGTTCGAGACGCCCCTGCCGCTTGCCGAGGCCGCACCGGCCAGCGATATCACGGCTTCAGAGAGCGGCGCAGACGCTGTCCCGCTGCGCATCCTGCTCGCGGACGATCATCCGGCGAACCGCAAGGTGATCGAAGTCCTTCTGTCCGGTGCCAGTGCAGATCTGGTCTGCGTTGCGGACGGCAGCGAGGCCCTGGAGGCGTATCGGGCCGGCGGCTACGACCTTGTCCTGATGGACATGCAGATGCCGGTCATGGACGGCCTGACCGCAACGGCCGCGATCCGCGCCTTCGAGTTGCAGCGCGGCTGGACGCGCACGCCGGTGCTGATGCTGACCGCCAATGCCATGCCCGAGCATATCGAGGCTGGACGCAAGGCTGGCGCCGACGGCCACCTCGCCAAGCCGGTGACCATGGCCACCCTGTTCGCCGGCATAGACCAGGTGCTGACGGCCGCTGCTCCGGCAACCGACGCCGAGGCCGCCTGACCGATCAGGCGCTCTTGATGTGGGCCCGGCAGGCCATCAGCGGCTGAATCCGGCGGCCGAAATCCTCGATCCCCTGCTCGAAATCGTCGAAGGTCAGCAGGACGCCCGCCGTGTCCGGCACGGTCGCCACCTCATCCAGCATCCGGGCGATCGAGGCGTGTGATCCGACCAGCGTGCCCATGTTCAGGTTCACCGCCGCCTTTTCGGCCGCCAACTGTTTGGTGTTGGTGTCCTCTGACGTATTGCCGGACGCCTGCCCGACCAGCCAAGCCACGGCCTCCTTGTCGACGCCGTCGCGATAGCGTTCCCACTTGGCCATGGCCGCCTCGTCGGTCTCGTCGGCGATGACCATGAACAGTATGTAGGCGCTGACGTCCCTGCCGGTCCTTTCCTTCGCCGCCCGCAGCCGCTCATTCACGTCGGCGAAGGCGGTCGGGGTGTTGGTCCCCTTGCCGAGGGCGAAGCTGTAGTCCGCATATTGCGCCGTAAACGCCAGTCCCTCGGTGCTCGACCCGGCGCAGATCAGCTTCGTATCCGTCGCCCTCGGACTGACCCGGCAGTCTGTCATGGTGAAATAGTCGCCCTTGAAATCCGACACTCCGGTGTCGAACAGGTCACGCAGGATCTGGGCGTATTCGGCCAGATAGTTGTACCGGTCCTTGTAGTGTTTATCGCCCGGCCACAGCCCCATCTGGCTGTATTCGGCCTCGGCCCAGCCGGTGATCAGGTTGATGCCGAACCGGCCCGGCGCGATGGAGTCGATGGTCGCGGCCATCCTCGCCACAATGGCCGGCGGCATGGTCAGGGTGGCGGCGGTGGCGAACAGCTTGATCCGCGTGGTGACGGCGGCGAGCCCCGCCATCAGGGTAAAGCTCTCGAGATTGTGCTCCCAGAACTGGGTCTTCCCCCCAAAGCCGCGCAGCTTGATCATCGACAGGGCGAAGTCGAGGCCATAGCGGTCCGCCGCCTGGGTCACCTTCTTGTTCAGCTCGAACGACGGCATGTACTGCGGTGCCGTCTCGGAGATCAGCCAGCCGTTGTTGCCGATGGGAATGAAGACGCCGACTTCCATGGGGGGATCCTTCAGCAGGGCAGGGGTTCGCCGGAAAGAAAGGCGATCAGGGTCGCATTGAACGCATCCGGCGCTGTCGCCGTAAAGGCATGACCGCCCCAGGGCGCGACGGCGAGCGTCGCATCGGGCAGTCGCTCCGCCAGTCGCCGCGAACACAGGGCCGGCGCCAACATGTCGTCAGCGCTGGCGCTGACCAGCACCGGGCAGGCGATCTCGCCCAGCCGGTCGTCTATGTCGAACGCCAGCAGGGCGTTGATCCGGGCCAGCATGTTTTCCCGCCCCTGGAAGCCGGCGAGGTGATGCGGCTCCTCTTCGGCCAGCCGCTCTGCGTTCTCCGAGATCCAGTCCGCGGGATAGAGGAACAGCGGCTGGGCGTGGACATAGGCCTCGGGCCCGCTGTCGTTCAGCAGGCTGATCCGGGTGCGGAAACAGCGGGCGATGTGCGGATCAGGCCGGCTCCAGCCGTTGATCACCGTCAGGCTCAGCACCTGCGCGGGTCTGTCGAGCGCCAGCTGCAAACCCGCCAGCCCCCCGGCCGCGTGGCCGACCACATGCACCGCGTCCTCGCCGAGCGCGTCGATGATCCCGGCGATGTCCCGCGCCATTTCACCGACCGCATAGGGCGACGGCAGGTCGCGGTCGCTGCGGCCCGTGCCGCGATGGTCGTACAGCACGACCCGGAAGCGCGCGGTCAGCGCCTCCATCTGCGGAGCAAAGAAGGCCCCCGATCCCCCCAATCCTGCCGACAGGATCACAACCTCCCGGGCATCGCCGGGACCGTTGCTGTGAACCTCATAGTGGACGCCGTCGGCCCAGCCGGTCTCGATCAAGGTCAGCGCTTGCCGATGTGGGCGATGGAGGCGATCTCGACCAGGAAGTCGGGCCGCACCAGGCCGCAGACGATGCAGAACCGCGCCGGCTTCTCGCCCGGGAAATACTCCGCATAGACCTTGTTCATGGCCGCGTAGTCGGCCCAGTCCTTGAGGAAGATGTGGTTCATGGTGACGTCGTCCATCGTCCCGCCGGCAGTCTCGATCACCGACTTGATGGTCTCCAGCACGGCGCGGGTCTGCCCCTCCGCGTCGCCGACATGGGCGACATTGTTGTCCTTGTCGAAGGCAAGCGTCCCGGACACATAGACCACCCCGTCGGCCATCGTGCCGGGCGAGAAGGGGGCGATCGGCGTCTGTGTTCCGGGCGGGGTGATGACGGTCTTGGGCATGGTCGTCTCCTGTCAGGCGGTCGGCGCGATCTGTCCCACGACGCCCTTGAAATCGGCGACGCTGGAGACCCAGCCGAAGAAGGTTTCGATATTGTAGAGGGCGGCCTGCTGCACAAATTCCGGCCCGGCCTGATGGGTGGCGTCCTCCAGCACGATGCCGAAATATTCGAGGAAGAAGCCGTCGCGCAGGGTCGATTCCACGCAGACGTTGGTGGCGATGCCGACGAAGATCAGATTGCGGATGCCGCGCGACCGCAGCACGCTATCCAGCTGGGAATTGAAGAAGCCGCTGTAACGCGTCTTGTGCAGGACGATGTCCCCCGGCTCGGGTTTCAGCGCATCGACGATCTCATAGTCCCAGCCGCCGCGCGCCAGCAGCTGGCCGTGCAGTTCGGGCCGCGCCCGCATGGTCTTCAGGGCGTTGGACTTGTGCCAGTTCGGCGAACCCGGCCCGCCCGCCTCGACATAGTCGGGGTCCCAGCCGTTCTGGAAATAGATCACCGGCATGCCGGCGCGCCGCGCGACCTCCAGCACCCCGCGGCTGTTGTCGATCACCTTCTGCGCGCCCGAGATGTCGAACCCCGCCAGATCAAGATAGCCGCCCGGCGAGGCGTAGGCGTTCTGCATGTCGATCACGATCACCGCCGTCTGGCTCAGGGCCAGCGGGATCGGTTCGGGCCTCGCGGGCAGGAGGAAGGTGGGGTCGGCCACGGCCATGCGTCGGCAAATCCTGCGATTGATCGGCCGCCACCATGGCATAGGCTGGGGCGGCGCCAAACTGTCCGGGCGCGGAGCCGATCTTTCCCCAATGACCGATTCGATGTCCGACCGCCTGCCCGACGCCTCGCTGGACCAGCTTTTCCTGACCGCCCGCACCCGCAACGGCTGGTCGCCGGAAGGGGTGTCGGAGGCCCTGATCCGCGAAATCTACGACCTGGCCAAATGGGGGGCGACGTCCGGCAACTGTTGCCCCGGCCGGTTCCTGTTCCTGACCAGCGACGAGGCCAAACAGCGGTTGTCGCCCTTCATGTCGTCCGGAAACCGGGCCAAGACGCTGCAGGCGCCGGTCAATGTCATCATCGGCTACGACCTGAATTTCGCGGTCCGGCTGCCGGAACTCTATCCGCAGAATCCCGGCGCCGTCGGCTGGTTTGCCGACCCCGAGGTCGCCCGCGAGACCGCCCTGCGCAACGGTTCGCTACAGGGCGCCTATCTGATGCTGGCGGCGCGGTCGCTGGGGCTCGATTGCGGCCCGATGTCCGGTTTCAAGGCCGCCGGCGTCGACGAGGAATTCTTCGCCGGCACGCCCTGGCGGACCAATTTCGTCTGCAATATCGGCTACGGCACGGACGAGAACCTGCACCCCCGCAACCCCCGTCCGACCTTCGACGAGGCCTGCGCGATTCTCTGAGTCCGTCCTCCCGTCGCGGCGGGAAACTTATGCGGCCCTTATACCGGTGCCCGCTTCCCGCATGGCCCGCTTACGCGCTTCGATGGTCAAACCCGGTCTCCAACTGAGCTGGAGGCGTCGGCATGGCCGATCTGATCTTTCTGGCGATCGGCGGCGGGGCCTTTCTGGCCTTCGCCGCCCTCGCCGTTTTCCTGAAGCGGGTGTGACGATGCTGGTCTCCATTCTGTGGGGCGTCGGCGCGGTCGTCGTCGCCGTCTACATGGTCGCGGCCCTGCTGCGCCCCGAGCGGTTCTAGGGAGCCGCCGCCATGAACATTCAGGGATGGGCGGAAATCGCCCTGATCCTCGGCCTGTCCGTGCTGATCGCTTGGCCGCTGGGGATCTATCTGTCGCGCGTCTGGAATGGCGAGACGACCTGGCTGGACCCCGTGCTACGGCCGGTCGAAGGCGTCTTCTACAAGGTCGCCGGCGTCGATCCGAAGCGCAGCCAGGGCTGGCTCGGTTACGCCGGTGCCTTGCTGGCGTTCAACCTCGCCGGCTTCGTCTTGCTCTACGGCATGTTGCGCCTCCAGGGCGTCCTTCCGATGAATCCGCAGGGGTTCGCGGGCGTGTCGCCGCATCTGGCCTTCAACACCGCCGTCAGTTTCGTCACCAACACCAACTGGCAGAGCTATGGCGGTGAAACGACCCTGTCGACGCTGACCCAGATGACCGGCCTGACGGTGCAGAATTTCCTGTCCGCTGCCACCGGCGCAGCCATCGCAGCGGCCCTGGCGCGCGCCTTTATCGCCGATCGCGGCGAGGGCGTCGGCAATTTCTGGGCCGACATGACCCGCACCACCCTGTACCTGCTCCTGCCCGCCTCGCTGATCCTTGCGGTGACGCTCGCCGGTCTGGGCGTGGTCCAGAGTCTCGCCGCGTCGGTCACGGCGACCGGCATGGAAGGCGGCCAGCAAACCCTGTCGCTGTTCCCGGTGGCCAGCCAGCTGGCCATCAAACAGCTGGGCATCAACGGCGGCGGCATCTTCAACGTCAACTCCGCCCACCCGTTCGAAAACCCTTCGGCGATCACCAATCTGATCACCGCCGTTTCGATCAACGTCCTCGGCTGGGCGGCCTTCTTCGCCTTTGGCCGCAGCGTGATGGCAAAACGCGACGTGCGCGCTCTCGTCATCGCGGCCTTCGTCCTGCTGGCCGCCTGCACCGCCGGCCTCTATGTCGCCGAGAGCCAGCCCGCGCCGGCCCTCGTCGCCGCGGGGATCGAGCAACCGGTCAATATGGAGGGCAAGGAGGTCCGCTTCGGCGTGCCGTCTTCCGTCGCCTGGGCCGGACCTACGACCGGTGCTTCGAACGGCTCGGTCAACTCCATGCACGGCAGCTACATGCCTCTTTCGGGCGGCATCCAGATGTTCCTGATGCAACTGGGTGAGATCCTGCCCGGCGGGATCGGGTCGGGCATCGCCATCATGGTCGTCATGGCCATTCTGTCGGTCTTCGTCGCCGGTCTGATGGTCGGTCGGACGCCGGAGTACCTGGGCAAGAAGATCGAGGCGCGCGAGATCCAGTTCGCCATGATCGCCGTGCTCGTTCTGCCGCTGGCTATCCTCGGCTTCACCTCCATCGCCGCCGTCCTCCCGACGGCCATGGAAGGGCTGCTGAACCACGGCCCGCACGGCCTGTCGGAGATGCTCTACGCCTACACCTCGGCGGCGGCGAACAACGGCTCGGCCTTCGCCGGCCTGACCGCCAATGCGCCGTGGTGGAACACGACCCTGGGCGTCGCCATGCTGTTGGGCCGGTTCGTACCCGCCATCGCGGTTCTGGCCATCGCCGGTGCCCTTGCGGTCAAGCCGAAGCTCGCTCCGTCGACCGGCACCCTGCCAACCCACGGGCCGCTGTTCATCGGTCTGGTGATCGGCGTCATCCTCATCCTCGGCGGGCTGCAGTTCTTCCCCGCCCTCGCCCTCGGACCCATCGTCGAGCATTTCCAGATGCTCGCCGGTGCGGCCCGCTGATCGCCCTTTGGCGTGATCCGAACGGACCCCTGACATGACCTTCGCAAATCCCGAGCATCCGGGCGAAACCCGCCGGGCCGCTCCCCTCGCCGGCGGCCTGTCCGGCCCCATGCTGGGCCGGGCGCTCGGCGACGCCTTCGTCAAGCTCGACCCCCGCAAACTGCTGCGCAATCCGGTGATCTTCACCACCTGGATCGTGGCCCTGCTGGCGACGGTGTCGGCCATTGCCGCTATCGTCGCCGGCGAGGCGGCCGGCTTCGCCATCCAGCTGGCGGTCTGGCTGTGGGCCACCGTCCTGTTCGCCAATATCGCCGAGAGCGTCGCCGAAGGACGGGGCAAGGCGGCGGCCGACAGTCTTCGCGCCACCCGCGTCGACACCAAGGCCAAGCTGATCGTCGATCCGAAGACCGGAACGGTCGTCCCGACCCCCGCCTACAAGCTGCAGATCGGCGAGATCGTTCTGGTCGAGGCCGGCGACGTCATCCCCTCTGACGGCGAGATCGTCGAGGGCGTGGCCTCGGTCAACGAAGCCGCCATCACCGGTGAATCCGCCCCGGTGATCCGCGAGGCCGGCGGCGACCGGTCCGCCGTCACCGGCGGAACCACGGTGCTGTCGGACTGGATCAAGGTCCGCATCACAGCCGAGGCCGGCTCGACCTTCCTCGACCGCATGATCGCCATGGTCGAGGGCGCGAACCGCCGCAAGACGCCGAACGAACTGGCCCTGTCCGTGCTGCTGGCGGGGCTGACGCTGGTGTTCCTGATCGCGGTGGTGACCCTTCTGGGCCTCGGCACCTACTCCGGCATCGCCCTGGATCCCATCGTGCTCGGTGCCCTGTTCATCACCCTGATTCCGACAACGATCGGCGGGCTCCTTTCGGCAGTCGGCATCGCCGGCATGGATCGCCTGCTGAAGGTCAATGTTCTGGCCACCTCGGGCCGCGCGGTCGAGGCGGCGGGCGACGTCGATACCCTGCTGCTCGACAAGACCGGCACCATCACCTTCGGCAACCGGATGGCCACCGAGGTCATTCCCGTCCCCGGCATCCGGCCCGAAGGGGCCATGCGCGCCGCTGTCATGGCCTCTCTGGCCGACGAGACACCCGAGGGCCGCTCGATCATCGAACTGGGCCGCAACGCCGGTCTGTCTGTCGAGCTTCCCGTCGGCGCAAAAGCCATCGCCTTCTCGGCGGTGACCCGTCAGTCCGGCGTCGATGCGGACGGAAAGTCATGGCGAAAGGGCGCGGTGGACGCCGTGCTGAAGTCCCTGAAACTGTCCGAGGCCGACGCGCCGGCCGAGTTCCGTCAGGCCGTGGACCGCATCGCCCGTTCCGGCGGCACGCCGCTGGCGGTGGTTGAGGACGGCGTCCTCGTCGGCATCATTCACCTGAAGGACGTGATCAAGCCGGGCATGAAGGAGCGGTTCGCCGACCTGCGCCGCATGGGCCTGCGCACGGTGATGATCACCGGCGACAATCCGGTCACCGCCGCTGCCATCGCCTCGGAGGCCGGGGTCGACGACTACCTCGCCGAGGCGACTCCAGAGGACAAGATGCGCCTCATCAAGGCGGAGCAGTCCAGGGGCCGGCTGGTCGCCATGTGCGGCGACGGCGCCAACGACGCCCCGGCCCTCGCCCAGGCTGATGTCGGCGTGGCCATGCAGACCGGCGCCCAGGCCGCCCGCGAGGCCGGCAACATGGTCGATCTCGACAGCGACCCCACCAAGGTCATCGAGATCGTCGAGGTCGGCAAACAGTTGCTGATCACCCGCGGTGCCCTGACGACGTTCAGCATCGCCAACGACGTGGCCAAATATTTCGCCATCATCCCGGCGATGTTCGTGGTCGCCTTGCCGGCGCTCGGCGCACTCAACGTCATGGGACTGCACAGTCCCGAGAGCGCCATCCTGTCGGCGGTGATCTTCAACGCCCTGGTGATCGTGGCCCTGATCCCGCTGGCCCTGCGCGGCGTCAAATACCGCGCCATCGGGGCCGGGGCGCTGCTGTCCCGCAACCTGCTGATCTACGGCCTCGGCGGCCTCGTCGCGCCCTTCGCCGGCATCAAACTCATCGACATCGTCATCTCCGGCCTCGGCCTGGCCTGACCCATCCAGAAACAGAGTGATTTCCATGACCCGCAAATCCCGCTTCAAGGCCGCCGGCCGCAACGACCTGTGGTTCGCCGGCGCCTGCCTGATCGGCCTGGTTGTCTGGGGCATCGCCGCCCAGGCCGACGCCCAGACCGCTGAGGCCGAACCCGCCGGCCCCGCCATCGCCTGGAATGCCGCTGTCGGGTCCGACTATGTCTTCCGCGGCGTCAGCCAGACCGAAGAAGACGCCGCGATCTCGGGTGGCGTCGATCTGACCAGCGGGATCTTCTACGCCGGTGCCTGGGCCTCCAATGTGGCGTTCCCCGGCGACCCTGACACCAACGCCGAGATCGACCTCTATGCCGGCGTCCGCCCCGAGTTCGCGGGCTGGAACTGGGACTTCGGCGCGGTTGGCTATTTCTACACCGGCCAGCCGAACGGCGCGGACTATGACTATGTCGAGGCCAGGTTCGCGGCCTCGCGCGCCTTCGGTCCGGCCACCATCGGCGCCGCGGTCTACTGGTCGCCCGACTTCTTCGGCGCCGCCGAGGACGAGGCGACTTATGTCGAGGCCAACGCAGCGTTCTCGCCTGCCGACCGCTGGACGATATCGGGCGCGGTGGGACGCCAGTTTCTGTCCTCGGACTTCGACTACACCACCTGGAACCTCGGCGTCGCCCGCCAGCTGACCGACAACCTGACCCTCGATGTCCGTTATCACGACACCGACGCGCACGACTTCGGCGATATCTACGGCAGCCGCGCCGTGGCCTCGCTGAAGGCGGCCTTCTAAAGGACGACGCCCATGCTCAGCCAACTCCGTCCCGCCATCGTCATGGTCGCCCTGTTCACCCTGATGCTCGGCCTCGCCTATCCCCTCGCGGTCACCGGCGTCGCCCAACTCGCGTTTCCGGCCCAGGCCGACGGCAGCCTGGTCCGCGACGCGAACGGCCAGGTGATCGGCTCGGCCCTGATCGGCCAGCCGTTCGCCGAGGCGCGCTATCTGCACCCGCGACCCTCGGCCGCCGGCGACGGCTATAACGCATCGGCCTCCTCGGGTTCGAACCTCGGCCCGCTCAACCCTGATCTGGCCGAACGCGTCAGGACCGACGCCGACGCCATCCGGGCCGACACCGGCGCGACGGACATTCCCGCCGACGCCGTGACGACCTCCGCCTCGGGCCTCGACCCCCACATCTCTCCGGCCTACGCTCGCCTGCAGGCCGGGCGCGTGGCGCAGGCCAGGGGAGTCGATGTGAAGGGAGTGCAGCAGGTGATCGACGCGAACACCGAGGGTGCCTTGCTCGGCTTCATCGGCCAGCCGCGCGTCAATGTGCTGCTGACCAACCGGGCCCTCGACGCCCGCTTCCCGGCCGCGGCCTGACTTGCCGGAGACGCCGCCCCCTCCCGATCCCTCGAAGGTCGCCGCCAAGCGACCGAAGCGAGGTCGGCTGAAGGTTTTCCTCGGCATGTCGCCGGGGGTCGGCAAGACCTATGAGATGCTGCGCGCCGCCCGACGCCGTAAGGCCGAGGGCGGCGACGTCATTGTCGGGGTGGTCGAGACCCACGGCCGGCGCGAGACCGAGAGCCTGCTGCGCGGGATGGAGGTGATGCCGCGCCGGCCGATCGACTACAAGGGCCGCGCCCTGATGGAGTTCGACATCGACGCGGCGCTGGAGCGTAAACCCGACCTGCTGCTGGTCGATGAATACGCCCATTCCAACGTCCCCGGCTCGCGCCACCCCAAACGCTGGCAGGACGTCGAGGAGATCCTTTCCGCCGGCATCGACGTCTGGACCACGCTGAACGTCCAGCATCTGGAAAGCCTGTCCGACGTGGTGCTGCGCATCACCGGCGTGCGCCAGCGCGAGGCCGTGCCCGATAGCGCCCTGAGCCGTGCCGACGACATCGAGGTTGTCGACATCACGCCGGACGAGCTGCGCAAGCGCCTCGCTGAGGGCAAGGTCTATGTGCCCGAGACGGCGCGCCTGGCCTCCGAGAACTTCTTCAAGGTCGAGAACCTGACGGCCTTGCGCGAAATGGCGCTGCGGCGCGCGGCCCAGACGGTGGACGATCAACTGCTGGCCACGTTGCGCGAACGAGGCGTCGAGGGACCATGGGCGGCGGGAGAGCGCATTCTCGTTCTCGTCGGCGGCGATGTCATGGGAGCCTCGCTGGTTCGCGCCGGTCGCCGGTTGTCCGACATGATGATGGACGCGCCCTGGACCGTCGCCCACGTCGAACGCCCGAACCGGCCGGTGTCCGGGCCCGAAAGCGCCGCGCGACTGAGTCAGGCCTTCCTGCTGGCCGAACAGCTGGGCGGGCGCACGCTCGTCCTGACCGGCGACGACGTGGTCAAGGCGGTGATGGACCACGCCCATCGCAACAACGTCACCCAGGTCGTCATCGGCAAGGGCCGCGACAGCCGCATCAACGAGCTTCTGGGCCGGTCCCTCGCCGTCGGTCTGCTGCGGTCGGCCCGTGGGGTGGCGATCCATATCGTCACCGAGCCCGGCGGAGCGCCGGCGGCCCGTCCGGCGAAGGAAGGGCCCGTGTTCGCCCGCTCGCCGCACTGGCCCGGCTACGCCGTCGGCGCCGGCTTCATCGGCGTAGCCACCGCCCTGGCCCTGTTTCTGGACCGCACCTTTGAACGGGTCGATCTGGGGGTGATCTATCTGTCGGCCGTGCTGGCGGCCGGCGTCCTCTACGGCCTGCGCCCGGCGCTGGCGGCGGCGACGGTCGCCTTCCTCGTCTACAATTTCCTGTTTCTGGAGCCGCGCTACAGCTTCGCCATCGGCTCACCGACCGACATCCTGACCCTGCTGGCCTTCTGGGCCGTGGCCCTGGCGACCGGAAGCCTGGCGGGCCGTGTGCGGGACCAGGCCCGCAGCGCGCAGCGACGCGCGTCGGCGGTCTCTGCCCTGCTCGCCGCCAGCCAGGCCCTGTCCGCCGCCGAGGACCAGCTCGGCGCGGCCCGGGTGCTGGCCGAACAGACTGCCGCTGCTGCCGGTGCCAAGACGATTGTCCTGCTGCCGCGCGACGGCGACATCACCCCGGTCGCTGGCGCGCCGGAACTGGAGACTCTCGGGGCCGCCGCCATGGCCGCCGCCCGATGGGCCTGGGAGCGGGGTGAGCCGGCCGGACACGGCACGGGGACCCTTCCTCAGACCAGCTGGACCTTTCGCCCGCTCCAGGGCGTCCGGTCCCGTTCAGGCGTGGCGGGGATCGAGGCGGACGCGCTCGCCCCCGGCTCCGACGAGGAAAGGCTGGCCCTGGCCCTGCTGGAACAGGGCGCCGTGGCCCTGGAGCGGGCGCAGCTGGCCGGCGACGCGGTCGAGACCGAGACCCTGCGTCGCGCAGATCGCTTCCGCGGTGCCCTGATGAACTCGGTCAGCCACGACCTGCGCACCCCGCTCTCGACCGTACTCGGTGCCGCCACCACCCTGATCGACTACGGCCCGACCCTGAAGGCGGAGGTCCGCAAGGACCTGTTGCTCAGCATCCGCGAGGAGGCCGAGCGCCTCAGCCGCTATGTTGGCGACCTGCTGGACATGACCCGGCTGGAAGGCGGCGCGCTCAACATCAAGGCCGACTGGACCGACGTGCGCGACGTCCTGAACGCCGCCGCCGAGCGCGTCTCGCGCCGCCTCGGTTCACGCCGGCTGGCCCGCGACTTTCCCGGCCAGCTCAGCATGGTCAGCCTTGATCAGGGACTGCTGGAGCAGGCGCTGGTCAACATCCTCGAGAACGCAATCGCCTTCAGCCCGGACGGCTCCACCATCGAACTCGCCGCCTATGAGGACCGGGGCTCGGTGGTCATCAGCATCGAGGATGAGGGCAAGGGCATTCCCACCGCCGAGCTGGAGCTGGTGTTCGACAAATTCCGGCGCATGGAAGAACAGCCCGACCGCTCCAAGGGTGCGGGCCTGGGCCTGGCCATCGCCAAGGGCTTCGTCGAGGCCATGAACGGCCGGATCGCCGCCGCCAGTCCCATCCATAACGGGCTCGGCACCCGAATTCTCATCAGCCTGCCCAAGTCCATCGCGACCCATCGGGAGCTGCTATAAAGCGCCATGTCGGCCGTCAGACCCCGCATCCTCGTCATCGACGACGAACCTCAGATCCACCGGTTCCTGTCGCCGGCGCTGGACGCCGCCGGCTATGAGCCGAAGCGCGCCGACAGCGGTCAGGAGGGCCTGCGCGGCATTGCCCTTTGGAGCCCCGACGCTGTGGTGCTCGATCTCGGCCTGCCCGACATGGACGGCAAGGACGTCCTGGTGCGCGCCCGCGAGTTCTACAGCGGCCCCATCATCATCCTGTCCGCCCGCGACCGCGAGGCAGAGAAGATCGAGGCGCTGGACCTCGGCGCCAACGACTATGTCGAAAAGCCCTTCGGCGTCGGCGAACTTCTGGCCCGGATCCGCGCCGGCCTCCGCCAGACCGCCGACCCCGCCGCGTACAGGGGCCCGGTCGTCGCCGGCGACGTGACAATCGATCTGGACAACCGTCTGGTGACACGCCACGGCCAGCCCGTGCGGCTGACGCCCAAGGAGTACGACCTGCTTGGCCACCTCGCGCGCCATGCCGGCAAGCTGGTCGGACACGCCGACCTTCTCACCGCCGTCTGGGGCGCGGCCCACGCCGCCGACACCCAGTACCTCCGGGTCGTCATCGGCCAGCTCCG
>VFBG01000307.1 GCA_006515835.1 bacterium | reverse complement strand
GTCGCCTCGGGTCCGCTGTCGGAGATCCTGGGGTTCGAGTTGAAGGGCTGGGAGCTGGTACTCGCGGGTGTCGGTGCCGGGCTGCGCCCGGATCTCGACCAGGTCGCCCGCCGGGTCACGCCGCTCAGCGATGGGCACGTCATGCTGCACCTGGCGCCGGACGCCGAGCCCGATCGGCTGCTGGGCGAGCTGACCCGGCGCGGCGCGCACGTGGTGTCGTTGAATCCCGTGCGCGAGACCCTCGAGGACTATTTCGTCCAGGTGGTCGGCGCGTCCGCGTCGCGCGGCCCGGGGGGACTCTGATCGTGCGGGCAATCTGGATCGTCGCCGGCGCCGCCTTCAAGGAATCGGTCCGCGATCGCGTGCCGTACACGATGGTGATGTTCGCGGTCCTGATGATCGCGGCATCGTTCCTGATCAGCCAATTGACCGCAGGCCAGGACCTCAAGATCATCAAGGACCTGGGCCTGGCGGCGCTCTCGGTCTTCGGCCTGCTCATCGCCGTGTTCATCGGCATTGGACTGGTCTCGAAAGAGGTCGAGAGGAAGAGCGTGTTTGGCCTGCTGACCAAGCCGATCAGCCGGGCCCAGTTCATCCTCGGCAAGTATCTCGGCCTGTTGACGACGCTGGCCGTCAACCTCTCGGTGATGACGGTGGCGTACTATCTCGTGCTGTTCTACATGGACCTCACGGCGTCGGCCGGCACCAGGGCGGGCTGGGCCGCGCAGCTCCTCGCCATCGTGCTGATCATGGGCGAACTCGCGCTGGTCACGGCGGTCGCCCTTCTGTTCTCCACCTTCTCGAGCCCGCTACTCTCGGCGCTGCTGACGCTGGGCTTGTGGGTCGCGGGCCACTTCAACGGCGACCTGCGCCAGTTCGAGCACGTAGTCGACCAGCCCGTGGCGGCCGGGATTGCGAAGGTGTTGTACTACCTGCTGCCGAACCTGGCGCCATTCAACGTCAAGGCCGAAGTGGTGTACGGCGTGCCGGTCGCCGCCTCGCATGTTGGCTACACGCTGCTCTACGCCGCGGCCTACACCGCGGCGGTGCTCGCCGCGGCCGTGGCGATCTTTCGCCGCCGCGACTTCAAGTAGCGCCGATTATGTCATCTGCCCCGCCCAGCGCACCGGCCCAGCGCCCCTCCAGCCAGGGGCTGGTGGCCACCGTGGCCGTCCTGATGATGCTGTCGGTCGGCGTGCAGGTCGTTCGCGATCGCGGGTGGCAGCCCTATGTCCCGGTCATCCCGGTGCTGTGGTTCCAGTCGGGCCCCCTGCTGAAGCGCGTCTCGCTCGGCTTCGGCAACCTGCTGGCCGACACCTACTGGATTCGCGCGGTCGTCTATTACGGAGGCAAGCGGCGATCGCTCGAGAAGGACCGCGACTTCAGCCTGCTGGATCCGCTGTTGACCTTCGTCACCGCCCTGGATCCGCAGTTCAG
>VFBG01000306.1 GCA_006515835.1 bacterium | reverse complement strand
TGGCAGCCGGAGCATCCGGTGATCCGGGCGCTGGCCGGCGGCGACCGTGACGGCTTCATGGCCCGCGAGGCCGAGCTGCGCCGGGCCTGCGCCATGCCGCCGTTCGGCCGGCTGGCGGCCCTGATCGTCTCCGGCCCCGATGCCGGAACGCTCGACGCCTTCACGGCGCGGCTGTCGCGGTCGGCCCCCCGGGGCGAGGGCATTCACGTCCTGGGACCGGCCCCGGCTCCCCTGGCGCTGCTGCGCGGCCGTCACCGCCGCCGCTTCCTGGTCAAGACGCCGCGTGGGATCAATCTGCAGGCGCTGCTGCGCCGCTGGCTGGACGGCATCGAACCGCCCAACGGGATGCGGGTTCAGGTCGATATTGATCCGTACAGTTTTTTTTGAGGCCCGATCCGGCAGCGGGTAGGTGCGGAATCGGCCTGTGACCACCGTCTGTGGCCGGTTCCGGCTGCATTTCCGGGATTGCTGATATTTCGTGCTCCTCCCCCGAATGGGCAGGAGTCGTCTTGCAACGCAATAACCGATGTGCTAGTTAACCGACGCGCGATCAGGGGGGTTTCCCGATCAGCGCGGGAATAGTTTTGTGCTTCAATAGGTTACGGCCGCCGGCATCCGAGACAATTGGCGTAATCGCCTCCCGCTACGCCGCCGCCCTCTTCGAGTTGGCCGACGCTTCGTCGTCGCTCGACCAGGTGGCCGGTGACCTCAAGACGTTGAAGGCCATGATCGCCGCAAGCGCCGATCTTCGCCGCCTCGTCGACAGCCCCGTGCTCAGCCGCGCGGAACAGGGCAGGGCGATAACCGCCATTGCCCAGGCCTGCGGCTTTTCGGAGTTGACCACCAAATTCCTGGGGCTGGCGGCCAAGAACCGCCGCCTGTTCACCCTTCCGGGGGTGATCGCTTCCTATCTGGGCCGGCTCGCCGCCCGCCGCGGCGAGCAATCCGCCACGGTGGCGTCCGCCGTCGCTCTGACGCCGGCCCAAAACGACGCCCTCGTCTCCGCCCTCAAGACGGCATTCGGCAGCAATGTCGCCGTCGAGGTCAAGGTCGATCCCAGCCTGCTGGGCGGTCTGGTGGTACAGGTCGGCTCCCGTATGGTTGACAGCTCGCTCAAGACGAAGCTGCAGCATCTCAAGCTCGCTATGAAAGGGGTTGGATAATGGAAATCCGCGCCGCGGAAATCTCCGCAATCCTCAAGCAACAGATCGCCACCTTCGGAACCGAGGCGGAAGTTGCCGAGGTCGGTCAGGTGCTGTCGGTTGGTGACGGTATCGCCCGCGTGCACGGCCTCGACAAGGTCCAGGCCGGCGAGATGGTCGAATTTCCCGGCGGCATCAAGGGTGTTCCATCGTCGACGTGCCGGTGGGCAAGGGCCTGCTGGGCCGCGTGGTCGACGCTCTCGGCAACCCCATCGACGGCAAGGGCCCCATCGCCGCCGAGTCCCGCCAGCGGGTCGACGTCAAGGCGCCGGGCATCATTCCGCGCAAGTCGGTGCACGAGCCCATGTCGACCGGCATCAAGGCCGTCGATGCCCTGATCCCCATCGGCCGCGGCCAGCGTGAGCTGGTGATCGGCGATCGCCAGACCGGCAAGACCGCCATCCTGGTCGACACCATCATCAACCAGAAGCGCTGGCACGACGCCTCCGACGAGAAGGCCAAGCTGTTCTGCATCTACGTCGCCGTGGGTCAGAAGCGCTCCACCGTCGCCCAGATCGTCAAGACCCTGACCGATTACGGCGCCATGGAATACACCATCGTGGTGGCCGCGACCGCGTCGGAGCCCGCTCCGTTGCAGTTCATCGCGCCCTATGCCGGCTGCACCATGGGCGAGTATTTCCGCGACAACGGCATGCACGCCCTGATCATCTATGATGATCTGTCCAAGCAGGCCGTCGCCTATCGTCAGATGTCGCTGCTGCTGCGCCGCCCGCCGGGCCGCGAAGCCTATCCTGGCGACGTGTTCTACCTGCACTCGCGTCTGCTGGAGCGTGCCGCCAAGATGGGCGACGCCGCCGGT
>VFBG01000175.1 GCA_006515835.1 bacterium | reverse complement strand
TGGTAGCCCGCATCGATCGCGCCGTACCAGCCGTTCGGCTCGGCGTTGGCGACGCCGGCGGACAGGGCAAGGGCCCCGACAGCGCTGGTGGCCAGAATGAAAGTTTTAACGCGCATGGGTGGATGCCCTCCGCAGCCCAAGTGAATTTGTGACGGCGCAGTAGCCGCCGCTGAGGTGACATAACAGCCTAGCTGGTCCAGGTCGAGACGGGAGAATGCGAAGCTTGGCGAGCGTGGCTGATGGGCTACAGGGCTCCACCGCGAGCCCCGCTTTGCGCGAATTTCCACCCGCCTTGTCTCTTTTTGCGAGAGGAAGTCGCCAAAACTGGCGGAATCGACCCCTAGCCGCCGCCAGTTCTTCCCGTCGCCTTGCCGGTTCCCTCGCACACGGGGCAGGTTTCTCCCGCCGTCGTCGTCCCCGCGCCCTGGCATTCCGGACACAGGACTGCGTCGAGCCCCTGCAATCGGGCCGGATCCGTGGGAAGGGACCGGGTCAGCTCGCGATCATCGATTTCGTGCTCTTTCATGCAGGGATCAACGATCAGGCCGCAAGCCGGTTTCACGGCGGCTGGTTTCAGGTGACAGGGGCCGGGCCTCGCTTTAGGAGCCTGCTCATCATGGACGAGACCGAACGGCAATCCGAAGACCGAGGCTGGGACACGGCGAAGACGCTCGCCGAGGCCCTGCCCTATATCCAGATCTATGACCGCAAGACGGTGGTCATAAAATACGGCGGCCACGCCATGGGCGAGAGCGCCGTGGCCAAACAGTTCGCCGCCGATGTGGTGCTGTTGAAGCTGATGGGCGTCAATCCGGTCGTGGTCCACGGCGGTGGACCGCAGATCAGCGCCATGCTGGACAAGGCCGGTGTCAAGTCTGCCTTCGTCGACGGCCTCCGGGTCACGGACGCCGACACCATGCAGGTGGCTGAAATGGTCCTGTCCGGCGCGGTCAACAAGGAGATCGCCCACTGGATCACCATGGCGGGCCGGGAGGCCGATGTCCGGGGCGTCGGCCTGTCCGGCAAGGACGCCGGCCTGCTGACTGTCGAAAAGACCAAGCGCACCAAGCGCGATCCCGACAGCATGATCGAGCATGAGGTCGATCTGGGCTTCGTCGGCGAACCGACCCGGGTCGATCCCAAGCTCATCAAGCGGCTGCTGGAGTCGGACGCCGACTGGGTTCCGGTCATAGCCCCCATCGGAGTGACCGAGGAGGGTCAGACCTTCAACGTCAACGCCGACACCGTCGCCGGCGCCGTCGCCGGGTCCCTGGGCGCCAAACGCATGTTGCTGCTGACAGACGTGCCCGGGGTCAAGGGCGCGGACGGCGAGATCATTCGCCAGATGACCGTCGACGAGGCCTCAAGGCTGATCGCGGACGGCGTCGCCACCGGTGGAATGATCCCCAAGCTGCAGACGGCCATCGCGGCGGTGCGCGACGGGGTCGAGGCCGTGGTCATTCTGGACGGCCGCCGCCCGCACGCCATGCTGGTCGAACTGTTCACCGAGCACGGGGCCGGCACCCTGGTGAAGGCCTCTTGATCGACCTGTCGCACGTCTCCGCCTGGGTGTTCGACATGGACGACACCCTGTACCCGCGCGAGCAGGGGCTGATGCAACTGGTTCAGGCCCGGATCAACGCCTATGTCGTCGAGGCTGTGGGCCTTGATCCCGTGTCCGCCCGGGTGCTGCAACGTCAGTTTCTCGACGAGCACGGCACCACGCTGGCAGGCCTGATGGCCAACTACACCATCGATCCCGACCATTTCCTCCACGACGTCCACGACGTGCCGATGGACGGGCTGGAGCCGAACCCGCGACTGGTCGAACAGCTGATGCGTCTGCCCGGCCGCCGCTTCGTCTTCACCAATGGCGCGCGGGAGTATGCGGGCCGCGTGCTGGACCGCCTCGGCGTGACCGGGTGTTTCGACGGCGTCTTCGCCATCGAGGACGCCGATCTGACCCCCAAGCCCGCGCCCTCGACCTTCCGGCATTTCATCGAGCGCTTCCGCTTTGAGCCGCGTCAGGCCGCCTTCTTCGAGGACTCGCCCCGCAATCTGGAGCCGGCCAAGGCCCTTGGCATGACCACCGTCCTGATCGGCGATGGCCACGGCAAACCGCTCGGCGACCACATCGACCACATCGCCCCCGATCTTCTGGATTTCCTGACCGACCTGACCTTCAAGGACGCCGCCGCATGACCGACCTCGCTCATCTGGAATCCGTCATCGAAGCCGCCTGGGAAGACCGCGCCAGCGTCTCGGCGGCCACGCACGGCGAGGTCCGCAAGGCGGTCGACCATGCGCTGGAACTGCTGGACTCCGGACAGGCGCGGGTCGCCTCGCGCGGCGCTGATGGTGTCTGGACCACGCATCAATGGCTGAAGAAGGCGGTGCTGCTGTCCTTCCGGCTCAACGACAATGAGATTATGCGCGGCGGCGACCGCGGCCCCGCCAGCCACGCACCCGGCGTCGGCCCCTGGTGGGACAAGGTGCCCAACAAGTTCGGCGACTGGACAGCGGCCCACTATCAGGAGGCGGGCTTCCGCTCCGTGCCGGGCTCGATCGTGAGGCGGGGCGCCTTCATCGGCCGCAACGTCGTGCTGATGCCCAGCTTCGTGAACATCGGGGCCTATGTGGACGAGGGCTCTATGGTCGACGCCTGGGCCACGGTCGGCTCCTGCGCCCAGATTGGAAAGAACGTTCACCTGTCTGGCGGGGCCGGCATCGGCGGGGTGCTGGAGCCCCTGCAGGCCAATCCGACCATCATCGAGGACGGCTGCTTCATCGGCGCCCGCGCCGAAGTGGCCGAAGGCGTCATCGTCCGCGAGGGCGCGGTGCTGGCCATGGGCGTCTATCTGTCGGGCTCGACGAAGATCATCGACCGGGCGACCGGCGAGGTCTTCCGCGGCGAGGTGCCGGCTTATTCGGTCGTGGTGCCCGGAAACCTGCCCGACCCGAACGGCGGCCCGGGGCTGTACTGCGCCGTCATCGTCAAGCGGGTCGACGCCCAGACACGGGCCAAGACCGGGGTGAATGAACTGCTGCGGGACTAGACAATTTTTTCAAATCATGGTGATCCTGACGGGATGTCAGACCATCTTTCCAGGGCTTTCGACTTTTCCGGCCGACTCAGCTTCGCCGGTCGGCAGCGGCTCGAACGCAAACTGCTTCTGATCCTCTTGCTCAGCCTTGCCGGCCCGATATTTCTACTGATGATCGGGGTGCCGCTGCCGATTGCGGGTGCGATGGCGCTGCTTCTGGTTCCAGTGG
>VFBG01000174.1 GCA_006515835.1 bacterium | reverse complement strand
GGCTGGTTGTGCGGCAGGGACGAGGGGTTCAGCACGCCATAGGTGGCGTCCAGGTCGATGACCTCGCGCAGCAGGATGCGGTTGTTGGCCAGTTCGTCGCGCCAGACCATGATGGCCTCGAACGTCAGGGCGCTTTCGCACAGGCCCGAGATCATGGCGTCGCGGCCGGCCTCGATGCGCTTGGCGATGGCGATCTCGCCCTCGCGGCTCAGCAGTTCAACCGAGCCCATTTCGCGCAGATACATCCGCACGGGGTCGTCGGTGCGGTCATAGGCGGCCTTGGCCGGGGTCTCGGACACGCTGGTCTCGGCGCGTTCGACGACCTCGCCGCCCTCCTTCTCGGTGGTCTCGGCCGCGTCCTCCTCGGCCTCAACGACGTTGACACCCATCTCGGACAGCATCGCCAGCGTGTCCTCGATCGCGTCGGGAGTCACTTCCTCGGACGGCAGGACCTTGTTCAGATCCTCCATCGTCACATACCCGCGGGCCTTCGCCTGCTTGATAAACTTCTTCACACCGGCGTCGGTGAGGTCGAGCAGCGGACCGTCGCTCTGGGCTTCGGTTTCCTGCGTCTCGGTCTGGGCGCTCATACGGTCTCTTCTCCGGGTGGAGCGGCTGATCAGGCCGTCCGCCAAATACAACGTGTGGCGGGTTCGTTGGTTACGAACCCGTGCTGTCTTCCCAGATCTCTCCGGTTTTGATCGCGCGACGCAAAGCATCCCGCTCGGCTTTCAGCCTGCGGAACGCCTCGTCCTGGCCCGGCATGCCTGCCGCCGAGCTCAGTGCATCCTCCAGCGCCGCCACGCGAGTAAGCGCGTCGAACGCCTGCGACCATCGGACCCTTGCTTCGGCGAGGGGCGCATTTGCGGCCAGGAAAGGCGCGCCGGACTTTGCCGCCGCCTTCTCGACCTCGCGCACTAAAGCATCTTGACCCGACTGCGCCAGATGGCGACGCAAGGCCGCCGAGTCAAGGTCTTGTCCAGAGAACCGTAGGCGGACCATCTCCTGCGCCAGGCCGTCCAGAGAGGCGTCCCCGAACCCGTGGGCTGAAATGGCCTCAAGGTGGTCGTCCATCCGCTCGGGATCGTCGATGGCGCCATGAGCCAGGGCGGCGGCCACCGGCTCGATCGACCGGCTCAGCGACTGCATCGCCTGGGCGCCCTCTGCCGTTTGACCCAGCTTGGGTGGCGGCCCGGGTCGCCAGCGACCGCCCTGCCCCGCCGAGGGCTGGGCCTGGGGCGCGCGGCGTGCGGGGAACAGGGCGTCGAACCGGTCGAACAGTTCGCGGCGATACTGTTCCGCCAGGTCCTTGTCCTGAATGGCCGAGGCCGCCTGCCGTAGCCGGCCCTTCAGTCCGGCGCGGCGCTCGGGCGTGTCCAGCGGCTCGACCTCGGCTTCTTTCTGGAACAGCACCTCGGCGAAAGGCCGGGTCGCGGCCATGGCCTGACGCAGGGCCGGCGCGCCCTTGTCGCGCAGGATGTCGTCGGGGTCCTGACCGCCTTCCAGCAGGGCGAAGCGGAAGGAGCGGCCCGACTTCAGCTGCGGCAGGGCGCGGTCGATGGCGCGATAAGCCGCCCGTCGTCCCGCCGCGTCGCCGTCAAAGCACAACACCGGCTCGTGCGAGACCCGCCACAGCCGTTCCATCTGCTCCTCGGTCAGGGCGGTACCCATTGGTGCGACAGCCGGGATGCCCGCGCGATGGCAAGCGATCACGTCCATATAGCCCTCGACCACCACAATGGCCTGATCGCTCTTGCTCTCCGCTCCGAGAATGCGGCGCGCCTCGGGCAGACCGTACAGGGTCGCACCCTTGTGGAAGAGCGGGCTCTCCGGGCCGTTCATGTATTTGGCCCGGTCATCGGGGTTCATCGCCCGGCCGCCGAAGCTGACGATCCGTCCACGCGAGTCGAGGATCGGGAACATCAGCCGGTCGCGGAACCGGTCATAGGGCTGGCCGCCGCCCTCGGGCGCGATCAGCATGCCCGCCTCGACCAGATCGCCCGGCTTGGCGCCGCGCTGAACCAGCGCCGCCTTCAGGCCCTCGCGGTCGTTGGGGGCGTAGCCGAGGCCGAACCGCTCCCACTGGTCCTCGGGCAGGCCGCGCTTTTCGAGATATTCCCGCGCCGCCTTGCCCGGCGAGCGACGCAGATTGGCCGCGAACCACTTCTGGGCCAGGTCCATCCAGTCCGTGAGCCCCTGTTTCCGGACCTCGCGCTCGGCCGCCTGGGGGTCCTCGGCCGGCAGGGCCATGCCCGCCTCCCCGGCCAGCCGCTGCACCGCCTCGACGAACGACAGCCTCTCGGTCTCCTGCAGAAAGCTGATGACGTCGCCGTGCTTGCCGGACGAGAAATCGTGGAAGAAGCCCTTGTCGTCATTGACGAAGAACGACGGCGACTTCTCCTTGGTGAAAGGCGACAGGCCGACGTACTCGCGTCCCTGACGCTTGAGCTTCACCGTCCGCCCGATGATGTCGGACGGCCGAAGGCGGGCCTTCAGTTCTTCAAGGAAGCGGTCGTCAAAGCGCACAGCGAAGCCTTAACGCCGACGACGTCCACAAGCGACTCCGTATCGAACAGCGACGCTACCGGCCCCGACGTATTGACTCGACAACTTTATAATTGAAAGTAGTCGAGTCCCTTCTGGAGCCTTTCATGTCCGACGCCGCCCGTTCCGATGAAAGCGATCTCGCCTACCTCAAGCGACTAGCCCAGGCCGGTCGCGGCGAACCGGCGCCCTTCCTGTTGTTGATGGCGGTGTTTGGCGGGGTCTACGGGTTCCTCCTGCTGACGCTGATCATCGCCTTTCTCGTCGAAGGCCCCCCGACGCCGGGGGTGGGGCCCCAAGGGCCGATCTCCAGCTTCCTCGGCCGGTGGTCCTTCATTGGCGCACATCTCGCTTTTCTGGCGGCTGTGGTCTGGACGATCTGGCGGACCATCGGACCCCGTCGCGTTGGCCTGAACCGCGCGGCGTCGGCTATCTGGTCTGCGGCCTTCATCGGACTTGTCACGACCTGGGTCGCCATATCGCTATTCACGCGCAACGAGCCGCCGACCGATGTCGTCTACGCCGCGCATTTCGTCGGCCCCGTTCTCCTGACGCTTTGGGGATGCGCCTGGTGGGCCACGGCCATCGCGAGCGACCAGCGCTGGCTCCTGACCGTGGCCATCGGCAGCTTCGCCGGCGCCATTGCGCTTGCTTGGGTCGGCAATACGATAATGGCCCTGCCAATCATGTGCGCCAGCCTGATCTTTCTCGCTTTCGCGCCAGCCGTGCTGCTGATGCGGCGCAG
>VFBG01000173.1 GCA_006515835.1 bacterium | reverse complement strand
CGGTGTGAGCCGGGATGTGGGTGTGCGGCTGGAGCGCCGAGAAGACCGCGGTCGGGGCGAAGCCGTCCTGACGGCACATGGGCAGGGATTCGAGCAGGGCTGCGGTCTGTGGACAGCGCTCGCAAACGGCGTCCTGCCGTGTGCCGTCCTTCCAGAGCCAGAGCGAGCTCCATTTGCGGGAGTGGTTCAGCTCGCCCCACTGATTGACCGGCGCGCCCTTGGGATAGGCGATATAGGGGGCGAAGTCCGCCATACCGCCGGCCAGCAGGGCCTCCAGCTCGGCCTTGATGACCGGGGTCGCGGCCTCCAGCGTTTCCAGCCACGGGAACTGGGCCCGGTCATGGAACGGAATGGCCGGCAGGCGAGGGTAGTCGAGCAGGAGTGGCTCCTGCTTCGGCGCAGTCTTGAGGCCAGCGTAGATATCCAGCCCCTCGTCGAAGCGGTCGAGCGTGGCGGCGTCGACCTTGCCGCGCAGGGCGGCGACACCGGCGCGCATATGGTCGCGCAGGGCTTCGGCATGGCGGCGGACGACCCCGGAGGCATGGTCGAGCTGGGACTGGATGACCGGCGGGCAGCGCTCGCGGGGCGGGGCGATCTTGAGGGCGTTGCGATAGACGTCAGCGGCAGACCGCGCCTGGCCGATCTGCTCCAGCATGGACGCCTTGCCGAGCAGGGCGGCGAAATCATAGGGCTGCATGGCCAGGGCGTCGTCCAGCACCATGAGCGCGCCATGGAAATCGCCGAGCAGACGCAGGGCCAGGGCCCGGTTCAGGGTCCCGTCGTGGGTCGCGCCCATGGCGTCGGCCTGATCGAGCAGGCCGAGGGCGGATTGCGGATCGCGGCGCGCCAAAGCCTCGGCGGCCTGGCGCAGCAGATCGTCCTGAGCGCTTGCGCCCGACTGGTTCACGTGGGGTCCCCCGATCCCGGCTTGTGAACTCAGTGTAATGTTACGTCGGCGGGCCGGGTCAAGGGGCCCGGCGACCGAATACAGTGACGGGCGGCTGGGCCTGCTGCGCATTCACAACAGGCGTGCTGTCGCAGTCGGGCATATCATCGGAGAAAAACCGGGCGACCTGACGCCCGTCAGCGAAGACCAGATCAGGCCAGACCGGCTGGACGGCCCGCAGACGCCCGGCCCGCAAGGCGTCGCGCGGATCTGAGCGCACGTCGCCGCGGCAACGCTGGCCGAAAAAGCCCAGCAGGCTCCAGCCGCCGCCATCCGGGATGAATACCGACACGCCCTCGGGGCCAAGGATCAGAAGTTCCAAGGTTCCATCGCCGTTCAGGTCCTTGCGCGTGGCCAGACAAGGGTCTGACTGAGGGCAGTGCCCGAGGTCGTAGTAGGTGGCCGAGGCGACGATACCGGCGGGGAGGGGCGCCGCGCCGGCAGGCCAGATTTCGATCGCCAGCGAATGCTCCGGCTCGACAGGGGCCGGGTCCTCAAAGCGATCCTTGACCCTTTGCGCGGCCAAGGCCCCGGCGGCAATGTCGGCTTTGCCGGACTGCGTCAGGCGCTCCAGCGCGGCCTGTCCCGCCTTGCCGCTTTCGAAGCGCAGGAAGCGGTAGTCGAACTTGTCGGGCGCGACCGCGCCGCGCTCCAGCCGTGCGACCTGATCCATGACCGACAGGCGGGCCGGGTCCAGCGCAGGGCTGAACAGCAACAGAATGACGGCCACGGCGAGGACGGCGGCCCAGATGGTGGTCGGCTCGAGCGGCCGCATCCAGTCGCCCTTGCGCCAGAAGGGGCTGAGGGCGGCCCAGCCGTAGCCGGCGGCGAAGGCGGCGCCGACGAGGGCGCAGGCACCGGCGATGATCCGGTCGGGCGTCAGGCCGTACTGACCGATGCGCAGGGCCAGACCCCAGATGGCGATGACGACAAGGGGCGTGATCAGGACGGCGGCGACGCGGACTGCGACCCTCAACACGGCGGGCGGCCGGTTGTCGGGGCGGCCGTCCTGATAGGCGGTGTTGATGAGGATGATCAGGGCGGCTGCCGCGGCGAGGACCAGCGACGTGGCGCTGCCGGTCTCCCACAGGCCGTCGAGGCCGGTGAAGGGCAGGGCCGCCACGAAGCCTGCGGCCAGCACGGTCATGACCAGCAGAAGCCACGACAGCAGCATCAGGCCGACGGTGCGCACACCGCGGATCAGGCCGTCGCGCACGTCGGTCAGATGCACCGCCGTGGCGAAGACCACGAAGGTGATGGGGATGGCGAACCATTCCTTGCGCAGCAGGTCCTCGAGGAAGTTCAGGCCGATGACCTTGAACAGGGCCGAGCCGAGCGTGAGCAGGATCCAGAAGGCCCCGGTGAAGCCGATCGACAGGGCCAGCTGAACGACGGCCTTGGAGGCAATGTCGAACAGGGCGGAGAAGGCCGGGATGCGGCGATGTTCAAGGTCCGCGGCGGCCACCAGATGGTGGGCGATGAACAGGGCGGCGGCGGAGAAGATCACCACAGACGGCGACAGGAAGGGCGGACCCTGCAGGGTGTCGGCGCTCTGGCGTGCGATGTCGTGCAGGCCCAGCAGCGCCAGGGCGGCGCCTGCGACGGCGGTCCAGATCGCCAGGGTTAGAGGCCTAAGGCGACCGACGCCCGCCAGCAGCATGATGGGCAGGAACGCCGTGACCAGCAGCAGCGGTCCGAACAGCAGGGGGTGGGTGGCCCCCCACGTTGCGTCGCCATCCGAAATCCGGTGCATTCCATAAAGCCCGAGGCCCTGCAGCAGTCCGATGCCGAGCCGGATCGGGCCCAGCAGGGGCGAGGTCGCGCCGCCGAGGCTGTCGCGGCCGGTGGCTTCGGTGGTCTCGGTCATGATCGCTTCCCCTCGATGCGGGGATGTGACCCCGTTTCGTCCCGCCTGCATAGAGCCCGCTTGAGTTCTGCGCGGTTGCGTGTATAGAGCGCGCCTCTTCCGTCGCAGCTTTTCGCCGCGGCGGTCCTGTCCGAGAACTTCGGGGCGTGGGGGTCACCCGCGCCATAAATGTCAGAGAGCCCTCTGACGCCGTGGGGAGATGGGGATGCAGACGACGCCAGACGTTCCGGTATCCGGGCGTCGGGGTTCGAGCTTCCTTCGGACATTACGACCGGCCTGAACGCTTCGCAGCGATGCGGCGCGCTTTGGCCAATCCGTCGTCGGGAATAAGCCCGGCGGCGAATACAGACTGGAGACCGCAATGGACCGCGCACAAAAAGCCGAGTCGATCGAAACGCTGAAGGGCGTTTTCGCCGACGCGGGCGCCGTGGTCGTGACCCACAACCTGGGTCTGACCGTTGCGGATATGGAAGACCTGCG
>VFBG01000172.1 GCA_006515835.1 bacterium | reverse complement strand
CTTTAGTGGAGATACCCATGCGTCACCTCACCCCCGCCCTCGCCGCCGCCCTGCTAACACTCGCCGCCGGTTCGGCCGCGCGCGCAGAAGAAGGCATGTGGACGTTCGACAACTTCCCCATCGCGCGGGCCAACGCCACCCTGGGGACGAACATCGACCAGGCCTGGCTGGACCGGGTGCGGTTGAGTTCGGTCAAGTTCGGCGGCTGTTCGGCGGGCGTCGTCTCGGCTGCAGGGCTGGTGATGACCAACAATCACTGCGTCGCCACCTGCGTGGCCAATCTGTCGACCCAGGCCGTCAACTACGCCGAGACCGGCTTCACCCCGCGCACTCGCGAGGAAGAGCGCAAATGCCCGGGCGGGACGGCGGAAATCCTGACCGACATCAGCGATGTGACGGAGCGGATGCACGCGGCGGGCGCGGGACTTGAGGGCCAGGCCTTCACCCGGGCGCGCGACGCCGAGGCGGGCCGGATCGAGCAGGAAGCCTGCGGCGGCGACGCCGGCAAACGCTGTCAGGTCGTGAGTCTGTACCGCGGCGGTCAGTTCAAACTCTACACCTACAAGAAATACTCCGACGTACGGCTGGCCTTCGCCCCCGAGGACCGGGCGGCGACCTTCGGCGGCGATCTGGACAATTTCAGCTTCCCCCGCTTCGCCATCGATGCGGCCTTCATCCGCCTGTACGAGAACGACGCCCCGGCGGCGACGCCGACCCATTTCGTGTGGAACGCCTCGCAGCCGGTCGAAGGCACGCCGGTGTTCGTGACAGGCAGCCCCGGCGCGACCCAGCGCCTGCTGACCCAGGACCAGCTGTTCACGATCCGCGACGTGGTCCTGCCGATGGACCAGCTGCTGGCCAGTGAACTGCGCGGGCGACTGATCCGCTATGCCGCGGAAAGCGAGACGCGCGCCTTCGAAGCGATGGATCCGATCGTCGGGCTCGAGAACACCTACAAGCGCGGCCTCGGCCGGATGCGGGCCCTGACCGATCCGGGCTTCATGGCCATGAAGGCCGGGCAGGAAACCGACTTCCGCGCCCGCGCGGAAGCCGGGGCCGGCGATGCCAATCCGTGGACGACGCTGAGCGCAGCCCAGCCGATCGTGCGCGACCTCTATCCCGCCATGGCGCTGCTGGAAGGCGGCACCGGGATGGGAACCACGCCGGTCGCCGGCGGCTCGCAGCTGTTCAGCTGGGCCCGGACGCTGGTGCGCGGGGCGCAGGAGCGGGCCAGGCCCTCGGCCGAGCGTCTTCCGGAATACGCCGACAGCCGCCTGTCCGGCGTGCAGTCCGGCCTGTTCGCCGAACGGCCCGTCTATCCGGGGCTCGAGCAGGTCCGGATGGAGTGGTGGCTGTCCAAGACCCGCGAATGGCTGACCGTCGATGATCCGCGCGTGCGCGGTCTGCTGGGACGCGAGTCGCCCGAACAGCTGTCGGCCCGGCTGATCGAAGGCACGACCCTGGCCGATCCGGCCGTGCGTCGCGCCCTGTGGGAAGGCGGCCTGGCCGCCGTTGAGGCCTCGCAGGACCCGTTGATCCAGTATCTGCTGTCGATCCAGGACGAGACCCGCGCCATCCGCTCGGAGTGGGAGGAGAAGGTCCAGGCCCCGACCGACCGCGCCTCGGAACGCCTGTCCACCCTGCGCTTCCAGGCCTATGGCGACAGCGTCTATCCGGACGCGACCGGCACTCTGCGGCTGACCTACGGCAAGATCGAGGGTTCGGATGTCCCCGGCCAGCGCTGGGGTCCCTTCACCACCTTCGACGGCCTGTGGGACCGGGCGACGGGCGCCCCGCCCTTCGACGTCGCCCCGCAGCTGCTGGCCGCGCGCGGGCGGATCGACGGCGACACGGTGATGAACATGACCCTGTCCTCGGACACCATCGGCGGGTCGTCAGGCTCTCCGGTCGTCAACGCCGCCGGTGAAATCCTGGGAGCCAATTTCGACTCCACCGTCCTGACCCAGCGCAACGCCTATGGCTATGACCGCAACGTCAACCGCTCGGTGATCGTGACCACGGGTGCGGTGACGGTGGCGCTGCGGGATGTGTACGGGATCGCCTGTGCGACGGCGCGGGCGGAGCCGCCCTTCCGCCACCGCCGACGCAGCAATCACTAGCCACTAGCCACTAATCACTTCCCAGTCGCGAGTCGGGGGACAGGAAGCACGCCCGCTGCTGGAGCCCTAGATCTGACTCATCTTCTGCTGCGCCTTGGCGAAATACTGCCAGCCGGTCCAGACGGTGACGATGGCGGCGATCCAGATCAGGACGTAGGCGAAGGTCTGGAAATGCGGCTGCCATTCGAGCGGCAGGCCGAAGCCGTCCCACAGCAGGACCAGTTGCAGGGCACCGAGCGCCACCATCTGCAGAACGGTCTTCCACTTGGCCAGCAGGGTGACCGGCAGTTTGACCTTGCCGGCGACCGTCTCACGCAGGGCCGAGACAGCGAACTCGCGGAACAGGATCAGGCCGCAGGGGATGGCGATCTGTGGCAGGGCGCCCCAGGCCAAGACGCCGAGGATAGCGCCGGTGATCAGAACCTTGTCGGCGATCGGATCGAGGATGGCACCCCAGCGGGTGGTCGAGTGCCAGCGCCTGGCCAGGAAGCCGTCGACCCAGTCGGTCGAGGCGGCGACCATGAAGATGACAAACGCCGTCCGGCCGAAGCGGAACTGGTCGTCCGGGCTGAGATAGTCGGACATGAACGGAATGCCCTGCGGCGCCGCCCCCGCCAGGATCAGGAACATGATCACCCCGGCGACCAGCCGCAGGCCGGTCAGGATGTTCGGGATGGGATTGGCGTGGGGATTGGGTGTCATTATGGGCGCTCCGAATACCTCAACGCGATCTGCCATGCTTCGCTGCATGAAGCGAGCTTCAGGCCGGGACGTTACCCGGCCAGGGAGACGAACGTTCCGCCGCGCAAGGAGCGCAGGACGCCGTCGGCGATGCCGAAATGGACGCCGCTCAGCGCCAGCGTGCCTGCCGCCTCGCGCTCGGCGATCCAGGGGAAGGTGCGCAGATTGTCCAGCGACAGGCGGACCACGGCCTCCTCGGCCGCCCGCTCTGCCTCCTCGGGCGGGCACGCCTCGCAGACGCGGCGCACGACCGGCGCGCCTTGCGCCACCCAAGGGGCGACGAAGTCCTGGCAGTTGTCAGGGGCGCCGTAGCGCATGGCGTTGACCCCGCCGCAGTGGGCGTGGCCCATCACCATGATGCGCGAGACGCCCAGCACCTTGACCCCGAATTCCAGCGCCGCGGAGACGCCGTGCAACTGCCCGTCGGGCTCGTAGGGCGGCACCAGATTGGCGACGTTGCGGACCACGAACAACTGGCCCGGCGCCGTGTCGAAGATCAGGGCCGGATCGGCGCGGCTGTCGGAACAGGCCACCACGAGGGTGTGCGGCTTCTGGCCTTTCGAGGCCAGCGCCTCGTATTCGGCCCTGGCGGCGGGCCAGTGGTCCTCACGGAAACGGCGGTAGCCGGAGAGCAGGGCGTCGCGGGATTCGTCGGTCATGGGGACGGTATAGGCATTCCACTCAAGCGGGGGGAGAGGGCGAGACTGGTATTGTCGCGGCTTAACGACGTCCGGCGGCAGCGACGTACTCGGTCCCACAGAGCAGCCAAGCATGTGTTGTCGTGACCGGCTTACAGCGCTGTCGCGGCAGAATGGCGATGGCCGGCTCTACTGACACTGCTCCACGGTATCGACCCAGACGATCCGCTTGCCCGTATAGCTTGGGTAGGATTGCCGCCCCCCTTCGTTGAGCGACCACCTGACATCCACGTTGCGGGCCCCGAAATGTTCAAGAACCGCGGGCGATAGCCAGACGAAATCGAAATCGGTCGGGATGGCGAACCGCACATCGTGAGTGGACATGGAGCCGGCAGGCGCGGGGGGAGTCCGCCTCATTTCGGCGTATCGCGGCCCGATCGCCCGCGCGATGCACCACAGGATGTCCGGGTTGATGCCCTGCCGCTGCAGAATCCGGATTTGGGCCGCATGGGCTCTCCCGATCTCGGCCCGGTCTGCCTCGCTGAATCGGTCAGGGTGTTCCGCCAGAGCCCTGATCCACATCGCCGTGTCGCTGTGGAACAGCACGATCGCGCCTTCGGGCACCTCGACGCGCGGCGCGCCGAGGGCCACATGGAGGGCGCAGGCGGAGAAACAACTCCCATTCACGATGATGCGCACCTTCCGCTCGACGAGGAGGTCCGCCAGCCGTTCCGCCGAATGTCGCTCTCCGCCGGAACTCGCGAAGATGAGCAGATCGTCCTCTCTCAACTCTTCCTCGAGCGCCAAGACCGACTGCGGGCTGATCTGACCAACAAACATCAGTCCGCGATCCGTGCGTTCCATCTGGAATGGCGGGCGAGTCGACTGGGCTGAAGAGCTGGCGGCGGTCAGACTGAACAGCGCCGCGAGTACCAATTGAAAGAGGGACTGCACCGTCAACGGCTCCTGAGTTCGAAGGCCCGTAAGTCGCGTGCACGGGCCGCAGCCCGAAGGACAGCTTGGCTTGCAACACTATCCTGGATAGCAAGACTCAACCCGTTTGCAGAAGCCCTGTCTAGCGTAATTTGCGAGTAATTTCAGCGACAACGAAGCAACGCGCACGGATCGACATGATCGCTGTAGCGGCGATCACAGTAGGCTTCGCACTCTATTTCTTTCCGACCGACGAGGATGGTCTGATGGGGAGGAAGCGCGTGATACCGGTGGCTTTGATTGCGGTTTGCTGGGCCAGCCGCGGGCCATTGTTTCGATGGCTGGACCGTCGGCCAGCGCGAAAGGGTCACGTGGATCAGGAAGGCCGGCGGAAAAACCCGTAAATCCGCTCCGCCATGGGTTGGTTGATCCCCTCCACCTTCACCAGATCCACCACCGATGCGCGGCCGACGCCCTTGGCGGAGCCGAAGGCGTGGAGCAGGGCCTTCTTGCGGCCGGGACCGACGCCCTCGATCTCGTCGAGCGGGTTCTTCTTGATGTCCATCGAGCGGCGGGTGCGGTGAGCGCCGTTGGCGAAGCGGTGCGCCTCGTCGCGCAGGCGCTGGATGTAATAGAGGGCCGGCGACTTCAGCGGCAGCATGAAGGGCGGCTTGCCCGGCATGAAGAAATGTTCCTTGCCGGCGTCGCGGTCCGGGCCCTTGGCCACGCCGACGGCGAGGATGTCGTCCAGACCCAGATCGGCCAGCACCGCCAGCACCTCGGCCAGCTGGCCGGCGCCGCCGTCGATCAGCAGCAGGTCGGGGCGGACCACTTCCTCGCCCGCGTCCTCGTCCTTGACCAGACGGCCGAAGCGGACCTCGCGCATCATGCCGTAGTCGTCGCCGGGGGTCAGGTCCTCGCCGCGGATGTTGAACTTGCGGTACTGCGATTTCTGGAAGCCGTCGGGGCCCGCCACGACCATGCCGCCGACGGCGTTGGTGCCCTGGATGTGAGCGTTGTCGTAGATCTCGATCCGCTCGGGCCGGCTGTCCAGACCGAAGGCCTCGCAAAGCTCGTCGAGGATTTTGCCCTGCGCAGACCCTTCCGCCATCTTGCGGCCAAGGGCCTCGCGGGCGTTGGTCAGGGCGTGGTCGACGAGGGCGGCCTTGTCGCCGCGCTTCGGCCATTCGATCGAGACGACCCGGCGACCGTCGCTGGTCCTGGCCTTCATCGAAAAGGCCTCCTCCAGCAACTCTTTCTCGAACGGCAGGATGTTGGACAGGATCAGCCGGGGGACCGGCTTGTCCTCGTAGAACTGGCCGAGGAAGGCGGCGAGGATTTCGGGGTCGGTGTCGGCCTT
>VFBG01000005.1:16066-51396 GCA_006515835.1 bacterium | reverse complement strand
GCGCACGCCGCCGCCTGCCGCCCGACCGGCTTCGGCCGCGCCTGCGGTCGCCCCCCCGCAGCCGACGGTCACGCCGCCGCCCGTGATTGTGATTTCCCCCGATCCGGCCCCGACTGCGGCCGAGCGGCCGTCCACTGACCCGGATGCGCCGATCGCGACCCGTCCCCAGCCTATCGGCTAGCGAATGGCGACGTAGCCGCGCTCGACCATGCGCCGCAGACCCTCATAGGCCTCGGCCAGTTCCTCATAGGCGGCGCGGGCCGTGGCCAGTCGGGCAATCTGGTCCGCCGTGGAGGGTGCGCCGGACTCGGACTGCCGAAGGCTCTCGGCCACCCATTTTGCCCGGGCCGTCGCTGTCAGCACGGCCAGCTTCTGGAACATCGACGCGTCCAGTTTCGGGAGCATCTGGCCGATCACTTCGCGATTGGCGATGAAGGCCGAATAGTCGATCTGTTCGAGCAGGCCCCGAAGGCGTCGCTGCTCGTGTGGGTCGATATCCTGCGGTTCGAAATGGTCGCGCGGGCGGCGATAGCTTGACGTCTGGATGGTCGACATGGGGCGTCTTCCGGAATGGATCGAAGGAGAGGGTGCGCCCCGTCGCTTAACGAGGGGTTGCGACTGCTCCGGCGCCTTGATACTTAAGGAAATGCTTCAGCATACCTCAACCCTCGATCTGTCCTTCCAGGCGCTTTCCGATCCGACCCGGCGAGCGATGGTCGAAAGGCTTTCGCGCGGGCCGGCGTCGGTCAGCGAACTGGCTGAACCCTTTACGATGTCCATGTCGGCAGTGGTCCAGCACCTCAGGGTTCTGGAGTCCTCGGGTCTGGTGGTGTCAGAAAAGGTCGGTCGGGTCCGGACCTGCCGCGTCGAAACTCCGGCGCTCGATGCCGCCGAGCGCTGGCTCAATGACCGCCGGCGGTCCGCCGAGGCCAGCCTCGATCGCCTCGGCGTCTTCCTCGAAGCCTCAAAGCTCGCAACGGAGCCCCGCGAATGACGGCGAAACTCGCCCACGGCATGTTCACGGTAGAGCGCCGCTATGACGCCTCGCCGCAACGCGTCTTCCAGGCCTATGAAGACCCTGTCGCCTTTCGACGGTGGTTTGCAGAAGCGCCGGGCGCAACGATCTACGAATGGACCCATGACTTCCGCGTCGGCGGTCAGGGTGGCGGTCGCTACCGGTTCGGCGGTGAGGAAAGGGACGTCGGCTTCAACGACACCCTGTTTCTGGACATCGTCGAGAACCGGCGGATCATCCTCAGCTATGTCATGGGCAGCGAGATCGGGGAGGAAAGGCACCGGATCTCGGCGTCGCTCGCGACGATCGAACTGGCACCCGACCGTGACGGAACGCGGCTGACCTATACCGAACAGGGTGCCTATTTTGGCGAGGACGGTGCCGCTCACATCCCTCTGCGTGAAGGAGGCTGCGCTGCCATGTTCGAGAACCTTGCCCGCGAACTGGAGACCCGGGGATGACCGGCAAGGTTCGCGTATCCTCCTACGCCGTCTCGGTCGACGGCTTCGGCGCCGGGCCTGAACAGTCCCTTCAGAACCCGCTCGGCGTCGGAGGCGAACGCCTGCACGAATGGTTCTTCCCGACTGCGACCTTCCAGAGGATGTACGGCAAGGGTGAGGGCGAGACCGGTGTGGACGAGGGGTTCGCCAGACGCGGCCTGGAGGGGATCGGGGCCTGGGTCCTCGGCCGCAACATGTTCGCCCACTCTCGCGGCCCATGGGTTGACGACGGATGGGAGGGCTGGTGGGGCGAGGAGCCGCCCTATCGCTGCCCCGTCTTCGTCCTGACGCATCATCCGCGCCCGCCGCTGGCGATGAAGGGCGGCACTGTGTTTCACTTTGTCACCGAAGGGGCCGCGGTCGCGCTGGAGCGGGCCCGTGCGGTCGCGGGCGACCTCGATGTGCGCATCGGCGGCGGCGCGGAGACGATCCGGCAAAATCTGCGCGCCGGCGCGATCGACGAACTGCATATCGCCGTCTCGCCCGTCCTGCTCGGCTCCGGCGAGTCGCTCTGGCACGGGCTGGACCTCTCGTCGTTCGGCTATGTCGTCGCCGAAAGCACCGCCGGCGAGCGCGCCACCCATCTCAAGATCGTGCGGAAGGTCGACCGATGAGCCTCGTCCTCTGGTCCCACCCCTATTCCGCCTACGGCCAGAAGGCGTCTGTCGCCCTCTACGAACTCGGCCTGCCGTTCGAACAGAAGCTCGTCGAGGCCGCGAACGAGGCGGTCATGACCGAGTTCCGCAGCCTGTCCCCCTTCGCCAAGATGCCGGCGCTGGTGGACACGACGGCCGGCCGGACTCTCTACGAATCCAGCATCGTCATCGAATACCTCGACCGGCTGGCCGGCGGCGGCCGGCTGATCCCCGGGGATCCAGAGGCGGCGCTGGAGGCGCGGCTGGTCGACCGGATGGTGGACCTCTACGCCGGCGGTCCGATGAACCGCATCATCCCGCGGAAATTCCGCCCCGCCGGCAATGAGGACCCCTTCGGCGACGCACAGGACGAAGCTGTTCTGGCGGGAGCCTGGGACTGGCTGGAAGCGCGACTGGCGGATGGCCGGACATGGGGTGCCGGCGACTCCTTCACCATGGCGGACTGCGGCGCGGCACCGATCCTGACCTATGCCCGCCGGCTGGTCCCGTTCGGCGACCGGCCGCGGCTGCGGGCGTGGCACGGACGCCTGATGGCGCGGCCCTCGTTCGTCAGGGCACTGGCCGACGCCGCGCCCTTCGGCGACCTGATGCCCGCGCCGCCTGCTGAGGACTGATTTCTGTTCCGCTCATCCCCGCGAAAGCGGGGATGAGCGGATTTGAATGAACCTAGTGAGCTTCAGGCGGCCGCGCGGCGGGGCTGAGGTATTCGTTCCCGGGCTTCGGATGGGCTTTCAGCACAAAGCGGCGGTCGCAATAACCGCATTCGACGAAGTCCTCGCCGCCCATGTCCATATAGACCAGCGGATGGCCCAGGGCCCCGCCGCCGCCGTCGCAGGCCACGCGTTTGGTGGAGACCACGATGGCTTCCGGCGGCGGAATGATCGCATCGGCGTGGCGCGGCGGCATGGGCGGACCTGACGGGTAGGGCGGATATCGACCGACTCCCTAGAAGCCCCGGCGCACGGCGTCAAACCGTCTGCGATTTCCGGCGGAAGACCCGGTCGAAGAAGGCCTTGCGCTTGCGGAAAAGCGACCAGCCCAGGCAGCCCGCAGCAACCCACAGGCCGATCTCGCCAATCACCGCTGCGGGCCCGCCGATCAACAGGGTCTCCCGCATCGCCAGTTCGCCCATGCGGTTCAGGACCACCACAGCGGTAAAGACGCCATAGCCAAGCAGACAGAATGCAAAGGCCGTCCAGCCGATCATCTTCGTACGGGTCATGCGTCGGTTTCCGTCAAGTACACTGTTCATAATGACAAGCTTACTAGACATTATTGCCGGTGCGGTCAAGCGCCACTGACCGGACTCAGCGGGCGTCGCCTCGTCTGGCCTTGGCGACGAGGGGCCACACGCCTAACTAGGCCCGTCACCGACTGAAAGCCGCCGCATGTCCGAATCCGCCGCCCTGCCCGTGAACGCCATCGAGGTCCGCGGGCTGGAAAAGACCTATGCGGGTTCGAAGAAGGCGCCGCCCAAGGTCGCCCTGCGCGGCGTCGATCTGGTCATCCCACGCGGCTCGATGTTCGGCCTGCTGGGCCCCAACGGCGCCGGCAAGTCGACCCTGATCAACATCCTCGCCGGGGTGGTCAACAAGACCGGCGGCACAGCCGAGATCTGGGGCCGCGACATCGACAAACAGCCGCGCGACGCCCGCGCCGCCCTGGGCGTGGTGCCGCAGGAGATCGTCGCCGACGTCTTCTTCAGCCCGCGCGAGTCGCTGGAGGTCCAGGCCGGCTTCTACGGCGTGCCCGCCAACGAGCGCCGATCCGATGAACTGCTCGCCGCGCTCGGCCTGAGCGACAAGGCCCACGCCTATGTCCGCGCCCTTTCCGGCGGCATGAAGCGGCGCCTGATGGTGGCCAAGGCGCTGGTCCACAATCCGCCCATCCTGATCCTCGATGAGCCGACCGCCGGCGTCGACGTCGAGCTGCGCCGCCAGCTGTGGGAATACGTCCGCCGCCTCAACGCCGAGGGTGTCACCATCCTGCTGACCACCCACTATCTGGAAGAGGCGCAAGAGCTCTGCGACACCATCGCCATCATGAACCGCGGCGAGGTCGTGGCCTGCGAGCCGACGCCCCAGCTGCTGCGCCGTCTTGATACCCGGAACGTGGTCGTGACCCCCGAGGGCACCCTGAAGTCCCTGCCCAAACTCAAGGGCTTCGAGGCCGTCGCCCGCCCCAACGGCGCCTTCGCCGTCACCTATAAAAAGGGCCAGTCATCGGTTGAGCAGGTGCTGGCCGCCGTCCGCGCTGCCGGCGTTACCATCGCCGATATCGTCACCGAGGACCCGGATCTGGAAGACGTCTTCCTGGCCCTGACCTATGGCGATGAGAACCAGGTCAGTCCGACCAAGGACTGAGGTAACAGGCATCAGGCATCACGCATCAGAAGCGAGGGCTATGGCGGCTCCAAACCTGTTGCCTGTTGCCTGTTGCCTGATGCCTAAACGACCATCACCGTTCCGATAAGCAGCCGCGCGCCGGCGCGGCCCATCACCGTATTGGTCGCCGCCTGAAGCTGGGCAACCAGCCGTTCGACGTCCGGCGGCGTGCCCGGCAGCAGCGCATTGGCTGATTGCTGGACCACCGCCGCATAGGCCGCCCGCAGGCGCGGGGCCGACTGGGCCACCCGGGTGCGCAGGGCGGCGTCGGGCGTATCGACCCCGGTCTCGACCGTCATCACGCCCAGCCGCCCGCCCGGTCGTCGGACATTGGCGGTGATGGTCGGCAGCCGGAGATAGGTCGCCTGCGCGCCACCCCCGCCGCCGCTGGTCCTGAGCGGTTGGGTCTTCAGTCCGAGGAGAGCGCGACGATCCATGCGCCGAGACTAGTGCCCAGCGCTTAAAGCAGCGTTACGCCGCAGCCCCGACCGCCGCAGGCTCCATCGCCCTGAGGTCCAGCAGGGCGAACAGGGCCGCATCCTCGTCCTGTTCCGGATTGGGCGTGGTCAGCAGCTTGCCGCCGACGAAGATGGAGTTGGCCCCGGCGAGGAAGCACAGCGCCTGCATCTCGGCGCTCATCGTCTCACGCCCGGCCGACAGCCGCACCATGGCCTTCGGACAGACGATCCGCGCCACGGCGACGGTGCGGACGAGTTCGATCGGATCGATCTCGCCCTCCCGCATGACCCGCTCGCCCAGCGGCGTGCCGGTGACCGGCACCAGCGCATTGACCGGCAGGCTGTCGGGATGAACCGGAAGCGTCGCCAGCGCATGCAGCAGGCTGGCCCGGTCGCGCCGCGCCTCGCCCATGCCGACGATGCCGCCGCAGCAGGTGCTCATGCCGGCGTCGCGCACATGCTGAAGCGTATCGAGCCGGTCCTGATAGGTCCGCGTAGTGACGACCTGGGCGTAGTACTCAGGCCCGGTGTCGAGGTTGTGATTGTAGTAGTCGAGCCCCGCCACCTTCAGCTGCCGCGCCTGATCCGCCGTCAGCATCCCCAGCGTCGCGCAGGTCTCCAGCCCGAGGGCCTTCACCCCCGCGATCATGGTCGCCAGCTTCGGCGTGTCGCGGTCCTTCAGCTCACGCCAGGCCGCGCCCATGCAGAAGCGCGAGGCCCCGCCGGCCTTCGCGGCCATCGCCTCGGCGATCACCGCCGTGGCGTCCATCAGTTTCTCGGCCTTCAGCCCGGTGTCGAAACTGGCCGACTGCGAGCAATAGCCGCAGTTCTCGGCGCAGCCGCCCGTCTTGATCGACAGCAGCTGGCTCTTCTGCACTTCCGACGGATCGAACCATGCCCGGTGTACGGTCGCCGCGTCGAACACCAGCTCCATGAAGGGCCGGGCGAACAAGGCCTCGACCTCGTCCAGGGTCCAGTCGTGGCGGGGGGCGGCAAGGTCACGGGTCATGGCGTCTGCTTAGCGTCGCCGCCTCCGCCCGCCAAGCCGCCTATTCCTCGTCGCGATAGACCCGGCCGTCACGCATGACGAAGTCCATGGAGGTCAGAACGGACACATCGGTCAGCGGGTCGCCATCGACGGCGATGATGTCGGCGCGCTTGCCGGGCTCCAGTGTTCCAACCTCCGCTGACAGACCCAGCAGGTCGGCGGCGTTGACCGTGGCCGCCTGGATCGCGCTCATCGGCGTCATGCCGTTGGCGACCATCAGGGCGAACTCATCGGCGTTGCGCCCGTGCTTGGAGACGCCGGCGTCGGTGCCGAAGGCGATCCGCACACCTGCAGGCACCGCTCGCCGCAGCGACTGGCCGGTGATCGAGATGCGCCACTGGATCTTGGGCAGGACCTCGGGCGGATAAGCGTTCGGATCGGCGGCCAGCCGCTCGATATAGCCGTTCACCGTCGAAAGAGTCGGCACATAGTAGGCACCCGACTGGCGGAACAGACGCAGGGTCTCGTCGTCAAAGATGGTGCCGTGCTCGATGGAATCCGCGCCCAGCCGCAGCGCCATGTTGATCCCGTCCGCGCCGTGGGCATGGACCGCAACCTTCAGGCCGTAGAGGTGCGCCGTCTCGATCAGGGCCCGCGCCTCATCCTCGAACATCTGCGCGCCCAGTCCGGCGCCGATGCGGCTGTTGACCCCGCCGGTGGTGGCGATCTTGATCACCCGGGCGCCGCGGCCGACCTGGATACGCACAGCCTCGCGGCAGCTCTCGGGGCCGTTGCAGACGTTGTCGTGCGGCATCACTTCGCGCAGGTCGTCGTTGAACCCCAGCCGCCCGTCCATATGGCCCGAGGTGGTCGAGATGCTGTTGCCGGAATCGATGATGCGCGGCCCCGGCAGACGGTGGGCGGCGGTGGCGTCCGCCAGCGCCAGGGTCACCCCGCCGTCGTCGCCGAGATTCCGCACCGTGGTGAAGCCCGCCATCAGCGTCTTCTCGGCGTTCTCGGCCGCGCGATAGGCGTGGGCCGGAAGGTTCTCGGTGACCCCGGACAGGAAGCCCGCCTGACCGCCGAGGTCCGACACCAGATGCACATGGCTGTCGATCAGGCCGGGCAGGACGAAGCGGTCGCGCTGGTCGATCACGGTCGCGCCCGGGAAGGCGGCCGCGTCCGCGAAACCGTCGCGGATCTCGACGATCAGGCCGTCGCGCACCACCACGGTCGAGGGCCCGCGCGGCGCCTGACCGGGACGATCCAGCAGCCGTCCCGCGTGGATCAGGGTGACCGGACCCGGGCTAGTCGGAGCCGCGTCCTGGGCGAAAACTGAACCGCCCATCGTGAGCGCCGCCAGCGCACCTGCGACTATTGATTTCATAGTTGTCTCCCCGGAATTGCTCCAGATAGACACAGATCGCTGTCAGGGGTCCAGCAGCAGTTCGCCGCGCTGCAGGTCGATCGTCACGGTCTGGAACAGGCCCAGCAGGTCGACGCCCATCAGCATGGCCGGCTCATCCGCCAGGCCCCAGACGGCGAAGGTGTGCAGGTCGCCGACCAGGACAGATATCCGCGTCAGCCGGACGCCGCCGAGCTGAAGCTCGGGCAGCACCATGGCCTCGGTCACGGCGCCGCGCCCGGTCGGCGACAGGACCACGCTCTGGCTGGACCCGTCGGGGAGGGCCATCGGCTGGGCGTTGGCCTGGGCGGCGAGGGCAGAGTTGATGATCGTCATTCTAGCGCCGGTGTCGACGATGACCTTGCACGGCGTGGTTCGGGCGAGCGCGTCGATCAGTAGCAGGCCGTTGAACCGCTGCTGACCCGTCAACGGCGCCCGCGCATCCAGCAACAGCCCGTCGAGGGCCCGCTCGCGACCGCGTCGCGGACGGGTGACGCTGACCCGGGTGCGCCCCCTGAAATTGAGCACCAGCCTCAGACCGGCCAGGAGGTCCGTCCCCAGTAGTCCGTCCAGTCCGTCCATATTGGCGCGGCCGCCGACCACCAGCCTCGCGTCGCGCACATCCAGCGCCCCGGTGCGTAGTCGGGGCGCACGGACGGTCGCCGCCTGCTCGCTGGCCACGACCGTATGCATCGTCACTTCACCCGCATCGGCGAGCCCGAGGCGGACCGCCAGATCCTCTGCTATGACTGATGCGTTGGCGGCGCTGTCGATCGCGAAGGCATAGGGACCCTGATCATCGATGGTGACCGGGACGGTGAGCAGTCCCTGTTGCAGGTCCCCGGAGGTGAAGGCCGTAGCCGTCTGCTCGCGGGCATGCGCCGGTCCTGCCGCTGCTGCGGTCATCAGGCCCGCCAGGGCCATGGCCCGCCGTGTCAGGTCTCCGCCCGGCATGGTTCGCTCCTCAAGCCGAAGGTGACATGAAACGCCGCGGCGCACGAGACGGGCGATCAAACACATAAAGACATCCTTATGTGTTTCTTGCCCCCGCGCCCCGACCGGTCTATAGGCCGCGCGAACACTTCCCCGGAAAGCCCCGCCCCATGACCGACTACATCGTCCGCGACATCTCGCTTGCCCCGTTTGGCAACAAGGAAATCGCCATCGCCGAAACCGAAATGCCGGGCCTGATGGCGCTGCGCGAAGAGTTCGGTCCGCAGCAGATTCTCAAGGGTGCCCGCATCGCCGGCTCGCTGCACATGACGATCCAGACCGCCGTGCTGATCCAGACGCTGGAAGCCCTCGGTGCCGAGGTCCGCTGGGCCTCCTGCAACATCTTCTCGACCCAGGACCACGCCGCCGCCGCCATCGCCGCCGCCGGCACGCCGGTGTTCGCCACCAAGGGCGAGACGCTGGAAGAGTACTGGGACTATGCCCACAAGATCTTCGAATGGGCTGACGGCGGTTATCCGAACCTGATCCTCGACGACGGCGGCGACGCGACCCTGCTGTGCGTGCTCGGCCCCAAGGCCGAGAAGGACCTGTCCCTGCTGGCCAACCCGCAGAACGAGGAAGAGGAAGCCCTCTACAAGGTGATGAAGCGCTACATCGCCGAGAAGCCCGGCTTCTATTCCGCGATCCGCGACGCCATCGGCGGCGTGTCGGAAGAAACCACCACCGGCGTCCACCGCCTGTACGAAATGGCCAAGAAGGGCGACCTGCCGTTCCCCGCCATCAACGTCAACGACAGCGTCACCAAGTCCAAGTTCGACAACCTGTACGGCTGCCGTGAATCGCTGGTCGACGCGATCCGTCGCGGCACCGACGTCATGCTGTCGGGAAAGGTCGCCGTGGTCTGCGGCTATGGCGACGTGGGCAAGGGCTCGGCCGCCTCGCTGCGCCAGGGCGGCGCCCGCGTGAAGGTCACCGAAGTCGATCCGATCTGCGCCCTGCAGGCCGCGATGGAGGGCTATGAAGTCGTCACCGTCGAGGACGTGGCCGGCGAGGCCGACATCTTCGTCACCGCCACCGGCAACAAGGACGTCCTGACCGTCGACCACATGCGCGCGATGAAGAACAACGCCATCGTCTGCAACATCGGCCACTTCGACTCGGAGATTCAGGTCGCCGGCCTGAAGAACTTCAAGTGGGACGAGATCAAGCCGCAGGTCCACCACGTCGAATTCCCGGACGGCAAGAAGATCATCCTGCTGTCGGAAGGCCGTCTGGTGAACCTGGGCAACGCCACGGGCCACCCGTCCTTCGTGATGAGCGCCAGCTTCACCAACCAGACGCTGGCCCAGATCGAACTGTGGACTAACGCCAAATCCTACGAGAACCAGGTCTACGTCCTGCCGAAATACCTCGATGAAAAGGTGGCGACGCTGCACCTGGCCAAGCTGGGCGCCAAGCTGACGACCCTGTCGAAGGAACAGGCCGACTACATCTCGGTCCCGACCGCAGGCCCGTTCAAGCCGGACCACTACCGCTACTAGGCCGCGGCCTGATAGCCTCTCCCGGCCAAGGTCCGGGAGCGAGAATGATCACGATCGGAAAGCTCCGGCTGACCGTCCTTGCCGTGCTCGCCGCCGCCCTTGTGGTGCCGGTCGCGCCGGCGGGGGCGGGCGTGGTTCAGCGCAGCACCGGCCTTTGGCCAGGCGGGCAGGTTCGGTACGGCTTCGGACCCGGCGTCACCGCCGCGGACCGGTCCGCAGTGCGGCAGGCCATGGAATCCTGGACGCAGGCCGGCGCGCCTGTCCGCTTCGTCGCCGCGTCCTCTGGCCCCCGGCTGATCATCCTGCGTCACCAGTCTGTGGACGGTGCCAACCGCTGCCGCGCGACGGTCGGACGCGGTGCCGTCGACCGCCCCCCGCCGACACGCAGCGCCTTCGAACGCCCGGCCGGAACCGGTGCCCCGCCGACGGCCCGGAGCTTCCTCATCCTGAGCGGGCCGTGCCGTCACCGGGTGATGGTGCATGAACTCGGGCATGTGCTGGGCCTCGACCACGAACATGAGCGCAGCGATCGCGCCGCCTGGCTCTCGGTCAGCCGCCTGCCGCCGCCGACCGGCGCCGGGCCTGCTGCGCTGGTCGAGCGCGAAGCCCTGTGGCGGCGCAACTATGTCGTCCGTTTCGATATTCCCGCCCCGGACCGCCGCGCTCCGGCGGGCGGGGTCGGGATGACGCCGCGGCTTCTGTTCACGCGCCAGTACGACCCCTGTTCGGTCATGCATTATCTTGAGGACCCGACACATCGTCGGCGCGGCGTCGATCTCGCCTTCACACCCGCCGCCCGCGCGGAAGCGGTACGGAGAAGCTGTCCGCTCGGCGGGTCGGGCGGCCGAGTCTCCGCGCTCGATATCGCCGTCCTCGTCGAGGCCTACCCGGCGGGCCGCTGAACCGTCACGCTCAGGCCGCCATCCTCGAAGAGAGGTCATCGGACTTGCGGCTCGCGAGACCCGTCTCGAAATCCATGAAGATGTCGATCAGCTCCTCGACCCCGACCGGCGAGGCACCGCGGCTGAAGCGGAAGCGCCAGAAGCTGACCACATGCTGGATCGCGCCCAGCTGATCGCCAAGGCGGGCGAACAGCCGGGGCGCATTGAGCAGGAAATCACGGAAGTCGACCGGCCGGCCCTCGTGGGTCAAGCCGGCGTAGGCCCGGTCATAGACGGCCAGGGTGCTGCCCGCCTCATTACAGGTCTCGATGATCCGGTCGCGCAACACCGCGCGGCCCCGGTCCAGCCAGGCCCGGGCGTCGCGGTCGACCTTGCCGATCGGCCTGACGCTCTGGACCTCGTCGGCCACGCTCGCGGCCTCGGCCCTCAGGCTGGTCAGCAGCCATTTATAGTAGAGGAAGCCCTTCCAGCAGAAGACGCCCTCCTGATAGTCGTCGGGCTCCAGCCGCAGTGTCTCCCGCAACGCCTCCATACGGTCGCGCGGATCATTGGACATGATCTTTCCGGCCAGTCTCTGGGTCGAGCCCACGGCTTCCAGATCGGGACCGATGCACAGGGTGACCAGCGGCCGGATCTCGTCCTCGACAAACCGGCCCATGCGCTGGAGGTCGGATTCGCTGATGGAGAAATAGCAGGGCGCCGGCTCCAGACCCGCACGCTTCAGCTGCTCCCGCAACAGGAAGGGGTCGAGGGAGGGCAGACTGTCGAGCAGGTTGAGCGTGATCAGGTCGCGGTGGCCCGCCGTAACGCCGAAGGCCTCCTGCATCATCCGTTCATAGCCGCGCTGGCCGACAAAGACGTATCGCCCGCCGGTCTTGAGCTCATGCGGGTCGAGCGGGATGACCACCTTGGTCGCCACCTGTCGGCGAACGTAGAAAGAGTCCGTCTCGTCCCGGCGCAGCCGGTGCTTGATGATCAAAGCCCGGTTCAGCGCATGCGTCTGAAACAGCGGCCGCTCCGCCCAGTCGGCCTCCTGGCCGTGATCCGTGAAGATTTTCAGCAGATTCAGGACGCGGGCCGTCGATGCCGAACGGCGAAGATGAGCCAGATTCCGGATCGCGCGGTCAGTCATGCCCACCCCTTTGGCCGAACAACAGACCACGAAAGGATGACGATCCGCTTCGCTGGAATGGTTAAGCCGGTGCGACCGTGCCGCACTGGCCTCGGGCCGCGAGCGCGCCTAGATTGCCGCCATGGGCGACATCATCAACATCCTCATCCTCGTGGCGATCCTGGCGGTGACCGTCACGCTCGGCTTCGGTCTCTGGTCCCTGCACCGGGGCGGGGACGCGGATCGTTCGCGTTCCAACAAGCTGATGCGGCTGCGCGTGGGCCTGCAGGCAGTGGCCATCGTACTGCTGTGCGTCGGCATGTGGTGGAAATCCACGCACGGGAGCTGACCCGTGGTCGTCCTGAACCGCATCTATACGAAGACCGGCGACGGCGGTCAGACACGGCTGGCGTCCGGTGCCACGGTGTCCAAGAGCGACCGTCGCGTCGAGGCCTATGGCGCGGTTGACGAGCTGAACAGCGTCCTCGGCGTCGCCCGGCTGCATTCCGGCCAGAACGACCGCATCGACGCCATGCTGGGCCGTATCCAGAACGAACTGTTCGACCTCGGCGCGGACCTGGCCACCCCCCTGGACCCGGCGCCGAAATGGGAGGCGTTGCGCATCATCGACAGCCAGGTCGAACGGCTCGAGACCGAGATCGACTGGATGAACGAAAGCCTGAAAGAGCTGGACAGCTTCATCCTGCCGGGCGGCTCCGCCCTGTCGGCCCATTTGCATCTGGCCCGCACCGTGGCCCGCCGCGCCGAGCGCGAGGCCGTGCGGCTGATCGAAGCGGGCGAAGCCGTCACCCCGGCAGCCATCCGCTACCTCAACCGTCTGTCGGACCACCTGTTCGTCGCCGCCCGCCGCGCCAACGCCAACGGTGCCGACGACGTGAAGTGGAAGCCCGGCGCGACGCGCCAGGTCTGAAACTCAGTCCCGCTTGCCCTTGAAAAGGGCGAAGATCGCCATGGCGTGCCCGTGGCCGAGGTCGAAGTCAGTCTTCAGCCACTCGACGATCTGGCCAGCCTTCACGTCGGGCTTCAGGCGGCCGCCCTCGACAAAGCCCTTCGCCTCGCCGAGCACGAGGAAATCGTCCGGCGACTTGCCGGTCTTGCTCTGGATATTGTCGAGGTAGGCCTGGAACGACATCGCCGCCGCCTATTGCGCCGCGAGCGCCGCACGCTGGCGCTCGGCGTCGGCGTCGCGGGCGCGCTGCTGGGCGGCGAGCGTGTCCTCGATCGCCACCAGCTCACGGTTCTTTTCGGCCGAGGCCGCGGCGCGTTCGCCGGGGTTCGGCCGACCTGTGATCTCGGCGATCGAGATCGGCCGGCCGCATTCCTTGCCTTCAGGGTCCCACCACCCGCCGCCCGCCTCGCAGCGGTCGCCCGGGGCCACGACCAGCCGCTCATAGGCGAACATCCCGGCCATCAGCACGGCGAAGATCGACAGGAACAGGACGCTGAGCCGTTTCATGGTCAGGAGGCGTTGCATGGTGGCGTTCCGAAGCTGTGAGAGGCGGACGTTTCTGTCCGTTGACGCGGCGTTACGTTGACAGGCCGGGTGAGGCGTACCATTCCCTCACCCAACATTCCGGCGCTTTCGTGGATAGCACAATGAAGGTTCTCGTCCCCGTCAAACGGGTGATCGACTACAACGTCAAGGCTCGCGTCAAGGCGGACCAGACCGGCGTCGATCTCGCAAACGTCAAGATGAGCATGAATCCGTTCGACGAGATCGCCGTCGAAGAGGCCGTGCGGATGAAGGAGGGAAAGGAGCACCATGCCGCCGGAACCGCCACCGAGATCGTGGTCGTCTCCATCGGCGTGACCCAGGCCCAGGAAACCATCCGCACCGCCCTGGCCATGGGCGCGGACCGCGGCCTGCTGATCCAGTCGGACGCCGACCTCGAGCCGCTGGCCGTCGCCAAACTGCTCAAGGCCGTGGTCGACGAGGAGAAGCCGGACCTGGTCCTGCTCGGCAAACAGTCGATCGACGGCGACAACAACGCCGTTGGCCAGATGCTGGCCGCCCTGCTCGACTGGCCCCAGGCCACCTTCGCCGGCAAGATCGTCATCGGCGGCGGCAAGGCGACCGTGACCCGCGAGGTCGACGGCGGTCTGCAGACCCTGTCGGCGACCCTGCCCGCCGTCGTCTCGGTGGACCTGCGCCTGAACACCCCGCGCTACGCCTCCCTGCCCAACATCATGAAGGCCAAGAAGAAGGAGATCGCGGTCAAGGCGGTCGCCGACTACGGCGTCGACACGGCACCGCGCCTGACGGTGAAGAAGGTCACGGCCCCGCCGACGCGCTCGGCCGGGATCAAGGTGGCTGACGCCGCCGAACTGGTTGCGAAACTCAAGACCGCGGGGGTCCTGTAATGGCCGTTCTCGTAATCGCTGACCGCGACGGCGACACCGTCCGCGACACCACCCACAAGACCGTCACTGCCGCCCTGAAGCTGTCGGGCGATGTCGACATCCTGGTCATCGGCCAGGGCTCCAAGGCCGCCGCTGACGCCGCCGCGAAGATCGCCGGCGTCCGCAAGGTCCTGCTGGCCGAGAGCGCTGGCCTGGGCCACCAGCTGGCCGAGGCGGTCGAGGCGACCGTCTCCGGTCTCGCCGCCGGCTATGACGCCATCCTTTCGCCGGCCACCACCGACGGCAAGAATTTCATGCCGCGCATCGCCGCCAAGCTGGATGTGGCCCCGATCTCGGACATCATCGAAGTCGTCTCCAACGACACCTTCGTGCGCCCGATCTACGCCGGCAATGCGCTGGAGACCGTCCAGTCGTCCGACGCGAAGAAGGTCATCACCGTGCGTCCGACCAGCTTCGACGCCGCCGCTGAAGGCGGCTCGGCCAAGGTCGAGTCCATCGCGGGCGCCGACGCCGGCAAGGCCGCCTTCGTCAGCGAGGAGATGGTCAAGTCGGACCGTCCGGAACTGGGTGCCGCGAAGATCGTCGTCTCCGGCGGCCGGGCTCTCGGTTCGGCCGAGGAATTCCACGCCGTCATGGACCCGCTGGCCGACAAGCTGGGCGCCGCCGTCGGCGCCTCGCGCGCCGCCGTGGACGCCGGCTACGCCCCCAACGACTACCAGGTCGGCCAGACCGGCAAGGTTGTCGCCCCGGCCCTCTACATCGCCATCGGCATCTCGGGCGCCATCCAGCACCTCGCCGGCATGAAGGACTCCAAGGTCATCGTCGCCATCAACAAGGACGCCGACGCCCCGATCTTCCAGGTCGCGGACTACGGCATCGTCGGCGACTACAAGACCGTGGTGCCTGAGCTGATGAAGGCGCTGGGCTGACTCCAGCCTTGCACCGGCCCCTTGTCATCCCGGACGCCGCAAAGCGGCGATCCGGGACGCACTGTGCGGGGAATCCTTCGCTTCCGGACAGCCCGCAGGGCTGAGCCGGAAGAAGGGCTGCCTCAGAACGGCTGCCTGAAGACATCACCACCGGCCTGACCTCGACCCCTCTCCCGGCTCAGCCCAAGCGGGCTGTCCGGGAGCGATGTTTGGGGTAGCGCGGCCCGTCCCGACTCTGCGCTTCGCTCCGGCCGGGATGACAAGCTGAAGGCTTCCTCAGTCAGACACAAGCCGGTGCCGGAAGGCCCGCACCCAAACTGTCTGGAGCAAAGCCACTTGACTCATTTCGACGATTAGCTAAACGTCGCATCATGAGTCAGGTTTTCAAGGCCCTCTCCGATCCCACCCGCCGGCGCGTCCTGCAACTGCTGCAGAAGGGGCCGATGAGCGCGGGTGAGCTCAGTGATCAGTTCGACGTCTCCAAACCGACCATGTCGGCGCATTTCACCGTGCTGAAGGAGGCCGATCTGGTTCACGCCGAGAAGGCCGGAAAATCCGTCATCTACCATCTGAAGCTCTCGGTGCTGGAAGAAGCGCTGCTGGGTTTCGTCGATTCGTTCAGCCCCGGCGTGGAAGCGCCCGGACCCAAAAAGGAGCCCGCACCATGAACAGGGACGTAGTCGGAAGCCTCGCCTGGGGCGTTGGCATTGTGGTTCTCGCGCTGGCCGCGACCTTCGCGCGCCGGGAAGGCTATATGGACGGCGACATGGTCAACCGGATCGTCATGGGCGCAACAGGCCTGATGGTCGCCTGGTTCGGCAACCGGATGCCCAAGGCCGTCGTGCCGAGCGCCTGGGGCCGTCAGGCGAATCGGGTCGGCGGCTGGTCCATGGCCCTGAGCGGTCTGGTCTATGCGGGCCTCTGGGCCTTCGCCCCGACCGACGTGGCGGTCATCGGCGGCAGCGGCGCGGTCGTCCTGGGGATCGCGGTGACGCTCGGTTATTGCCTGTCGCTGAGAGGCAGGGCGAAGGCGGTCTGAGTCCGGTCCGCGCCATGTCCCGTCTCGCCGTCAAACTGACCCCTGGTGCCTCCGCAGACCGCATCGACGGCTGGGATGTGGACGCCGAAGGGCGGCCTGTCCTCAAGGTCCGGGTGCGCGCGCGGCCGGTCGAGGGCGAGGCCAATGAGGCCCTTGTCCGGCTTGTTGCCAAGGCGCTCGGCGTCTCGAAATCCACCGTCGCGATTCAGCGCGGCGGCCAGTCGCGGACCAAGATTCTGGAGATCGCCGGTCTGTCCGGGGACGAAGTGAAGAGCCATCTTACCGATCCGTAATGTTTCCGGCTTTGACGGATCGCACCGGACCCTTTTGTAATCCGCCCCGACGTACGCCCCCCACTCGCGGGTTCGGGCGGACAAGGGGAGCGTCCGATGAGATTCCACGCCTTGCGGGGCTCCAGCCTCGCCACCCTCGCCTGCGTGCTGGCGGGTTCACTGGTCCTGTCGGCCTGCGCGACCATGGGCGGTGACGACGAGACGCCGGCCGCGGACGGTTCGTCCGACGCCGAGGCACGACAGCCGCTGGCGCGCGGCCTCGACTCCGCCGCCAACCCGGATCCCTTCCCCTCGACCTATCGCGGGCTGCCGCGCGAGAACATGGCCATCGTCGGCGGCACGGTCTTCACCGGCGCCGGCCAGAAGATCGAGAATGGCGTGGTCGTGGTCACCGACGGCAAGGTCGCCGCGGTCGGCGACGCCTCGACCCCGGTGCCCGCCGGCTATCGCATCGTCGACGCCCGCGGCCGCTTCGTGACGCCCGGCATCATCGACGTGCACAGCCACCTCGGCGTATATCCCTCGCCCGGCGTCTCGGGGATGAGCGACGGCAATGAAGCCACCAACCCGAACACCGCCCAGGTCTGGGCCGAGCATTCGATCTGGCCGCAGGACCCCGGCTTCAACGCCGCCCGCGCCGGCGGCGTAACCACCCTCCAGATCCTGCCCGGCTCGGCCAACCTGTTCGGCGGACGCGGCGTCACCGTCCGCAACGTCCCCTCGGTGACCATGCAGGGCATGAAAATGCCCGGCGCCCCCTATGGCCTGAAGATGGCGTGCGGCGAGAACCCGTCGCGCGTCTATGGCGGCCGCAACAGCTCACCCGCGACCGGCATGGGCAATGTCGCCGGCTACCGCGCCGCCTTCATCGCCGCGCGCGAATACAAGGCCAAATGGGACAAGTGGCGCGAGGACGGCGAGGGCTCGCCCCCGACCCGCAACCTCCAGATGGAAACCCTCGCGGGCGTTCTGGACGGCTCGATCCTGATCCAGAACCACTGCTACCGCGCCGACGAAATGGCGGTGATGATCGATATCGCCAATGAGTTCGGCTACGAAATCACCGCCTTCCACCACGCCATCGAGGCCTACAAGATCGCGCCGCTGCTGGCCCGGGAAGGCATCTGCGCCACGCCGCCCTCGTCGACGCGCCGCAGGGCTCCTGCGCCGTCATCCACTCCGACGATGCCGAACTGACCCAGCGCCTGAATCAGGAGGCCGCCGCGGCCCTCGCCGCCGGCCGCCGCATCGGCATGAACATCTCCGAGGAGCGGGCGATCAGCTGGATCACCCTTAACCCGGCCCGGTCGCTCGGCATCGCCGACCAGACCGGCTCGCTCGAGGCCGGCAAGCGCGCCGATCTGGTGATCTGGAGCGCCAATCCGTTCAGCGTCTACGCCCGCGCTGACCAGGTCTTCGTCGACGGCGGCCTGGCCTTCGATCGCATGAACCCGGCCTACCAGCCGCTGTCCGACTTCGAACTCGGCCAGCCGGGCTTCGGCCTGCCGGCCGCCAACGTCCTGCAGGGAGCCCGCTGATGCGCCTCAAGAGCCTCATCCTCGGCGCGGCCATTCCCGCCATACTTGGCATGGCCGCCGTCGCCAGCCCCGCCCTCGCCCAGACCCTGACCGCCATTACCGGCGGCCGGGTGCTGACCGGAACCTCCGTGATCGAGAACGGCACCGTCGTGATCCAGAACGGCCGGGTCGTCTCGGTCGGAACCGGTGCGGCGCCCACGGGTGCCCGCATCATCGACGCCCGCGGCAAGGTCGTCTCGCCCGGCTTCGTCGCGGTCGACAGCGGCCTCGGCGGGTCGGAGATTTCCTCCGTCAACGGCTCCGACGATCTGTCCAACGGCGCCAACTCCATCAGCGCCTCGTTCGATGTCAGCTACGGCCTTGATCCCTGGTCCTTTACCCTGCCGGTGGCCCGTCTCGGCGGCATCACCCGCGCCATCGTCGTTCCCAGTCACGCCGGCGGCGGTGGCGGCGGTCATGCGCACGATGACAGCGACTTCGCCGGCGTCGGCGACGGTGGTTTGCAGTCACCCGGCCTGTTCGCCGGCCAGGCCGCCATCATCCATCTGGCCGCCGGGACCGACATTCTGGTCAAGGCGCGGGTCGCCATGGTCGCCCCCTTCGGCGAGGCCGGGGCCGGCATCGCCGGCGGCGCCCGCGGGGCCCAGTTCACCCAGTTCAAGGAAACCCTGGCCGAGGTCCGCCTCTACGCCCGCAACCGCGCCGCCTATGACCGCGCCGGCCTGCGCGACCTCAGCCTGTCGCGCGCCGACCTCGAGGCCCTGATCCCGGTCGCCAACGGGACCATGCCGCTGATCGTCACCGTGCGCCGAGCCGCTGACATCCAGCAGGTCCTGCGCCTCGCCCGAGAGGAAGGCGTCCGCATCATCCTCGACGGGGCCGAGGAAGGCTGGCTGGTCGCCGACCAGATCGCGGCCGCCAGCGTCCCGGTCCTGCTCAATCCGATCTCCAACCTGCCAGGCAATCTGGAGACCCGGGCAACGCGTATGCAGAACGCCGCGGTGCTGGACGCGGCGGGCGTGGTCATCGCCATCAAGGGCAATGAGGGCTCGATCCACCGCGCCCGCGAGACCCGCTACAACGCCGGCAATGCCGTCTCGCACGGCCTGTCTTACGAGTCGGCGATCGAGGCCATCACGGTCAATCCGGCCCGCATCTTCGGCATGGCCGGCCAGTTCGGCGAACTGCGCGCCGGCGCGGCCGCCGATGTGGTGATCTGGTCCGGCGATCCGCTGGAGCCGCTCAGCAACGCCGAGGCCATCTTCATCGGCGGTGCCGAACAGGCCCCGACCAGCCGCCAGTTCCTGCTCCGCGACCGCTACCGCGACGGCGGCGAAGGGGCGATGCCGCCGGCTTACAGCCGCTAACGTCCCCTTGCCCCCTTGCGGGGGAAGGTGGCTCGCGGAGCGAGACGGATGGGGGGATGCCGGCGACGGCCTCCCCTCTTTCGTTTCACCCTTCGACAACCCCCATCCGACCGGCTTCGCCGGCCACCTTCCCCCGTGAAGGGGGAAGGGTAAGATAGGTCATGACCCTTCCCCGCCTCTTCATCGACGCCGACGCCTGTCCGGTGAAGGACGAGGTCTATCGCGTGGCGGCCCGCTACGGTCTGCATGTGTTCGTGGTCTCGAACAGCTGGATCAACACGCCGCGCGAAAAGTGGATCGAGCAGGTCGTCGTCGACGCTGGCCCGGACATCGCCGACGACTGGATCGCCGAACGGGCCGGACCGGGCGACATCGTCATCACCGCTGACATCCCGCTGGCCGACCGGTGCCTGAAGGCCGGTGCGCAGGCGCTGAAAGCCAACGGTCAGCCCTTCACTCCGGACTCCATTGGCTCGGCCCTCGCCGGGCGGATGGTCGGAGAGCATCTGCGGTCGATGGGCGTGGCCACCTCAGGCCCGCCGCCGTTCGGGCCGAAGGACCGCTCTGCCTTCCTGCAGGCGCTGGATCAGGCCGTCGTCCGCGCCAGACGGGTGGTCCGGTGACCGTCATCCCCGAAAGCGAGCTTGAGTTCCGCTTCTTCCGCGCCGGCGGCCCGGGCGGCCAGAACGTCAACAAGGTCTCGACCGCGGTTCAGATGCGGTTCGACGCCCGCAACTCTCCGTCCCTGACCGAATCCGTGCGCACCCGACTCATGAAGCTGGCGGGCAGCCGGCTGACGCTGGACGGCGTGATTCTGATCACTGCCGTCCGCTATCGCACCCAGGAGCGCAACCGCGCCGACGCCATCGAACGGCTGCAGGGACTGGTCGACAAGGCCTCGATCGCCCCCGTCTACCGCGGCCCGACAAAGCCCACCCGCGCCTCAAAGGAGCGGCGGCTGGAAGGCAAGGCCAAACGCTCGACAATCAAGAGCGGCCGCGGCCGGCCCGGCTCCGACGACTAGGGCCTATTGCGCCGGGCGGAACAGCAGGGCGGCGACCTTGTCCGCCTCATTGAAGCCAATGACCCACTGGGTCGCGGCGTTGGAGAAGGTCACAGCGAACAGGTCGGCACCGTCCTGGCTGCCGATGAAATCGACCGCCTGCACCGGCCCGAAGCCCACGATCAGGGGCTGAATGGCGGCCTCCTGCTCACGGACCTTGGCGGCAAGGTCGTCGCTCATCAACGCATAGTCCATTGTGCCCGCCTGGGCGCCGGCGATGATGTCGCGCAGCACGTCTTCGGACCGGGCGTTGACGGGCGTCGAAGGGGCGGCGACCGGTGCCGCTGCGGGGGCGGGGGCGGGGACGGCGCGGGCAGCGCCCGGAGCATCGAAACTGTTGGGCATCGACCCGGCGGAGACCTGGGCCTGCGCTGCAGCGGGAAGGAGCAGAAGGGCGGCGGCGATCAAAAGCGGCTTCATGCGGTCGTCTCCAGATACTGAAGTCAGACGATGGCGGGCCAAAGCGACAGAACAAGGGCGGCTGCGGCCGCGGTCATTGCAAGCGTGACACAGACAATCACCCACGCCGGCGTGTAACGCTCCCGAACGATCACCGTCTGCGGCTGGGGCGGGTTCTGCGCCAGCCGGGACAGCGCCTTCAGGGTGGCGCGGATGTCCTCGATGGCGTCGCGCACCTGGGCCTGCGGACCCAGCTCGCGCCGGATCCAGCGCTCGACCACCGGTGCGGCCGCGGCCCACAGGTCGTGATCCGGATTCAGCCGCCGCGCCACACCCTCGACCGAGACCATGGTCTTCTGCAGCAGGATCAGTTCGGGCCGCAGATGCATGTCGAACAGGTCGGTGATCTCGAACAGCTGGCAGATGCATGTCGAACAGGTCGGTGATCTCGAACAGCTGGCCCAGCAGCCGGCCCATGGAGACCTGCGAGGCCGCCTTGCCGATCACAGGCTCACCCACCGCCCGCAACGCCTGGGCGAAGGCCTCGACCGAATGCTCGGGCGGCACATAGCCGGCCTCGAAATGCACGCGGCTGATGCGGTCATAGTCCCGGCTCAGGAAGCCCCAGAGGATTTCCGCCAGATAGCGGCGCTCCGCCGGCCCCAGCCGGCCGACGATGCCGAAATCGATCGCCGTCAGCTCCGCCGGCGCATGGCAGAACAGGTTTCCCTCGTGCAGGTCGGCGTGGAAGGTCCCGTGATCCAGCGCCTGGGTCAGGAAGGCGCGCACGACGTTGTCGGCCAGGGCATTCTTGTCCAGCCCCGGCTGGTCAGCCGCGGCCGGGTCGGTCATGGCCATGCCGGGTGCCCATTCCAGCGTCAGCACCCGCTTGCCGACCCCGTCCCAGATCACCGCCGGCGCGGTCATATGGCCGCCGACCCCGACGTCCTTGTCCATGATGTCCTTGAGCTCGGAGGCGGCGGCGGCCTCCAGCCGCATGTCCAGCTCCAGCTGCAGGGCGCGCGCGATCGTCTCGACAAAGGCCGAGGGCTCCAGCCGCCGGGCCAGAGGCACAAACCGCACCGCGAGCCGCGCCGCCAGACGCATCGAATCCAGCCCATGCGCCACGCGCCGCTCGACGCCGGGCCGCAGCACCTTGACCGCCACCTTGCGGCCGTCGGCCAGCCAGGCCGGATGCGCCTGCGCCAGCGAGGCCGCCGCAACCGGTGGGCCGAAATCGGTGAACAGGGCCTCGACCGGCCGGCCCAGCGACCGCTCGACCTCGCGCCGCGCCTCTTCAATGGAGAACGGTGCCAGGGCGTCCTTCAGCCGGCCCAGATCGCGCGCGAATTCGATGCCGAAGATGTCGGCCCGCGTGGCCAGCACCTGCCCCAGTTTGATCGCCACCGGCCCCAGATGTTCGAACGCCTTGCCCAGCCTCTGACCCGGACGGCCCTCGCGACCCTCCTTGCCGGCGAAGGCATGCAGCAGATGGGCCAGCCAGCGTATCCACACCGGTAGCAGGGGCGTGATCTCGCGCGGTGCGAGGGCGTCGTGACGCACCAGAACCCAGCCCCAGCCGAGCAGCCGCAGTGTCGCCTCGACCGGGCGGCGTACCGGCTCGGTTTGCGGCGGTGGCGGCGCTGTCTTGTAGTCGGCGGGACGGGTCAGATCGCCCACCCGTGATGGATGGCGGCCACGCCGCCCGACAGATTGGTCACGGTCACCCGGCTGAAGCCGGCGTCCTCGATCATACCCTTGAACGTCGTCTGGTCGGGGAAGCGGCGGATGCTCTCGACCAGATACTGATAGCTTTCCCGATCGCCCGCGACCCAGCCGCCGATGCGCGGAATGGCGTGGAAGGACCAGGCGTCATAGGCCTTGCGCACCGCCGAGGCCGTCGGGCGCGAGAATTCGAGGCACAGGAACCGCCCGCCGGGCTTCAGAACCCGCCGCGCCTCGCGCAGCGCCTGCGGAATATCGGCCACATTGCGGATGCCGAAACTGATCGAATAGGCGTCGACCGAGGCGTCCGGCAGGGGCAGGGCCATGGCGTCGCCGACCGACCACTGCATCTCCGGCTCGCCGCCCTTCTGGACGCCCGCCATGATCATCTCGGCATTGTAGTCCAGCACGATGATGGAGGCGTCGTCTCCGCCGCGCCGCTCCTGCGCCGCCCGCGCCATCTTCGCATAGCGCCGCGCCATGTCGCCGGTGCCGCCCGCGACATCGAGAATGGTCTCGCCCGGCCGCGGGTTCAGCTTCGCCGCCGCTGCATCCTTCCAGAGCCGGTGCACGCCCCCGCTCATCAGGTCGTTCATGAGGTCGTAGCTGGACGCCACGCTGTCGAACACGCCGCGCACAAGCTGCACCTTTTCCTTCGCGTCGACATCGCGAAAGCCGAAGGAGGAGGTCTTGCCGGTCGAGGCGGAGGCGTCGGTCATGGGCGCGGTCTAGCGCGTCGCCGCCCGTCCGTCACCGGGCTGCGTGGTCGCGGTCGCCGCCTCAGTGAACCCCGGCTTTGGGACGCGGCACGCCGAGGTCCTTCATCAGGCCCCGGATCGCGCCGTAACAACCGCAGGCGGCGGCCTCCAGCGCCTTGCGGTCGGTGACCTCGACCCAGCCGCGGCCCCGGCGGATCAGTCCCTTGTCGACCAGAATTGTGCCCACTTCCGACACCGTGGCGCGGCGGACACCCAGCATGCCGGCGATATCGGCCTGGGTCAGGTCGAAACGGTCGCTTTCAGCCCGGTCGTGGATGGTCAGCAGCCAGCGCGCCAGCCGCTCGTCCAGCCGGTGCTGGGCGTTGCAGGCCGCGGTCTGCTGCACCTGCGCAAACAGGCTTTCGGTGAATTTGGCCAGGGCCAGCCGCATCGGCTCGCTCTCGTGCAGGGCGTCGGCGAAGACATCCGCCGGACAACAGGCCGATACGCCCTCGACCTGGGCGATGGCCCGGCTGGCGGCGCGGGCGTTCATCGGTCCGCAGGTGACTCCGACGAGGCCCTCCCGGCCGATGGCGGCGGTCTCGATCATCCGGTCGTCGTCGAGGATGGTCATCAGCGACACCACCCCGCTCATCGGAAACCAGACCTCCTCGACCGCCTCGCCGGCGTCGTACAGCATCTGGCCCTGCTCGAAGGGCCGCTCATGCAGATGGGGTTCGATCCTGCGCCGGTCGGCCGGGGCCAGAGCGGCGATCCACATATTGTCCAAGGTCGACTCCCGTCTTGAAGGCTTACGCTGGGTAACGCCAAAGCTTCACCGCGCGTTCCGTACCGCTTGTGGACCCCCGGCGGGCGCGATACGGCGAAGGGGACAGGAGGACGCCATGGCCGACCGGATTGACGTTACGGAAGCTCTGAAAGGCCTGCCGCTCTGGCGCGCGCACGAGGGCGACCGCCCCGCCATCGCCCGCAACCTGGCCTTCGCCGACTTCAACGCCGCCTTCGGCTTCATGACCCGCGTCGCCCTTCTGGCCGACAAGGTCGATCATCATCCCGAGTGGTCGAACGTCTACAACCGCGTGGAGGTCCTGCTGACCACCCACGACGCGGACGGCGTCACCGACAGGGATATCCAGATGGCCCGCTTCATCGACGAGGCGGCCGGCGCGATGGGAGCGAAATGATGACGGGCAAGGCAGGACGGGTCGCGGGCAAACAGGCCCTGATCACGGGCGCGGCCGGCGGGCTGGGCGAGGCCATGGCGTGGATGCTGGCGCGCGAGGGCTCGAAGGTCGCCGTTACCGACGTCAATCTGGCCGGCGTGCGGACGCTCGCCGATGCGATCAACGCCGAAATCCCCGGCTCGGCCTTCGCCTTCCAGCACGATGTCGCGAAAGAGGACCAGTGGGTCACGGTCATCGACGGGGCAGTGCAGGCGATGGGCGGCCTGTCCATTCTGGTCAACAATGCCGGCGTCGGCGACGTCCTGGCCTTCGTCGAACAGGATACGGTGGCCTCCTGGCAGCGTCAGTTCGAGATCAATCTGCTGTCGATCATGCTGGGCTGCAAACACGCCATGCCCCACCTGCGCGCCTCGGCACCGTCCTCGATCATCAACATTTCCTCGATCGCCGGCCTCGCCGCCGCCCCGGGCATGGGCGCCTACAACGCCACCAAGGCGGGCGTCTGGATGTACACCAAGACCGTCGCGCTCGAGGCAGCCAAGATGGAGTGGAACGTACGCTGCAACTCGGTCCACCCGGTCTTCATCAAGACCCCGATCCTCGACCCCTTCATCGCCATGGCCGGCGGTGACGAGGCCAAGGCCCACGAACGTCTGAGCCGCGGCATCCCCCTGAAGCGGATCGGCGAGCCCGACGACGTGGCGTACTGCGTCCTCTACCTCGCCTCGGACGAGTCCAAATTCGTCACCGGAACCGAGTTCAAGATCGACGGCGGCATGCTGGCGCAATAGGGCGGCGACCGCCCGTTCCTTGACGGGAATTCACTTATCGCACCGGACGGACGGCGCCAGACTGCGTCCATGGACCAGCACGCCCCACCGTTGCGGCAACATCTGGCTGCCGGTGCCCGGGCCCCGCGCCACAGGCACGCCCATGGCTATGCCGCCCTGGTACTCGACGGCGGCTATGTAGAGGCCGGCGACGCGGGCCGACGGGCGGTCAGCGCTGGCGAGGTGGTCCTTCACGAAGGCTTCGAAGCCCATTTCAACCGGTTCGGCGGCCGGGGTGCCCGGGTGCTGAACCTGCCCCTGCCGGACGGCTGGCGGCCGGGCCAGTCGTTCATGCGCATCTCTGACCCCGACCGGATCGCCCGCATCGCCGAACGCGACCCGCGCGCGGCGACCGCCGGTCTGCTGGAGCAATTGGTACCGGTAGCGGCACAGCCTGGTGACTGGCCGGACCACCTCGCCGATGCCCTGCGCGGCAACAGCCGCCTCTGTCTGGCCGCCTGGGCGGAGATGACGGGCATCGCCCCCGGCTCGGTCTCGCGCGGGTTCCGCCACGCCTATGGCGTCAGTCCCGCCCGATATCGCAGCGAGGCCCGTGCCCGGCTGGCCCTGAGACGTCTGTCCGACCCCGCCTCACTGGCCGATCTGGCGCTGGACGCCGGTTTCGCGGATCAGGCCCACATGACCCGCGCCATCGTCGCCCTGACCGGCCGCACTCCCGGCGGCTGGCGCAGGTTAAGTCCGTTCAAGATCGAGGCTCCGGCCGCGGGATAGACCGGCGGGATGAACCGCCGCCAGCTTATCCTGACCGCTGCCGCCCTGCCTTTGGCCACCCTGCCTTTGGCCGTCCCCGCCACCTCGCTGGCCGATACGGCGATCCGCACCCGGTGGAAGGTCCGCGGCTCCGAGGGATTCGACGCCCTGTGCTTCCTCGGCCCCCTGTCCGGCAAACCCTTCTATGCGGATTACTACCGCGCCGAACTGGCGGACATCCTGCCCCGGATGAGCCCGGCGGCGATGGGGGCCATGGCCACGGTCCAGGCCATGGCCGACGAGGCGAAATTCCTTCTCGGTCCGGGCCTCTGCAACACCTTGTCGGCCGGGCCGGACGGCACGCTCGACGCCGTCATCACCTCGCTGCGCGACGCAGAAAGGGTGATCGCGCCCGTCGTAAGGACGGGTGAAAACGCGCTCGATGACGAGGACTGGAACGCCCTCATGCGGTACCGGCCGCTGGTTCTCACCGTGCTGGAGGGCCTGAAGGAAGCGGGCTTCGCCGCCCTGCGGAGCGAGTTCCTGGGCGCGCGCCTTTCCGGGCGCATCCCGGCCCTCGAATCAACCCTGGCCCGCTACGACGTGATCGCCGAACAGGAACGGCTGCTGGGCCGCCCGTTCAACGACGCCTCACTGGAGGTGATCCTGCTCCACTTCTCCAAGCCGCACGGCATCAAGGTGCGCGGCCAGCGGTTCCTGACCCACCACGAATATCCCGACGAGATCGTCCTCAGGAACGCCGCGCACGAAATGCTGCACCCGCCCTTCGACATGGATGGCCCTACGGCCCGTCTGGTGCTGCAGACGCTGGAGCGCGATCCGCTGCTCACCCGAGTGGTCGCCGAGCACAATCCGGCGTTCGGCTACAACAGCATCGCGGGCCTGCTCAATGAGGACTGCGTCCAGGCGCTGGAGCAGATCGTCAACGAGCGGCTGGGTTTCGCCCGGCCGCCCGGCGAATACTGGCGCCGGCAGGACGAGGGCATGCACATCCTCGCCGCCGCCCTCTACGGCCTGCTCAAGGCCGACGGTTACGACCGGACCGGCGGGGATTTTGAGGCCTGGATGGGCCGGGCTGCCACGACCGGCCGTCTGTCACCGGCCTCCATCGCCGAGGCCGCGAGCCGGGTCTTGGAGCTGCCAGTGGACCGACTCTGGTCGACGCCTGCCGCCGCCTGAGCGCCCTCAGTCGATATCCGCCGGCAGTATCTGGCTCGACAGCAGCCGCTCCATCGACGCCCACCGGTCCGGTCCCTGCCCCTCGACCCAGGCCTGCACCACATCGCGGCCGAGGCCGTAGTTGATGATGTAGCTGCGATAGGTGTCGATGAAACGCAGCCGCTGGGTCGCCTTGGCCTCATCGGCCAGGGTGTATTTCATCAGCCGCCGGATCGCCTCGGCCCGCTCGATCCGCCCCGCCAGCCAGTCGTCGGCGATCGTGTACTCCGCCCGCGCCAGCCGACGCTGCAGCGCGCCCAGCTGCGCCTTCTTCGCCGCCGTCGCCGGATCGAGTCCGGCCAGCGGGAACAGCACCTCCCGCTCAAAGCGCGTGCCCTCCTCACCCGGGAAGGCCAGGTCGATGCCGTAGTTGGCGCTGCCCTCGGCCACGAACGACATGGGCGAGAACAGCGGATAGACGCTCATCTCCACCCAGCCGCGCTCACGCACGAAGGTCTGTTCCAGCAGGGCGTTGTAGACATGGTGGCCGGGGTAGCCCTCGTGGCAGCCCAGATCGATGGCCCGTTCCGTATAGATCGGGAAATCGGCGTTGATCTCGATCCGGCTCGCCGCATCGCCCAGATAGTAGTTGTAGCCCGACCACGGCTTGTCGCCGACGAAGCTGAGCGTGAACCGCTCATTGGCCGGCAGGGTGATGTGCTGAACCGTGCGACGGCGGCATTCGGCGATGGCGGCGTCCATGACGACCTGCAACCGGTCCTTCGGGATCACATAGTGCGACTTGAAGGCCGTGACCCGCTCGGTCAACGTGCCCTCGCCTGGCAAAAGGGCGTCGATTTCGGCCAGGACCGGGTCGAAGCTCTCCAGCGGCCGCAGCTCCGGCCGGATGCCGAACAGGGCCTCGGCCTCATCGGCGAAGCCCAACTTTTCGCCCGACAGCATCCGCAGGCGCGCCGAGGCCGCCGAGACATGGGCCAGCAGATAGGCGCGGCGCTGGGCCACAGCCGGATCCGCGCCCGCGGTCGACACCGCGCTCAGACGTTCGGTGAGATCGGCCGCACCCTCGATCAGCTGGGGCACGGTGCGCGGATTGGCCTTGGCCAGGTCCTGCCACTCGGCCGGGCCGTAGTAGGCGTCGACATAGCCGGGCTCGCGCTCGCCGATCTCGAGGATCAGGGCGACATAGTCGCGGGCGATGATGTCCAGGCTTTCAACCGACTCATCGGGGGTCGCCGGCAAGGCCGCCGGCGAGAACGCCGGCGTGGCGCAGGCCCCCACGAGCAACAGCAGGCTGAACAGCAGGGCGCGCATCGGGACCTCCATCACGAGCGAAATCGGTCTTGTTGGACGCAGTCAGCCCAGGATCAGATTTCGCTTCAACATCATTGCCAGGCGCACGCTAGATCACGATGCGCCGGCCCGATCCTTACAAATCGTCCAGAATGCCTCAAGGTTCACGACGGGCGCATTCGGGATTGAGGGCGGGCCGCTCCTGCTGTAAGGCCCTTCGTCCGGCGTTTCGCCGCCAGACGCACCCGTAGCTCAGCTGGATAGAGTACTGCCCTCCGAAGGCAGGGGTCACAGGTTCGAATCCTGTCGGGTGCGCCATTTTCCTTCCCGACAGCGCCGATCCGCCTTGTCCGCGGGTGCGGTGCCATTCTCCCTGGTAGCCTCAGGGTGACCGCCGCCCTACGAGCGGCGGCTTGCGGCCTGTGAGGGCAGCGGTCGGCGACCCTGCTCGCGTCGATGCGGTCACGCCGGTCTGGAAGTTACCGATGTCATTGTCAGCGCCGAGATTGACCAGAACGCGCAAGAGCATGCTCTTCAGCCGGGCCAGGTCCTCCCTGGTGATGCCCTCAAAGGCCCGCTCGCATCGCTGGCGTCGCTCGGCATCGCAAATCTGAACCCGTTCCCGTCCTGCAGACGTCAGCTGGATCACCTTGCTTCGCCGGTCATTCGGGTGGTCGAGGCGAACGAGGAACCTCTCGCCTTCCAGTTGGTCGATCATGCGCGAGATCGCCGCGGCCGTCATCCCGACGATGCCCGCCAGCTGGACCTGGGTCAGGCCCCTGCGGCCGGATTTGAACAGGGCGGTCTGCAACGGCAGGCCGTTCGTGCTGCATTCAGGCGTGGCCCCACTGGCCAATCCATTGGCAGCCTGGAGCAGGCGCGCCAGTTCGATGGCGTCCTCCGAGCCGATACTTTTCAAACCAGACGCCACCTCGCCCACTCTCCACCAGCTGCGAAACACCGATTTCCCAGACCGGTTCTAAACAAGCGTTGCCGTTAGATGTGGACTGCAACTAAGTCAGTAGCGGCCGAACTTTGTACGTCAGGTGCCTTGACCGGAAGGCAAAGGCGGCGGCATCGGGGATTTCCCCCCGGGGCCGTCCTTCGCGGATGGTCTACCCATCTCGGCCCGACAGGGTCGTAATCCTCTGTCCCGCCGGAGCGACCGCGCTGATCCAGCCCCTTCCAACCCCGCCGCAGGCCCAACCCATGGGCCAGCCCGTCGGGCGGGTCATCGCCATGCCCGCCGACACCAATCCCGAGGGCGACATCTTCGGCGGCTGGCTGCTGGCGCATATGGACCTCGCGGGAGCCACGCCCGCCTTTGAACTGGCCCAGGGCCGCTGCGTGACCATCGCGCTCGACGGCATGGTCTTCCACCAGCCGGTCTCGGTCGGAGACGAGGTCTCGATCTACGCCCGCGTCATCAAGACCGGCCGCACCTCGATCCGCGTCCATGTCGAGGCCTGGAAACGGCCCCGCAACCACGCCCAGGCCGCTTCCGTGCGCGTCACCGAGGGCGTCTTCACCTATGTAGCCATCGACGAGGACCGCAAGCCGAGGGTGCTGCCGGATGCCGCCGGATAACCCACCGCAACAGTGGGAAATCTTGACCTTTGGCCTCCGCACCCCTACCTCGCGGGCATGTCCATCCGTCGCATACTCACCATCGACAACGCCGCCGACCTGGCGGTGCTGAAGCAGATCTCCACCCCCGTCGAAGGGCCGGTGACCGATGAGCTGCGCCGTCTGATGGATGACATGCTCGACACCATGTACGACGCGCCGGGCATCGGCCTGGCCGCCGTCCAGATCGGCGACGCCCGCCGGGTCATCGTCATGGACCTGAACGATCGCGACGGCGTCGCCGACGATCAGGACCCCGCCGAACTGTCGGACGAGGAGCGGGCCAAATGGGAGCTCGCGCGCCGCAACCCCCGCTATTACGTGAACCCGGAGATCATCTGGGCTTCCGACGAGCTGTTCACCTATGAGGAGGGCTGCCTGTCGGTCCCCGAATATTACGACAGCGTCGAACGCCCGGCCCGGGTCCGCCTGCGCTTCATCAACTACGCCGGCGAGACGGTGGAGGAGGAGGCCGAGGGCCTCTATGCCGTCTGCATCCAGCACGAGATGGACCACCTCGAAGGCGTCCTGTTCATCGACCACCTGTCCCGGCTGAAGCGCGAGCGCGCCGTGGCCAAGGTCAAGAAGAACGCAAGGCTGGCCGCCTGATGGCCCGGCTGAAGCGCGGTCGCGACCGCATCATCGACACCCACGGCCGTCGCCGCCTGACCCGAAATGAAAAGGTCGGCATCGGCAGCCTCGCCGTCCTGCTCGGCGTCGCCGCGGCGGGCGTGATTGCCGGCGTGCTCCTCGACCGCCTGCTCGATTTCGACGACGTCCTCGACGCCGGCGGCGAATGGGACGAGGGCGGCGGCGTTCACACCCGCTGGGAATAACGTCCGTCAGGCCGGTGCCGCCACCCGCGTGTGTTCGTTGAACCACTCAAGCGTCCGCGCCCAGGCCTGGGCCGCCGTGACGGGATTGTACCGCTCGGGCGTAGCGTCGTTGAAGAAGCCGTGCACGGAGTCCGGCCACAGGTGGCCCTCGTGGCGGACATTGTGGCGAGCCAGCTCCGCCATCTGCGCCGGATAGTCAGCGGCCAGCCTGCTATCGAGCGCCCCGTGATGGATCAGGATGGCTGCGCGGATATTCGCCACCGCGGCCGCGGGCGTCGCGCCACCGTAAAACGGAGCCGCCGCCGCCAGCTCAGGTCCCAGAATGCCGGCCAGCGCATTGGCCTGCCCTCCGCCGAAGCAGAAGCCGGTCGCCGCGATATTGCCATTGCAGTCCGGACGCGCCTTCAGCCAGCGGGCGGCGGCGACCAGATCCTCGGTCATCTTCGCGCGGTCCAGCGACGCGAACAGCTGCCCGCCCCGGTAGTCGTCGCCGGGATAGCCGCCCACCGTCGTCAGGGTGTCCGGAGCGAAGGCCATGAAATTCGCCAGGGCGAAGCGGCGCGCCACGTCCTCGGTATGCGGATTCAGCCCCCGGTTCTCGTGAATGACAATCACGCCCGGCAGCCGGGCGGGCGTCGCGCTGCGCGAGTCCGCGCTGAACGGGCGAACCAGATAGCCCCGGATCGAGCCGTGGCCATCCGGCGACGGCACGGTGACATAGGATGCCCGGATCCGTTCGTCGTCCTTCTGCACCTGCTGACCCAGGGCATAATTCGGCATCAGGGCCTCGACGATCGCGGTTGCCGTCAGCCCGCCCACGGCATAGCGACCGACCCCCCGCATGAAGGCGCGGCGCCCGATCTCTCCATGGATGAAGCGGGTGTAGAGGTCGATCGCCGGAGCGGGGATCTTCCTGTGATCGTCAGTCATGGCCGGTGCCCCTGTTCCACTGCCCCGGTGACCGGGGTCGGGACAATCTGCACCATGGTTCACCGAACGACCACTGCGGCGAAACCTTCCCGTCAGCCTGTGGCGGAGCCAATGGCGGATGTGGGCGGCGGGCCGCGATCAGTGCGGCCTGCCGAAAATCCCGTCGCCGGCCGAACGGACCTGAACAACCCTATTCCTTGGGCTTTGCGGCCCCCTTCGTGGCCCGCTCCACCACGGCCTTGCCCGAGTCTGTCTGGGCCAGCCCTTCCAGCATCGCTCCGAGGGCCTGACCGCCCTTCGCGCTGAACACATCGGTAATGCTGTTCATGCCCGCGGGCACGTCGCCGCCCGTCACGATCACCTTGATGTCGGCGGCCTTCAGGGCCTCGGCCTGGGCGACACCCACGGTCTGCCCGGCCTTGATCTGCTCCACGCGCACCAGGTAGGTCTGGTAGCCGTCGTTGCCGCCGATCTCCTTGGCGAGTTCGATCTGCGTCGAGACCGGCGCCAGAAGCAGCAGCCGCTCGGCTTCAGCGCGGCTCTGGCCCTGCGCCAGCAGTCCCTCGGCGTCGAGCTTCTGCTGTGCCAGCGTGCCTTGCGCGACCAACTCCAGCCGTTGGCGTTCAGCCTCGGCGCCGATGACCTGTTGCTGGCGCTGCCCCTCCGCACGGATGACCGTGACCTCGCGCTCCTGGGCGGCCTGAACCTCCGCGACCCCCTTGGCAATGTCGGCGGCGCGCGTATCGGCGACCTGCTTCACATCCATCTCACGCTCGGTGGTGTCCTTCTGGGCGACCAGAACTTCCTGCTCGGCGACCTGCTTGGCGATGCCGACCTGCTTTTCCTGCTCGGCCGTCCGCATCCCGACCTGCTGCAGGGCGTCCTGCTTGTTCACCTCGACGATTCGTTCGGCCTCGATTTCCTTGGTCCGGGCCATCTGGCTGTTCATCGCCACGGCCTCCCGGCTCTCGCGGTCGATCCGGGATTTTTCCTTCGCCATGATATTGGCGATGACCTCGGAATTGGCGCTGTCGCGGATATCCATGAACTCGATGTTCTTGACCGTCTCCACGCCCCACGCCTGAAGCTGTTTGTCGACCTGGGCGGTAAAGGCCTCGGCCAGCGTTGATCGGGCTTCAAGAATGTCTTCGAGCTTGTGGGTGGCCAGCACATTCCGGACCGCGCCCTGAAGGATGCCGGACAGCTGGTGTTGCAGCTCGTCGAAATTGGCGACCTTTTCGGCCGCTGTGTCCGACTTTGCGATCCGCATGAACGCCTGCACGTCGACGCGGAACGGGAGCCGTCCGGTGTCGTAGGCTTCGTAGTCTTTCAGGTTCACGTCAAAAATGGAGACCGGGAATTTGGTCACCAGCACGCCGATCCTGGGGAGGAAGGCCGGCCACTCGTAGTAGACGTTTCCGGCCGTCTGACTGGCACCGTAGCTGACGCGAGACCGCCCGCGCTGGACGATGTGAACCTCGTTGGTCGGGACCACGCGGCGCAGAATCAGCGCGACCAGGAATCCAAAGGCGAAGACGCCGAGGGCGACGCCGCCGGCAACGAAATACATGAACATGGGATCCCCCGGGTACCTGCCGGACTATGTCCATAAAGCCCGGGCGGAGCAACCATTGCGGGAGGCTGCCCGCCTGCCCCGGGGCGCGGTGGACTCCCCTTCGCAGGACGGGCGTGCCAGCTTCCCCGGATGTGCAATCTTTACAGCCTCTCGAAACACCAGGCGGGGATCCTCCAGATGGTCCGGGCCATGACGCCCGACGTCGGCAATTTCCCGCCCTTGCCGGGCATCTTCCCCGACTATGCCGCTCCGGTGATCCGGACCAACGCCGCCGGGGAACGCGAGCTGGCCATGCCCCGCTGGGGGATGCCGTCCTCCCGCAAGGCCCTGTTCGACGCCGCAACAAAACGCGCCGGAAAGCTCAGGGCCAAGGGCAAGGACGTGGACTTTGACGAACTCTTGCGGATGGAGCCCGACGGCGGCACGACCAACATCCGCCGGACAGACAGCCGGCACTGGTCGCCATGGCTGGGGGTTCAGAACCGTTGCCTCGTCCCCTTCACCGCTTTCAATGAACCGGATCAGGTCGAACGCGGGCCGTCGGCATGGTTCGCCCTGTCAGAGGACAGGCCCCTGGCGTTTTTCGCCGGCGTCTGGACGCCCCATGCCGGCGTCCGCAAGATCAGCAAGGGTTGGGAGGAACTGGAGGTCTTCGCCTTCCTGACGACCGACGCCAACGCCGAGGTCGCGGCTTTCCACCCGAAAGCCATGCCGGTGATCCTGCGGACCGAAGAAGCGTGCGAAACCTGGATGCGCGCCCCCTGGGAGGAGGCGAAAGCGCTCCAGAGGCCGCTGCCGGACGGATCGCTTGCAGTAGTTCAGCGGGGCGGGAAGCAGGACGGAGCCGTCCTCGCAGGAGCCGGTGCCGGCGAGGACGGGATGGAGCCGGAGCGGACCTGACTGACGTCGGCTATGGGTGGGAAGCGGACGTTCGCACATTGCCGGAACCGGAACGTCGACTAGCAGCGACGGAACAGGCGTGCGGCAAAGGCCGCTCCGCGTGAAAGCGGACTCGTCGCAAATTGATTGTTCGCTGCTATCAGCGGCGCGGGCCGGTTGGACCGGGGGCGGGTGCCCCCTCGGTAAGCACGACGCGCACCCGCATGCCGCGCGGAACCGTGAAGAGCAACCGCCCACCCTCGCGGGTCATGAAGCGCACGTCGCCGCGTCCGCCGGGCTGGATCGTGTTTGTGGTGATGACCGTCCGCCCCACCTCGATGCGGGCCACGGCCGGCACGCGCAGGGTCTGGGCGTTCGGCAGCATGAGCGCATACCGGCCCTGTTCGTCAGACCATTGAGCCACGCCAGATTGGTCGGTTCTCATGGGCATAGGAGTGTTCGGGGGGCTTGAGGGCGGCGAGGGGGATCAGGCGGCGGGTCATGGCGGGTCCTTCGCAGCGAGCGGGAAACGTCAGGCCGCACAATCTCGCCGTCCGGGCTGAGGCACCATCCCACGTTCGTGGGACGGCCTCGATGAAGCGACGCCGAGCGGTGATATGTCAAGGCGCGGCTTAGCAGGGAGAAAAGGGACCGTGAGGGCTGGGTGCTTTCAATGTCCGCAATGGGTCGGGAGCCGACGGTCGCTTGAGGGAGGAAAGCGGTCGTTGCTCGATTCCGGTCAGGGCGTAGTGTCAGCCGATGGAACGTCTCTTGTCAGTCAGCGAAACCGCTCTGATCATGTTCATCGCAGCGGGTGGCCTGCCCAGCGCAATGCTCGCCGACTTGCATGACCGGTCTGTCCGGGAAATGGACGACGGACGGATGGGGAGCTTGCAGTTC
>VFBG01000005.1:4668-16056 GCA_006515835.1 bacterium | reverse complement strand
GGTAGCACCGCCGGATATGCAGAGTTCGAGGACGCCGATGGCGTTCCGGTTAGTGTGGCCCTGCTGCTTGATCAGGAGGGACAGCTGTTTGAGCTTGATATCTGGAAGGTCGATTTCAGTCCGTTGATACGAATACCGGATGCGACGCTGTTTCGTGCCGTGCCGCCAAGTAGCTTCGGCTGAAGGTCCGCTATGGGTGGTGGGCTCAACCGGTGAACGAAACACGCTAGCTTTTCCTCGGAGATGGAGCGTGGGCGATGAAGCAGCGGCGGCGGATCTACTACTCGGCGGCTCAACGGGCTGAAATCTGGGATCGCTGGAAGGCCGGCGAGTCGATGAGTTCGATCGGACGGCGGTTCGATCGCGAGTCCTCGTCGGTGTTCTCGGTGCTTTCGCCGACGGGTGGCATCCGGCCACCGGACCGCAAGCGGGCTTCGAGGAAAAGCTAGCGTGTTGCGTTCACCGGTTGAGCCCACCGTCGTTAGCGGACTTCCCCGCCCCGCCTCCTCCCGCCCCTCGCCTTGTCCCCGCCCCGCGCATAGGGCAAAGCGCGCGGATGCGCCTCGCCTTCATGGGTACCCCCGAATTCGCCGTGCCGTCGCTGGCCGAGCTCATCGCCTCGGGCCATGAGATCGTCGCTGTCTACTCCCAGCCGCCCAAGCCGCGCGGCCGCGGCCAGAAGCTGACGCCGTCGCCGGTCCAGGCCTTCGCAGAGACCATGGGCCTGCCGGTCTTCACTCCCGCCTCGATGAAGGCGCCCGAGGCCATCGAGACCTTCAAGAGCCTCGAGGTCGACGCCGCCTGCGTCGTCGCCTACGGCCAGATCCTCAAGGCCGAAGTGCTGGACGCGCCCCGCCTCGGCTGTTTCAACCTGCACGGCTCCCTGCTGCCCCGCTGGCGCGGCGCCGCCCCGATCCAGCGCGCGATCATGGCCGGCGATCGCCAGACCGGCGTCCAGATCATGCGCATGTCCGAAGGCCTCGACGAGGGCGCGATCCTGCTCTCGGAAATCCTCGACATCCGCGCCGACGACACCGCCGCCACCCTCGGCGAACGCATGTCCCACACGGGTGCCAGCCTGTGGCCGCGGGCGCTGGCGGCCATCGAGCGCGGCGGCGTAGAGGGCACGGATCAGGTCGGCGAGCCGACCTATGCGAAGAAGATCACCCCGGCCGAGGCCCGCATCGACTGGTCCCGGCCTGCGGCCGCGGTCGACGCCCACATCCGCGGCCTGTCGCCCTTCCCCGGCGCCTGGTTCGAGGTTCCCGGCGAGGACGGGCCGGTTCGGATCAAGGTCCTGATGTCGCGGGTCGCGCCGGACGGATCGGGCGTGGCCGGTCAGGTGCTGGACGGCGGCCTGCGTATCGCCTGCGGCGACGGCGCGGTCGAACTGCTCCGGGTCCAGCGCGCGGGCAAGGCGGCCCAGTCGGCCGAGGAGATGCTACGCGGCTTCCCTCTGCCGGCCGGAACGGTGCTGTCTCCCTCAAGCAGCGAGCCGCCGCGCGGCGAGCGATAGGGAAACAGGCATGCCGCGTTATCGGCTCACCCTCGAATACGACGGCTCGGCCTACAACGGCTTTCAGGCCCAGACCGACCAGCCGACCGTGCAGGGCTCCGTCGAGACGGCGATCACCGCCTTCTGCGGCGAGACCGTGCGCCTCGCCGCCGCCGGCCGCACCGACACCGGCGTCCACGCCACCGGTCAGGTCATCAGCCTCGATCTGGAAAAGGACTGGCCGGCGAAGACGGTGATGAACGCCCTCAACGCCCATCTGGTCGGCGAGGCGATCTCGGTGCTCCATTGCGTCGGCGTCGATGACGACTGGCACGCCCGCTTCTCAGCGACGGGCCGACGCTACCTCTACCGCATCCTCAACCGTCCCGGTCCACCCGCACTGGACGCCGGCCGGGTCTGGCATATGCGTAAATCCCTGGACGCGGAGGCCATGCAGTCGGCGGCCCAGAGCCTCGTCGGCCTGCACGACTTCACCACGTTCCGCGATGTGAACTGCCAGTCGAAATCGCCGGAGAAGACGCTCGATGTCGCCCGGGTCTCACGCGTCGGCGATGAAGTGCATCTGGTCTTCGAGGCGCGCAGCTTCCTGCACCGTCAGGTCCGCTCGATGACCGGCACCCTGGCCGAGGTCGGGCTGGGACGGTGGGACATCGAGGACGTCGCCGCGGCCCTCGCCGCCCGCGACCGCGCTGCCTGCGGCCCCGTGGCGCCCTCGACGGGGCTCTATCTGACGGGCGTGGTCTACTGACAGGGCCGGGCCAGCGGGTTCATCACAACGGGCACAACGAAGGTCACAACGGACACGACGGGATGGGAGGGCCTGACAGGGCCGCGCCTCCCCAAATTCATGCGTCTTCGACGCACAGAAGTACGCCGATGGCTTCAGCCTCAAAGCGGCGAAGCCGCAATCGATGGCTTACAGGGCGAAGATTCCGGCCTTTGACACACCTCAGATCCCGTTGTGTGCGTTGTGACCTTCGTTGTGCCCGTTGTGATGAACCCGCCCTCGCGAACGCAAACGAATGGAGGGCGGGCCAACTCACAGGGCGAAGGGGCCTAGTTCTTGGCTTCTTCAGCGCCCGCGGCGACCGCGCTGCCGGCGGCGGAGACGTCGCGGCCGACGCCCGAAATGGTGTTGCAGGCCGACACGGCCAGGGCGGCGGCGACGAGGGTCAGGGTGATGATTTTTTTCATGGGGTGTTCCGTTACAGGCGTTGAACCTTGGCCATAAACGCAAGCGCGACTGTGGGGTTGCATGGCCAAGCCGGGGTCTGATCTGCTAACCGCTCACGCATGAGCCAGCCCGCCAACACTGCCGCCCGCCGCATCGTCGACACCCTCGTCATGAACGGCATCGACCGCGTTTTCTGCGTCCCGGGCGAAAGCTATCTCGCCGTCCTCGACGCCCTCGCCGACGTGCGGGACAAAATCCAGGTCATCGCCTGCCGCCACGAGGCCGGTGCCGCCAACATGGCCGAGGCGTACGGCAAGCTGACGGGCAAGCCCGGCGTCTGCATGGTCACCCGCGGTCCGGGCGCGACCCACGCCTCGATCGGCGTCCATACGGCACATCAGGACTCCACCCCGATGATCCTGTTCGTCGGCCAGATCGCCCTGACCGACCGCGGACGCGGTGCCTTCCAGGAGGTCGACTATCGCGAGGTCTTCGGCGGCCTGGCCAAATGGGCCACCGAGATCGAGAGCCCGGAACGCACCGTCGAGGTCGTCGAACGCGCCTTCGCCACCGCGCTTCAGGGCCGGATGGGCCCCGTCGTCATCGCCCTGCCCGAGGACATCCTCCACGCCGACGGCGGCCCCGCCCCGATCCGGCCGGTGACGCCCGCGAAGGCCGCGCTGGACCCGGCCTTCGTCGAACAGGTCCGCGCCCGTCTGGCGAAGGCCGAACGCCCCCTGCTGGTCCTCGGCGGCTCCGGCTGGACCGAGGACGCCGCCGCCGCCATCGGCGACTGGGCCGAGCGCATCGGCCTGCCGGTCAGCCTGTCCTTCCGGCGCAAGGACATCCTGTCCAACGACCGGCCCAACTACGCCGGCGACCTCGGCCTCGGCTGCAATCCGAAGCTGACCGCCCGCGCGAAGAACGCCGACCTGATCATCGCCATCGGCGCCCGGCTCGGCGAGAACCCGACCCAGGGCTACACCCTGTTCACCCGCGAACAGACCGCCGACCGCCTGATCCACATCCATCCGGGCGCGGAGGAGCTGGGCCGCGTCTGGACCCCGCTGATGAGCGCCACGGCCGACAATTCGCTGGCCGCCCACACCCTCTCCGCGATCCATCCGGGCCGGACCTGGCATGATGAGGCCGCGACCGCCCATGCCGACTACCAGGCCTTCTCGACCCCCGTGCCGGTCACCGGGGCGGTGAACATGAGCGAGTGCATGGCCCACCTCGGCGAGAGCCTGCCGCCGACGGCCATCATCACCAATGGCGCCGGAAACTTCGCCGCCTGGCTGCACCGCTTCTACCGCCACCGCGCCTGCCGCACCCAGCTGGCCCCGACCTCCGGAGCCATGGGCTATGGCTATCCCGCCGCCATCGCCGCCAAGTCCGTCCACCCCGACCGCGAGGTCATCTGCATCGCCGGCGACGGCGACTATCTGATGACCGGTCAGGAGATCGCCACGGCGGTCCAGTACGGCATCAATGTCGTGGTCGTGGTCGTCGACAACGGCACCTACGGCACCATCCGCATGCACCAGGAGACCCACTATCCGGGTGCCGCGCGGACCATCGCCACCGACCTGGTAAACCCCGACTTCGTCAAATACGCCGAGGCCTTCGGCGCCTTCGGCATCCGCTGCGAGACCACCGCCGACTTCCCCGCCGCCCTTCAGGCCGCACGGAACGCCGGCCGCCCCGCCCTCGTCCACCTGATCACCTCGGCCGAGGATATCGCACCGACCCGCACCATCACCGGCCTGCGAAGCGCGTAGAGCCGGTGACGGCGGCGGCGCGCCCGCCTATGTTCGCCGCATGACCGACGCCGCGCCCGACTCGCCCTCCACCGACGCCCCGCAGGACGGCCCCGCCGTGCGGCTGTGGATGATCGACGCCTCGGCCTATATCTTCCGCGCCTACCACGCCCTGCCGCCCCTGACGCGCAAGTCCGACGGCCTGCCCGTCGGCGCTGTCCAGGGCTACTGCAACATGCTGTGGAAGCTGATCCGCGACATGAAGGGCGCGGACGGCCCGACCCATCTCGTGGCCATCTTCGACCATTCGGAGAAGACCTTCCGCAATGAGATGTACGACCTCTACAAGGCCAACCGCTCGGCCCCGCCCGAGGATCTGATCCCCCAGTTCCCCCTGGTCCGCGAGGCCACCGCCGCCTTCGGGGTCCACTGCGTCGAACTGCCCGGCTATGAGGCCGACGACCTGATCGCCACCTATGCCTGCAAGGCCCGCGACGCCGGCGGCGAGGCGGTCATCGTCTCTTCCGACAAGGACCTGATGCAGCTGATCGGCCCCTCGGTCGTCATGTGGGACCCGATGAAGGAGCGCCGCCTCGCCGAGGAGGCGGTGTTCGAGAAGTTCGGCGTCACCCCCGACAAGGTCGTCGAGGTCCAGGCCCTGATCGGCGACAGCGTCGACAACGTCCCAGGTGCCCCCGGCATCGGCCCCAAGACCGCCGCCCAGCTGATCCACGAGTTCGGCGACCTCGACACCCTGCTGGCCCGCGCCGGCGAGATCAAACAGCCCAAACGCCGCGAGACCCTGATCGAATTCGCCGACCAGATCCGCCTGTCGCGCCGCCTCGTCACCCTCGACTGCGAGGCCCCCGCGCCCGAGCCCATCTCCGACTTCGCCGTCCGCGACCCCGACCCCGAGACCCTGGCCGCCTTCCTCGACAAGATGGAGTTCCGCTCCCTGCGCAGCCGCGTCGGCGACGGCAAGGCCCCCGCGAAGGACGGCACGGCCTTCGTCGCCCGGCCCAAGGTCCCCAGCGCTCCCGTCGCCACGCCCCGCTACGGCCAGGTCGCCGTCGGCCCCGCCGACGTCCAGACCTTCGACACCGACGCCTACACCTGCGTCCAGACGCTGGAAGAGCTCGACCAGTGGATCGCCCGCGCCACCGAGGCCGGGGTCGTCGGCTTCGACACCGAGACCGACGCCCTGTCCGCCACCCACGCCGGCCTGTGCGGCGTGTCGCTGGCCATCGGCCCCAACGACGCCTGCTACATCCCCCTGACGCATGAGCACCCGCCCGCGGCCAACGCCGGCGGCCTCGACTTTGGCGGCGAGACGGAGCAGCGCGAGCCCCTCACCCAGATCGACAAGCCCACGGCCCTCGCCCGGCTGAAGGCGCTGCTCGAGAACCCCGCCGTCCTCAAGGTCACCCAGAACGGCAAATACGACCTCGCCGTCATGGCCCGGCGCGGCATCCGCGTCGCCCCGATCGACGACACAATGCTGATCTCCTATGTGCTCGAGGGCGGCCTCCACGCCCACGGCATGGACGAGCTGGCCCGGCTCCACCTCGGCCACGACCCCATCACCTTCAAGACCGTCGCCGGCACGGGCAAGGCCCAGAAGAGCTTCAAACACGTCGAGCTGAAGCCGGCCACCTGCTACGCCGCCGAGGACGCCGACGTCACCCTGCGCCTCTGGCATATCCTCAAGCCGCGCCTCGCCGGGGACCACCTCGTCACCGTCTATGAGACGCTGGAGCGCGGCATGCCCGCCGTCCTGGCCGACATGGAGCGGGCCGGCATCCGCGTCGACCCCGACCGCCTCAAGCGGCTGTCCTCCGAGTTCGGCCTGCGCATGGCCGAGCTGGAGCAGCAGGCGCACGAGCTCGCCGGCCGCCCGTTCAACGTCGGCTCCCCGCGCCAGATCGGCGACATCCTGTTCGGCGAGATGGCCCTGACCGGCGGCAAGAAGACCGCCTCCGGCCAGTGGGAGACCGGCGCCGCCACGCTTGAGGCCCTCGCCCTCACCCACGACCTGCCCCGCGTCCTGCTGGACTGGCGCCAGCTGGCCAAGCTCAAGGGCACCTATACCGACGCCCTGATCGAGGCCGCCGACAAGACCACCGACCGCGTCCACACCAGCTATCAGCTCGCCGCCGCCACCACCGGCCGTCTCGCCTCCTCCGACCCAAACCTCCAGAACATCCCGATCCGCACCGAGACCGGCCGCCAGATCCGCCAGGCCTTCATCGCCGCCCCCGGCCATGTCCTGATCAGCGCCGACTACAGCCAGATCGAGCTGCGCCTGCTGGCCCATATCGGCGACATCCCCGAGCTCAAGCGCGCCTTCGCCGCCGGCATCGACATCCACACCGCCACGGCCAGCGAGATGTTCGGCGTCCCCGTCGACCAGATGGACCCCGAGACCCGCCGCCGCGCCAAGGCGATCAATTTCGGCATCGTCTACGGCATCAGCGCCTTCGGCCTGGCCGCCCAGCTGAACATCGGCCAGGGCGAGGCCGGCGACTACATCAAGACCTATTTCGAGCGCTTCCCCGGCATCCGCACCTATATGGACGCCACGAAAACACAGGTGCGCGAGACCGGCATGGTCAGCACCGTCTTCGGCCGCCGCATCCACATCCCCGCCATCCATTCGAAATCCGGCGCCGAGCGCCAGTTCGGCGAACGCGCCGCCATCAACGCCCCCATCCAGGGCGCCGCCGCCGACATCATCCGCCGCGCCATGATGCGGATGCCGGGGGCGCTGGTTGAGGCCGGCCTGTCAACAAAGATGCTGCTCCAGGTCCACGACGAACTGGTCTTCGAGGCCCCCGAAGCCGAGGCCGAGCGCGCCATCGCCGTGATCAAACGCACCATGGAGGGGGCGGCGGAACCGGCCGTGGCCCTGACGGTGCCGCTGGTGGTGGATGCAAGGGCGGCGGGGAACTGGGACGAGGCGCATTGAGGTTCGACGCGCTAAAAGCGGACGATGGTGCTGCGCCAAAAAGTTGACATCGGTGGTGTTGATCCGCTCCGGTCTGTCGCCTTAGGCTATAGGTTGATTGCAATGCGACGGTCTTAGTCCAAAATATCCCAAGAGGACGCCGTGCAAACACCACCAGATTGGATCGAACTTGGGCGACGGGGCGCTTTCACGACAACGCAAGTTGCCGTGCTGTTGGGCGTTGAGCCCACCAAAGTGGCATCTTGGCTTTCTGGGAACCCGCCGCTGATCGACACCGATTTGCCGTCCGTCGCAGGCAGGATCGCCTTGTCGTTTGACGGTTTGGTTGAAGCGCGAGCAGTCAATTATCTTCTCGCTGCCGGAGTGCCTCGGCGCCGGCTCAGTAAGGCGATGAAGGCAATGCGCGAGCGGTGGGCAGATCCACACCCACTAGCGCGCGAAAGGACTCTTACTACGGACGGCTCCGCTGTTCTTGAGTTGAATGGCGAAAACATCATCGACCTGCTTACCGACGCTTATCTGCATCCCGAGGTGCTCCGGCCAGCGCTGGCTGGACGCGTTGTTTTCAAAAGTGGGCGGGCAGCGTGGCTTGAACCTTATCCGGACGAGATGCCGCTAGTTCGGATTGATCCCTCTCGGGCGTTTGGCCGTCCCATTGTTGTGGAGCAGGAAACCGCGATACCAACCGAGACGCTGGCGAACTCAGCGCTGGTAGATGGACTGGCTGAGGCCGCTGATTGGTTCGGTGTCACAGGCGAGGCAGTTGATCAGGCAGTCGCGTTCGAACAGCGTATCGCAGCTTGACGCTCATCCGCTTCGATGAGTGCATAAACCCCCGCATTGTCGATGCCATAAGGGCTATTCGGGTTCCGCCAGACATCCAGTTGGAAACCCCTGAGGAGTTAGCACAGCGAGGCCAGCCGGATGTCGGGTGGATCGAGGAGTTTGGCGCACGGGGTGGACGGTTAGTTGTGTCCGGCGATGGCAACATGCGCCGTGTGCAGCTTGAGCGAGCGGCCCTTGAAGCCTCGGGGCTGGTCGCGGTCTTCCCTCACATGAAATGGTACGGCGGCTTGGGGCGTTGGGGGCAGGCCGCGTTCTTCATGGCCTGGTGCCCGGCGATTGTCCGTCTTGCGCGGGAAGCCGAGGCCGGAGCCCACTTCCGCATTCCTGCGTCACTTTCGGGCGAATTCGCTAGCTTAGAACGTCTCAAATCGCTCGCGGAAATTGAGGCAGATCGAGAGGACAAGGCGGTCCGTCGAGCCGCAGCGCGCCCGGAGCGTGGCTAATCCTCGGGGCTTGAAAGAGCCAAGAGGGGACATGTTGGGCGCGCAGCAAACTAGACATCCGACCAGTGTTTCGCGAACGCGATATTTGACTAGCGCGCGGACGGGTCCTTCAGTTGAGATAAGTCCCGCTCAAGCGGCCTCGTCCCAACGAGTGGACACTGATGTCTCGTGCCCTTCTTGAATTGTTAGGGCCGCGTCGCTATCTTGCGTCTTGCAGGAAGTCCTGCAGGCGACTTGTCCGGCCGCGTGTTTGGCAAGCGCCGTGGTTACCCAAGGCCAAAAGCTGCGGTTGCCGACCACAGACTTCCTCTTGTTTAAGGGCCGCCTTCGGGCGGCCCTTCTTCGTTACGGCGTCTGGATTCCGAACTGATCGCGCAGCCCCTTGGCACCGTAGGATCCATTATCGATCCACTTGCGAGAGTACGCCACCACATCGGCCAACTGCAGCAGCCGTGAGGCCGCAGAGTCCAGTGTCACGACGCGGTTGACGCCCTTGAACCGGCCGTCATGAACCTGCGATCGCTCGATCTCCCTTCGAAAGTCTGCGTGGTCGTTATGGTGGTTGTGATCAGCGATGACCTCAACGTTCCCAATCGTCTCTCTTCCGAGCACTTCCTTCTGGAACCGCTTCAGGCCGATTTTCACGGTCTCTACGACAGCCTGCGCGTAGATCACCGGTGCCGAACCGGCACGGACACCAATTTTCTGGTTGATCATCACCAGCCGGTCCGATGGAGCCTCAGCCCCGAACCGGGCCAGAAGGCCCTGAAGGTAGCCGTCATCCAAGTTCACAGCGTGGATTTCATTCGCGTTGGGCTCGAGCAAATCGGTGAAGCGGCGATCGATCCGCCCGGCATCGCGGGCGAGCACCACCACAGCTCCTAGCGAAAAGTCGGCGTCGCCAGCGGAGCCATACTCATCAATGAAGCACAGCACCTTCTTATTCAGGGGAGCAGTCACGAGGTGCCCGCCTTGGCCTTGATCCGTTTCGGATCGTAGCCGGGTTTCGACACTGCCTTCTTGCGAGCCTTCGCTTCCTCCGCGACCTCACGGTACTGGGGCTCCAAAGCCGCCAGCTTTGCGACGAGCCCCGACAAGTCATACTCATTCGAGATTTTGCCGCGTCGCCCATAGGTGCGTTCGATCCGACGGACGAACCCGGCCATTTCCAAGTCCGCAATATGGCGTTGGACCTGGCGTTCGCTCAGGTTCAAACGCACGGCGAGATCGGCCTTCTTCGGAAAGGGCTTCCGCCCTGAATCCCACCAGAAGTCGGCCAACTGGAGAAGAACGGCCAGTTGGGTCGGACTCAGGCCGAGTCGCGCTTGAGCCCGAAAGATAAGAGACGGTAGCACGCAGAAGCCGAGCGCCATGACTTCGGTGCCCCATTTTCCTTCGGACGACCGCGCCGCTTTCGCCTTCCCGGCGGGCCTCGGGGTGACTTCTTCTTCAATCGTGGTAGTATCTTCGCTCATCGGGGCACTCCTCATCGGCCGGGACAATGTGCTCCCGAACTGAGGGCTTCAAGGTCAGCCGACCGGACACAAATGTCCGGTTCGACAAGACGTATATGTCCGCTCCTGAACCGGACGTCAACGTCCTGACAGAAGTAGGACGACGGGGAATCCGGACAACCGCGAAGCTCGGATAAGGTAGTACGGGATAAGACCGGACACTGGCGTCTGGTCGAAATCGCCTCGTCCGGCCGAAATTCCTGCGCCGAGGCACAGGGTCGGCTGCCGGCCAAGCAAATTGCCTCGGCGAGCAAGTCGCCAACCTCTGCCGGCAAGCATCAGATTGGATCGAGCTAGCGGTGACGATGCGTGCGCCGAAGTACGCACCTTCCGAACGTTCACGATGGGTCAGACGCGGCCAACCCAACCCCCCCCCTCAAGTCATCGCCACATCCCCGCTCGCCCCATGCGGCCGCACCCAGAAGGTGACCCGCCCCGGGCAGCCCATCCGCCGGCAGGTCGTGGCGCGGCCCCACAGGACGAAGCCCGGGCCGCGTTCGCGGGCGATGCGTTTCAGGTCGGCGCGGATGCGCAGCTCGCACAGGTCGCACTCGGTATAGACCAGCCAGCGGTTGGCCAGGATGGCGCCGACCGTGGGGCCCGCCTCTCTCCAGTCGTCCGCCGTGTAGCGGTCGTGATTACGCCGTCCCATTTTTGATTGGCGCTAACGCTCGGCCCGCGGGGCCTCGCTGCTTGAGCGCGGCCAGCCGATCGCCCGCAGCTCCATCCGCGCCGCCTGCTGCAGCAGGACGCCGGGGCAGGCGCGTTCGATCTCGGACAGCAGGGTGTGGATGCCGGCGCGGCCGTCGGCGCTGGTCAGGTCGAGCCCCGCCAGGGCCTCCAGCAGGCGGGCGGCGATACGGTCTTCGGCCGGCATGATCTGTGTCCTTTTTCTGTAACGCCGACCCGGAGTGATCCAGCCGATTGGAGGGGGCGGAGTCAATCGGAACGTTCGCTTTTTGTTCTTTTCGTGTGAACTACCCCCCACCGCTATCGTCATTCCGGGCGGAGAGGCGCGCAGCGGCTCGGAGACCCGGAACCCAGCGGCGCCGCGACGGCGGCGAAACACCGGCGTTCGCAAGAGGCCCTCGCCCGCAAACACCGCGCTCCCGACAGGTTCGCGCTATCGCGCGCCGCTGGGTTCCGGGTCTCGCTGCGCTCGCCCGGAAT
>VFBG01000005.1:0-4571 GCA_006515835.1 bacterium | reverse complement strand
CCCATCCCCCGCACCGGCGTATAATGCGGCTCGAGGCGGGCAAAGGGCCGCCACGCCTCAACGGTCTTTGACATCGCCACCCTGAAACCCCGCCCGACCGCCCCAGGCCGACGCGGATCGCCAGCATATTGACGCTGCCCGGACCCACGCCCGAAACCGCCCCAACTTTTTCTCCGCCTCACAGTGTACTCCCGCCCCGCCTGTTGGGGGCGCTATCGCTCGCGACGCGGTCGCTCGCTGCTTGAGCGCGTCGGTGTTAGGACGCCCTCATGAAGCCTGAGACTATCGATGTCCTGATCGTCGGCGCCGGCGCGGCCGGGATGATGTGCGCCATCGAGGCCGGGCGGCGCGGGCGCTCCGTGCGCATCCTCGACCACGCCCGGGCGCCGGGCGAGAAGATCCGCATCTCCGGCGGGGGGCGCTGCAACTTCACTAACACCGGGACCGGCCCCGCGAACTTCCTCGGCGAGAACCCGCGGTTCGCCACCTCGGCCCTGAAGCGGTTCAGCCAGCACGACTTCGTCAAACGCGTCGACCGCGCCGGCATCGCCTGGCACGAAAAGACCCTCGGCCAGCTGTTCTGCGATGACAGCGCCAAACAGATCATCCGCATGCTGACCGACGACATGCGGGCGGCGGGCGTGGTCCTGTCGCTGGGCGTCTCGGTCGAGCGGGTCGACCGGGTCGCCGACGGCTATGAGGCCGCCCTGTCGGACGGCTCCGTGGTGCGCAGCCGGTCGCTGGTGCTGGCCACCGGCGGCAAGTCGATCCCGAAAATGGGGGCCACTGGCTGGGCCTATGACGCCGCCCGCCAGTTCGGCCTGCGCGTCACCGACACCCGCCCGGCCCTGGTCCCCCTGACCTTCGAGGCCGGCCTGCTGGAGACGCTGACGCCCCTCGCCGGCGTCGCCGTCGACGCCGTGGTGAAAGGGGGCGGCACCAGCTTCGCCGAGGCCATGCTGTTCACCCACCGCGGCCTGAGCGGCCCCGCCATCCTCCAGATTTCCAGCTACTGGCGCGAGGGCGAGGCCATCACCGTCGCCATGGCCCCCGGCGAGGACCTCTACGCCCGCCTCAAGGCCGCCAAGGAGGAGAACGGCAAGCAGATGGTGCACACGGCGCTGGGCCACCTGATCCCCCGCCGCCTCGCCGAAAGCGTCTGCGAGCGCGAAGGCGTCAAGGGCAAGCTGGCCGAGGTCGGTGACAAGACCCTGCGCCGCCTCGACGCCGCCGTGAACGGCTGGACCGTCAAGCCCGTCGGCTCCGAAGGCTACCGCACCGCCGAGGTCACCCTGGGCGGCGTCGCCACCGACCAACTGGACCAGCAGACCATGGCCGCCCCGTCCGTCCCCGGCCTCTACGTCATCGGCGAGGCCGCCGACATCACCGGCTGGCTCGGCGGCTACAATTTCCAGTGGGCCTGGTCGTCGGGATGGGCGGCGGGGCAGGTTTGCTAGGGTGTGGGGGATGGGGTGTGGGGTATGGGGAGTTCCCTCCTCCGCCGCCACGCCCTAGAACCTGACCCCCATCCCCCACACCCCACACCCCATGCCCTTCACCGCCACCGTCCTGACCATGTTTCCGGAAGCGTTCCCCGGCCCGCTCGGCGTGTCGCTGATCGGCACGGCGTGGCGTGAGCGCGGGCTCTGGAGCCTTGATACGGTTGACATTCGGGCCTTTTCCACAGATACGCGCGGCTTCCTGGACGACACCCCCGCGGGTGGCGGCCCGGGAGCCGTGCTGAAAGCGGACGTGGTGGCCCGGGCGCTGGACAGCGTATCCGCGCCGGGGCGGCCGCTTTTGTACATGAGCGCCCGGGGTCGGCCCCTGACCCAGGCGCGCGTCAAGGAATGGGCGCGGGCGGACGGCATTACGGTGCTGTGCGGCCGGTTCGAGGGGGTGGACCAGCGCGTGCTCGACGCGCGCGGGTTCGAGGAGGTCTCCGTCGGGGACGCGGTGCTCGCCGGCGGCGAGGCGGCGGCCATGGTGGTCATCGAGGCGTGCGTACGACTGATCCCCGGAGTGCTGGGCCAGGCCGAAAGCCTGAGTTCGGAAAGCTTCGAGGACGGCCTTCTGGAACACCCGCAGTACACGCGACCGCGGACGTTCGAGGGGCTGGAGATACCCGAGGTTCTGCTGTCCGGAGACCATAAAAAGGTCGCCGCATGGCGCGAAGAGCAGCGGCGAGTGACGACCCGGGAACGACGGCCAGACCTCTGGGCGGCTTTTCCGGACAAGACCCATGCGGGACTTGAGCCCGCCAAATCACAGGTAAAGAGCGCAAAAGCTCGAGGAGAATAGAATGAACATCCTTCAGACGATCGAAGCCGAAGAAAAAGCCCGCCTGATCGACAAGCGCGCGATCCCCGACTTCCAGCCGGGCGACACGCTGCGCGTCATGGTCAAGATCAAGGAAGGCGAGCGCGAACGCATCCAGGCCTTCGAGGGCGTCTGCATCGCCCGCGCCGGCGGCGGCGTGAACGAGAATTTCACCGTGCGGAAGATCTCCTTCGGCGAAGGCGTGGAGCGGGTCTTCCCGATCCTGTCGCCGAACATCGACGCCATCGAGGTCAAGCGCCGCGGCGTCGTCCGGCGCGCCAAGCTCTATTACCTGCGTAAAAGCAGACGATCCGCCCGGTCAAGGGCGTCGTGGTCCCGGAAACCGGCACCGCCCAGAAGGCCGACGAAACCGAAGCATAATGAAAAAGGCCCCGGCGGTTGCGCCGGGGCCTTTTCTACCTAGTTCGGATACAGCCGCCCGTCCGCGTCCTTCTGCCCTTCCAGACTGTGCTTGAGATCGCGCATCTGGTCGTGCCCGTCCTTCACCGTCGTCCAGGCCCGGCGGATGGTCTCACGTGTGGTGGCCGAGACCTTGGAGTCCTCCAGGGCGGTTTCGAACTTGCCCTTGATGAAGTCCTCGCCGTTCTCGACCGAGTTCACCACGGCCTGTTCGTCGCGGAGCAGGGCGTGCTTCACGTCGAGAAAGGCGCGATGCGCCTTGGCCAGGATCGAGCCGTCATCCTCGGGCTCGCCGCCCAGATTGCGGACCGTGCCCTGCAGATCGGCGGCCACCTGCTGACGCTCGAAGCTGCGCGCCTCGAACAGCGAGCGGTAGGCTGGCTTGTCGGTTTCCTTCGCGGCCTCGCGATAGCCGTCGGCGCTGTCGATCGTGGTCTCGATGAGACTGTTGAGAACGTGGATGTCGTGGTCGTTGGGGGTGGTCATGGGCAGGCCTTTCACAGCTTCCGGGGGGAGACCTGAAAGCGCTGTCGGGCCTGAAAAGGTTTCAGCTTCGCCGTTCTACAATTTCGTGCGCAGCGACCAGAGCTCGGGAAAACAGCGGCGTTGCAGGGTTTCCGTCAGGTAGGCCACGCCCTCGGTGCCGCCGGTACCGCGCCGCCGGCCGATGATGCGCTCGACCGTCACGACGTGCTTGTGTCGCCAGGTCAGAAGGGCGTCGTCCAGATCGACCAGCTTCTCGGCCAGCTGATAGAAGGGCCACCAGCGGGCGGTGTCGCGATAGACCTCCAGCCAGGCAGACTCGACCTCTTCGGAGGGCTCATAAGGCTGACTGACGTCCCGGTTCAGAACCGCGGCCGGGATCGGCAGGCCCGCGACGGCCAGCTGCGACAGGGCGTCGTCGTAAAGGCTCGGCGCGACGAGGGCGGCCTGAAGCGCGGCATGGGCCGCCGGACGTTCGACATGGAAGCGCAGGAAGCGATCGTCCTTCAGCCCCAGCATAAACTCGAACCGCCGGAACTGGTCGCTCTGGAATCCGGACGAGGACCCCAGCACCCCGCGGAAACGCAGATAGTCAGCGGGGGTCATTGTGGCGAGGATGTCCCAACTCATGGTCATCACCGCCTGGATCCGGCTGACGCGGGCGAGACATTTGTAGGCGGGTACAAGATCTCCGCTGCGGACGAGGGCCTGGGCCAGGGTCACCTCGTGCAGGATCTGCTTGAGCCACAGTTCCTTGGTCTGGTGGATGATGACGAACAGCATCTCATCATGTTCGTCGGACAGCGGATGCTGCGCGACGAAGCCGGCGTAGGTGATGTCGGAGGGCTTGGCGGCGTCGGTCATTTCCGACCTATCGCGCGGGAGACGCGGAGGCTCAAGGCTTGTCGGGGTCGTCGGGTCGGTCGTCCCAGCCTTCACGGCTGGACTTGAAGGCGAGCGCCATCAGGGCCCAGGTCATCGCAACCGTACCCATCACGCCGAGCGAGAGCGCGATCAGTCCATGCAGGCCCAGTGGTCCGCCGCCAATGGCAGTCCAGGCCAAGCTGACGGCGACCGTCGCGACCGCGGCGACGCCTGCGATCCAAAAGAATTTCAGCAGCCGCCGGCGCGCGGTCAGCGCTGGACCCACTGGCCCTGGGCGTTGCGGTACCACTGGCCGGTGCTGATACGGGGCAGAAGTTGCGTCTGGAACATGCGGGCCGCGGCAGCCTCGGTCGTCGCGCCGTCGCCGGCGGCCTGGGCGCTGCGGGCATAAGCCTCGCGTCGGGCGGCATTGGTCACCTGGACGGCCTCGGTCAGGGCGGCGTCGGATGCCGGAACGCGGAAGC
>VFBG01000171.1 GCA_006515835.1 bacterium | reverse complement strand
TCGCGGCTCGAGAACGACATCTTGCGCATGCTGTCGATGATCGGGCGGGCGTCGAAGGACGTGATGTCCACGTGCTCGACGGTGTTCTGGAGCAGCTGGGCCTTCTGGTTGGTCTGAACGGGAGCGTTCATTGCAAGGGTTTCCCTTTGATTTGAGCGCCCGTCGTCAAAAGAAACAGCGGCCCGGACGGAGCGACGGGCCGCTGCTGATTACAACGCAAAAGCGACGGTTTAGCGCCGCGACTTCTTCCGCTGGCCGGCCTTGCCCTTGGGACGCGACAGGCGAACCACCTTGCGCGCAGTCTCTTCCGCCGTGGTGCGCACGGTGGGAATGGAGCGCGGTGCCAGGCCGTAGAGCGAGGCCATCGGGGCATCCTCGACGCCGGCGATGTCGTGCTCGCCATAGCCGTTGAAGCCGGTCGACATGGCCACGCCATAGGCGCCCAGCATGCCGATCTCGATGAAGTCGCCTTCCTGCACATCGGCCGGAAGCCAGAACGGCCCCGGCATATGGTCGATGGAGTCGCAGGTCGGGCCGTAGAAGCGGAACGGCTTCAGCTCATTGGCGCTCGCGCCGTCCCGAACCAGCTTGGTCGGGAAGGGCCAGCGCGAATGGGTCGCGTCGAACAGCGAGCCGTAGGAGCCGTCGTTCAGATACAGGGCGTCGCCCTTGCGCAGGTCGACCCGGCAAAGCACCGAGGACGATTCCGCCACAAGCGCCCGGCCAGGTTCGCACCACAGCTCGGTCGTTTCCGACACCGGCATCTCGTTGAAGCCGCGATGGATGGCGTCGGCATATTCCTGCATGTCCGGCGGGACCATGCCCGGATAGACAGAGGGGAAGCCGCCGCCGACATCGACGATGTCCACGAACACGCCCGCGCGGCTGATGGCGCGGCCGACCTGGGCCATGGCGGCCTCATAGGCGGAGGGCCTCATGCACTGCGAACCGACATGGAAGCATACGCCCATCAGGCCGTCCTTGACCGCCTGGCGGGTGGCCAGAAGCAGGGACGGGGCCTGGTCCGGCGAGACGCCGAACTTGCCCGACAGGGAATAGGCCGCGCCGTCCGCCGACACCGTCATCCGGACCAGCAGGTTCAGGTCCGTGGCGTTGCCGGTGGAGTCGATGATCTTGGCCAGCTCGTCATGGCTGTCCAGCGAGAAGGTGCGGACGCCGTGCTCGAAATAGGCCTTGGTGATCGCGCCCCGGCTCTTGACCGGGTGCATGAAGGCCAGACGCGCGTCGGCGCTGACCGAACGGACCAGTTCGATCTCGGCGAGCGAGGCGACGTCAAAGCCGGTGACTCCAGCCTCCACGAGGGTCTCGATGACCCACCGCGAGGGATTGGCCTTCACCGCATAGAAGACGTCGGCTTTCAGATTGTCCTGGAACCAGCGCGCCGCTACGGAAACCGAACGCGGTCGCACGAGTGCGACGGGACGTTCAGGGGACCGCTCGCGGACCAGGATACGTGCGCAATTCACGTAAACCCCTGTAATTGTTAAACCCAGCCGGCGTTAGCAGCGCAACGTGAAGACCTACGGGGTCCGCCGGAAGCCGCGATGTAGGGTCACGCGACTGTCATGTAAAGCGGTTTTTTCTAGGCGGTCCTTGAGTTTGCGCGGCATTTGTCCGGGTGCGGATCGACCCGCGTCGTCATTGCGGAATCGACCGCTTCAGCAGCCAGGCTGGCGTGGGATGGTTGATGCCCTGCTCACGGCGGGCCGAGGTCGGTTACGCTGGACGAAATCGGCGGGGACGTGCCATTAAGACTTGCCTCGCGGGCCTGATCAGGCGATGCGGCGCGCCCTTTTAACCGCTTCCAGCGTGTCCATGACCTCAGCTGCCGCCGCCGTCGCGCCCAGTGTCGTATCGGCCAGGGACGTGTCCAAGACTTTCGGCGCCCGAAAGGCCCTGAACGGCGTGTCCGTCGAGGTCGCCGCCGGAGAAATGGTCGCCCTCATCGGCCCCTCGGGTTCGGGCAAATCGACGCTGCTGCGCTCGATAACGGGCCTTCAGACCATTGATTCCGGCAAGGGAACCATCAGCGTCTTCGGCGAGGTCGTGCAGAAGAACGGACGCACCACCGGGGCGACCCGGGCGGCGCGCCAGAAGCTGGGCATGATCTTCCAGCAGTTCAATCTGGTGGGCCGGCTGTCGCTGTTCTCCAACGTCATGCTGGGCGCGCTGGGTCGCATTCCCGGCTGGAAGGGCCTGCTCGGAGCCTGGCCCTCGGAAGACAAGCGCAAGGCCATGGCGGCCCTGCACCGCGTCGGCGTGGCCGACTACGCCGCCCAGCGCGCCAACACCCTGTCCGGCGGCCAGCAGCAGCGCGGCGCCATCGCCCGCGCCATGGTCCAGGGCGCCAGGGCCATCCTTGCGGACGAACCCGTCGCCTCGCTCGACCCGGTCTCGGCCCGCAAGGTCATGGAACTGCTGGTCGAGCTGAACAAGCGCGACGGATTCGGCGTCATCGTCACCCTGCACCAGGTCGACTACGCCATCCGCTACTGTGACCGCGTCATCGCCCTGAAGGCCGGCCAGATCGTCTATGACGGCCCGTCCACCGGCCTGGACACCAAGCAACTGATCGACATCTACGGTCCCGAATTCGAGGACGCGTTCTGGGAAGCCAAGGCATGACCCTGCCATCCTTCACCCGCCGGCTGGCCCTCGCCGCCGTTCTCGCGCTCGGCGTCGCCTCGTGCGGCGGCGGCGATGAAAAGGCCGGCGCCGCGCCGACCGAAATCACCTTCTCCATCCTGTCGGCAGAGGGTCAGGCTTCGGCAGGTCCGCTGTGGCAGCCCCTGCTGGACGACATGTCCAAAGCCATCGGCGTCGAGGTGAAGCCCTATTTCGGCTCGAACTACACCGTGCTGGTCGAGGCCATGCGCGGCAACCAGACCCAGGTCGCCTGGTTCTCGGCCAAGCCCGCCGTCGAGGCCATCAACCGCGCCGACGCCGAGGTCATCGCCCGTACGGTCAACAAGGAGGGTCTCGACAGCTACCGCTCGACCCTGATCGTCCGCGCCGGCTCCGGCATCACGCTGGAACAGGTTCTCGCTTGCGGCAAACGCTTCGACTTCGGCATCGGCGACGCCCAGTCAACCTCGGGCACGCTGGCGCCCATGGCCTTCCTGTTCAACCCGCGCAACATCGTCCCGGCCCAGTGTTTCAAGAACGTCCGCTCGGCCAACCACCAGTCCAATGCTTTCGGCATCGCCTCGGGCCAGCTCGACGTGGCGACCTCGAACACGGTCAACACCGTCTTCATGACCAAGCAGAACCCGCGGATCGCCGCCCAGATTCAGGAGATCTGGCAGTCGCCCCCGATCCCCGAGAGCGGCATTCTGGTGCGTGAGGACCTCGATCCCGTTCTGAAGGAGAAGATCCGCAGCTTCTTCCTGACCTACGGCCAGGGCGACACCGTCGAGGCAGAGCGCCAGCGTCAGGTTCTGGCGGGGCTGGAGTACTCCCGCTTCAACGCCGCCGACGACGGCTATCTGAACCCCATCCGCGAGATGATCGCGGACCAGCAGCTGAACGAGGCGCGCGCCAAGGGCGACACCGCCGCGGCCGCGACCGCCGAGCGTGAGCTGCAGCGCCTGCGCAGCCTGCGTGAGGTCCAGCCTTGACCGACGCCGCCGCCAAGCCTGCCGCGACGGCCATCCCCAATCCGCCGACCAAGTCGGCGGGGGCCTGGGCCCTCGACATCCTGATCTGGGGCGGCGTCGGCGCCCTGCTGATCTACAGCTTCGCCCCGGTCGAACTGGGCAATGTGACCAAGCTGTTCAGCAACAACGAGAACACCCAGAATTTCGCCCGTGACCTGCTCCGGCCCGATTTCACCGACTGGAAGCTGTTCGTCGCCAAGATGTGGGAGACGGTGCAGATCGCCCTCTGGGGCACCTTCATCGCCGTCTTCGCCGCCATCCCGATGGGTCTGGCTGCGGCCCGGAATATCGCCCCGTTCTGGGTCGTCACGCCGATGCGCTGGGTGATGAACCTGTTGCGCTCGATTCCTGATCTGGTCATCGGACTGCTGTTCGTCGTGGCCGTCGGCCTCGGGCCGCTGGCCGGGGTGCTGGCTATTGCCCTGAACACTGCCGGGGTACTGGCCAAACTGTTCTCGGAGGCCGTCGAGTCTATCGACAAGGGTCCGGTCGAAGGCGTGCGCGCCACCGGTGCCTCCAAGCTGCACGAGATCGTCTGGGGCGTGATCCCGCAGGTCGCGCCGCTCTGGACCTCCTTCGCCCTCTACCGTTTCGAGTCCAACAGCCGCTCGGCCACCGTGCTGGGCCTGATCGGCGCCGGCGGCATCGGCGCGGTGCTGTTCGACGCCATGAACGCCTTCAAGTTCCAAAACGTCTCGGCCATCGTGGTCGTCGTCGTCGTCGCCGTGACCCTGATTGACATGCTGTCGCAGGCGATGCGCAAACGGCTGCTGTAACCGGCACTTTTCCACCCATTGAAAAGCCCGCCTCCGCAATCGCAGGGGCGGGCTTCTTTCTTTCGCAGACCGATCAGGCCGGCCGCAGATCCGGCGGCGTCGCTTCTTCCGTCAGGATGCGGATCGCCTCGTCCAGCGACACGACCTCCTGCGCCTGCGAGCCCAGACGGCGGAGCGCCACCGTGCCCGCTTCGGCCTCGTTCTTGCCGACCACGGCGATAACCGGGACCTTGCCGACCGAGTGTTCGCGCACCTTGTAGCCGACCTTCTCGTTGCGAAGGTCGGTCTCCGCGCGCAGGCCGGCGGCCTTCAGCCGTTCGACCACGTCGCGGGCGTAGTCGTCGGCTTCCGACACGATGGTCGCCACCACCACCTGGGTCGGCGCG
>VFBG01000170.1:8568-11350 GCA_006515835.1 bacterium | reverse complement strand
TCATCGGGCTGGTCATGGTCGGTCAGGGTGACGGCGAACTCATTGAGGCTGCGATAGCCCCAGGCCTGATGGATGTCGTTGCCGTCGGCTTCGTCACCGGCCGCTTCGGGCGCGGGGCGGCGCGTGGGATCCGGGGCCTCGGCCGTAGTGACCATGTGGGCGACCACCTGGGGCGTCACCACCGCATCGACCGCGCCGGACAGGATCATGGGTGCCAGCATCATGCCGAGACCGCCGAGGCCGCTGTCCACCACGCGGGGGTCGCGGCTCATCCGTGCCATCAGTTCGGCGTTGAGCTCGGTCTTCAGGCTTTCCCGCAAGGACGGAAAGTCGACCAGTTTTTCGATCTTTGCCTCATCCCCAGCCTTGGCCGCGCGGATCAGGGCCTGCGCCGCAAGCACGGGCGAGGCGGCCCAGGCGATCCCGAACAGGACCAGCGCTCCGGCGGCTACGCCGACGATCAAAGACTTCTTCATGCAACCCTCTGGCGTCGTAACGCCTCCCTACCGCAACGGTTGCCCGAGTCGTGCAGGGACGCCAAGAGGGCCGCCTCAGCCGCCGCGCGCTCCGCTCTTGCCGACCATCGGAACCGGCGGCGCTGTCACCGGCACCGGTGCCGGGGCCACGCCGTCTGGCAGGCCGACATGGACCAGTTTCCATTCGAACGCGCCCTTGCGCTCGAAGGTGAAGACCGTCTCGGACCCGCCCTCGTCAGCGACGCTCATCCGGGCGCGATTCATGCCCCAATAGACCGGCTTAGGCAGGGGACCTCCGGTGTTCGTACTGTCCGGCGAAGGCAGGCCATCCTCGACCCGCTGTGAGGCGTATCGGCCCTCGCCCCGGGTCAAGGCTGCAATGGCGGCGGGGGTCAGATAGGCGTCGGCGTCCGGCGTGCGGGGCGCTGTCGCCTGTTCGATCTGGCGTCGTACGGCGCCGATGGGGTCTTCGAGGAAGGACGGCGCCGGGGCGGACGCCGCCGGATTGCCGTCAAGCTGTGGCCTCAGGGACTGGCGCACCGCGGGATAGTCGATCAGCCGCGTAAGTCCGGCGACGTCGCTGGCCTCGGCCGCCGAACGGATACCGAAGAAGGCCACGGCAGGCGCGGCAAAGAAGGCGAAGACCGCCATCAACACGGTGAAGACGACCAGCTTGCCGAACAGCCCTCCGCCGCCTCGCCGACGGTTCTGGTTCCGGGCCCAGACCGGCTGATGGGGCTCGTCGGATGGCGCGTTCAAGACCGTCTTCCTCTCGTTAACCACCATCAATGCACGAACAGCGACCCGGCTCAAACGAAAGGCCCGCCGGACGCGAATCCGGCGGGCCTTATTTATTTGGCGATGTGGCGGAGCGTCTACTTGCTCATCGCGACTGTCAGGTTCTCCGCGACCTTGTCGAGGAAGCCCTCGGTGGTCAGCCAGCCCTGCTGGTCGCCGACCAGAAGCGCCAGGTCCTTGGTCATGAAGCCGGCCTCGACGGTCTCGACGACGACCCGCTCGAGGGTCTCGGCGAAGCGCGCCAGTTCTGCGTTGTCGTCCAGCTTGGCGCGGTGCGAGAAGCCGCGGGTCCAGGCGTAGATCGAGGCGATGGAGTTGGTCGAGGTCGCCTCGCCCTTCTGGTGCTGGCGATAGTGGCGGGTGACGGTGCCGTGGGCCGCTTCCGACTCGAGGATCTTGCCGTCCGGCGTCATCAGCACCGAGGTCATCAGGCCCAGCGAGCCAAAGCCCTGCGCCACCACATCGGACTGGACGTCGCCGTCGTAGTTCTTGCAGGCCCAGACGAAGCCGCCCGACCATTTGATGGCCGCGGCCACCATGTCGTCGATCAGGCGGTGCTCATAGGTCAGGCCGGCGGCCTTGAACTGGTCTGCGAATTCCTTGTCGAACACGTCCTGGAAGATGTCCTTGAAGCGGCCGTCATAGGCTTTCAGGATGGTGTTCTTGGTCGACAGATAGACCGGGAAATTGCGGCCCAGGCCGAAGGCGAAGCTGGCGCGGGCGAACTCGGTGATCGAGTCATCGAGGTTGTACATGCCCATGGCCACGCCGGCCGACGGGAACTGGAACACCTCATGCTCGATGACCTTCCCGTCGTCGCCGGTGAAGGTCATCATCAGCTTGCCGGGGCCGGGGACGAGGAAGTCGGTGGCCTTGTACTGGTCGCCGAATGCGTGACGGCCGACCACGATCGGCTGGGTCCAGCCGGGCACCAGACGCGGCACGTTCGAGCAGATGATCGGCTCGCGGAAGACGACGCCGCCGAGGATGTTGCGGATCGTGCCGTTGGGCGACTTCCACATCTTCTTCAGGCCAAACTCGGCCACGCGGGCCTCGTCGGGGGTGATGGTGGCGCATTTCACGCCGACGCCATGCTTCTGGATCGCATGGGCCGCATCCACCGTCACCTTGTCGTCGGTGGCGTCGCGGTTCTCCATCGACAGGTCATAGTAGTCGAGTTCGACGTCCAGGAAGGGGTGGACCAGCTTGTCCTTGATCCACTGCCAGATGATGCGGGTCATCTCGTCGCCGTCGATGTCCACGATGGGATTGGCGACCTTGATCCTGGTCATGCGGTTTCGCGCCTCTGATTGGGAATGGGGAGTGTGGCGGGCGGTATAGCGGGGCATGCGGGCCGGTGCAAAGGGCGGGAACCGATAGCCGCGGCTACCGCTTGGAGCAGAGCCGCGAAGGAGACGCCATGGCAGTCGCACCCGAAGTCCTGATTGTCGGAGCCGGCCCGGCCGGGCTGACGGCGGCGACCTATCTGGCGCGGTTCCGACGGCGGG
>VFBG01000170.1:0-8539 GCA_006515835.1 bacterium | reverse complement strand
GGGTTCTGGTGGCTGACGGCGGTGCGCCGCGCGCCTGCTGGATCCCGGTCAGCCACAACATGCCAGGCTTTCCAGAGGGGATCACCGGCGACGCCATCCTGAAGCGGATGACCGATCAGGCCCGCGAATACGGGGCGGTCATTGAGTCAGGACGGGTGGAAGGCCTGACCCGCGACGGCGGCGGTTTCGTTGCCCGCATGAACGACCGCGAGGTTCGGGTGCGGGCGGTCTTGCTGGCCACCGGCGTCATCGACCACCATCCGGACCTGCCGGGCGTGGAACGGGCGATCGAACGGTCGCTGGTCCGCATCTGCCCGATCTGCGACGGCTATGAAGCGATCGACAAGGCGGTGGCGGTTATCGGCGACGACGACAAGGGCGTCCGCGAGGCCGCCTTCCTGCGCACCTATTCGGACCGGGTCACCCTGATCCACACCGGCCCCGCAGCAGCTCTGACCGATGAGACCGAGCTGGCGCGGATGGGGATCGAACTGATCCGGGCGCCGATCGACAATGTCACGCTGGAAGGCGACCGGGTCACGGCCCTGAACTGGGGTGGAACCTTCCGCAGTTTCGATCTGGTCTATTCAGCGCTGGGGACCTCGCCGAATGCCGACCTGGCTGACAGCCTCGACGCGAAGACAGGCGAAGACGGGCGGCTCTTTGTCGACGCCCGGCAGCAGACCAGCGTCGCCGGCCTCTACGCCGCCGGCGACGTCGTGCGGGGACTGAACCAGATCGCCGTGGCCTCGGCCGAGGCGGCCGTGGCGGCCACGTCCATCCACAACACCCTGCGCGAGGCGGACGGCTGGACCGTCAGTTGAGGATCAGCCGCAGGAAGGTGGCGTCGGACCAATCCGTGCGGCCCCCGGCGAGACGCTCCAGAATGCCATCGGCCTGACGCACGACGATCAGGTCGCGGTCCGGGATCAGGTACAGCCGCTGGTCGCCTGCGCCGGCGGCCATGCTCACCGCCGGCAGACCCGCAAGGGCGGTGGCGGAGGAATCAATCGGCGAGCGCGGGCTCGGCGGTACCAGTCCCGGACGCAGCAGCCACCAGGTCAGGCCGTAACCGGGATTGGAGGGCGTCGGGCGAAAACAGTCCGCCAGCGCATCCGCATCGACAATGGCCCGGCCATCGACCTTGCAACCGCCCTGTACGAAGGCGCCGAAGCGGGCCCAGTTGCGGGCGTCGAACCGGGCGCCCGACGGCATGTTCGGCTGACCAGCCTGCCGCCGCCACGGTCCGTGCGTCACCCCGGCGGGGCGCAGCAGGCGTTCATCCAGAAAGGCCAGAACGTCATCGGAACGCCCCGCCGCCGCCAGTTTGCGCCGGACGATCTCGCCGAACACCTGAAAGGGAGCGGGACCGTAGCGGAACACACCGGGCGCTCCGGCGAAGGGTTGGGCCACAGAGGCGGCATAGGTTGCGGGCCGTCCGATCGAACCACCGCCGACGCCGGAAGACAGGCTCAGCAGGCTGCGGATGGTGGCCCTGCGCCTGACCGGATCGTCGCGCCATTCGGTCAGGGTGTCGGCGCAGGCCTCATCCAGGGTCAGCAGGCCGTCCTGGACCATGGCGGCGGCGAGCACGCCGCTGAAGCTCTTGGTTCCGCTGGCCAGTTCATGGGTGTCGCCGGCACCCGAGCGAGGATAGTCCTCGAACAGGACACGTCCGCCCTGCATAACGAGGAAGGACACGCCACGTCGTTGGGCGGACCAGGCGGCCGCGGCGGCATAGTCCGGTGACGGTGCCCAGGCGGCTGCAGGCGTCACGGCCAGGGCCGCCGCTCCGCCCAGAACGCCGCGTCTGTCGATCTGCATGGCCCGCTCCTGCCGATGGTTCAGAACTGAAACGTTAGGGCGTCGGAACGTCCGTCGCCAGACACGGCTCGACCCGAACCCCGGGACCAGGAGACTCCGGAATTCGGGCCACGACCCGGGGGGCCGACGGTCACGGGCGGGGGAAGGGTGGTCTCCTGCGACGGACCGGATTTCGGGAACTTCAGCGACGCGTCGGCGTAGCGATGCGCAAGGGGGTGCGCAGGCGCTGACGCGTCCGGCTGAGGCGCCAGTCTTTCAGGACCTCAGCCCAACCACATGGGGTTTCCTTATGGGTGTGATGCGCTTCTTCCATCCTGACCTCCCTGGACTCGGCTTCTGTAATGGCTCAGGCGGACCAGCCGGCAGGCGACCGTCCGCTCCAGGGCGTCACGACCATACCGCGCGAACGGGCATTGGATTGGCGCTTGAGACGAGCCGCCAAGCCTATAACAGCGACGAACCAGCCCGATGAATCTTCCTTGTGGGCAGCGTGGACGTTTTCCATCACGGCCTCCTCTGTTGTTGTTGCGATGTCCGAAATCTAGGCTTGACGAGGTGGCCCCACAAACCAGATGATCGGCGCAAACCACAAGGACGCCTTATGGCTGACCCCCTCGCTGGCATCCCCCTCGCCTCCATCCGGGTGTTCGAGGCCGCCGCACGTCTGAAGAGCTTCACCCGGGCGGCCGAGGAACTGGGGATGACCCAAGCCGCGGTCAGTTGGCAGATCAAGGCGCTGGAGGGCCGCCTGGGACAGAGCCTGTTCCGCCGCCTGCCGCGCGAGGTTCAACCGACCGAGGGCGGAGAGCGGCTTTCGCGCGCCGCGACCGAAGCCATGACCCTGCTCCGACGGGCCGTCAGCGACCTGACGGAGGCGGACGAACACATCCTGTCGATCACCACCCTCGCCTCCCTGGCCGCCCAATGGCTGGCGCCGCGGCTGGGCGGTTTTCAGGTCGCCAACCCGGGCCTGGCGGTGCGGCTCGACACCAATCCGACCCTGCTGGACCTGTCGCGCGAGGGGTTCGACATCGGCATCCGCTCCGGTTCCGGCGACTGGCCGGGCATGGAGAGCCAGCTGCTGATGCCCAGCGTCTTCACGCCCGTATGCAGCCCGGCCATGGCCGAGCGGTTGAAACTGGTCGAGCCCGCCGACCTTCTGGACGCGCCGCGCATTGGCATGGAGAAGGAATGGGCCGCCTGGTTCGCGGCCGCGGGCGTCAGCGGCGGGACCCAGCCCATGAGCCGACTGACCGCCGACTATCAGGTGCTCGAGGTCGCGGCGGCGCTCGGCGATCAGCTGGCCAGAGGGCCGGCGGCGCTCGCCCAAGATCGCCCGTTTCCGCGACTGGCTGGCCGCCCAGGCCGACGCCGATCCGACGATCGTGGAAGCGCGGGCGATCAGGCCTGCATAAGGCCTTCCAGCACCGCCAGCGGCACGGAGCCGTTCAGCAGCACCCGGTCGTGGAAGGCCTTCAGGTCGAAGCCCGGACGGGCCTCTGCCTCGGCCCGCAGCCGCGCGATCACGGTCTGGCCCAGTTTGTAGGAACAGGCCTGGCCGATCGAGACGCAGTAGCGGTCGATCTCCTTCTCGGCCGACTCCGGCGGTTCCCCGCATTCGTCGATCATGTAGCGAATGGCCTGGTCACGGCTCCAGCGCTTGTGGTGCAGTCCGGTATCGACCACCAGCCGCACCGCGCGGAACAGATAGGACTGCAGGTATCCGATCCGGCCCAGCGGGTTGCCGGCATAGACGTCCAGATCGTCGGCGGCGACGCGCTCGGCATAGAGGGCCCAGCCCTCGTTGAAGGCCGAGTTGCCGGCGACGCGGCGATAGATCGGCAGGCTGCCCGCCTCTCGCGCCACGGTGATCTGGAAATGGTGGCCCGGCGAGGCCTCGTGATAGGTCAGGGTCGGCAGACCCCATTTGGGCCAATTCGCCGTGTTCGACAGGTTGATGTAGTAGGCGCCCGGCCGCGTCCCATCCAGCGAGGCGGCCTGGTAGTAGCCGCCCGGCGCGCCCAGCTCGATCGAAGGCGGCACGCGGCGGATCTCGACCTTCGCGCCCGGCAGGGTGTTGAACACCCGCGGCAGCATGGGCTCCAACGCGGCCATCTGCCGGTTCAGCGATTCAATGAGCTCGACCTTGGCCTCGTCGTTGTTGGGCCACAGGTGCTGCGGGTCCTCACTGAGGGTCTTGATCCGCGCGCCGACCGATCCCTCGGTCATGCCCATCCCCTTCAGGATCGTATCGATCTCGGCCTGGATGCCGGCGACCTGCTGCAGGCCGATGTCGTGGATGTCCTGGGCGCTGTAGTCGGTGGTGGTGAAGGCGCGCAGGGCCAGGGCATAGGCCTTGTCGCCCTGCGGCAGTTTCCAGGCCCCCGCGTCTTCGGTCGCATTCGGTCGCTGGGCCTCAAAGACGGCGATCTGGCGGGTCAGGGCTGGCTTGATCTCGCTGTCGATCACACTGGCGGCCTGGGCGCCCCAGTCGCCGCCCATGTTCCGCTCGTCCGTCTTGCGGATCAGCGCCTGAAGCATGGCCATGTCATAAGCCGGCGTGTCGCGCAGGGTCCGCAGCTGGGTCAGGGTCTTGTCCATAAGGAAGGACGGCAGCATGACGCCGAGCGCGGCGTCGGCCGCGATCCGCTCGCTTTCCTGATCCAGCAGGCGGGCAAATGCCGACAGCCGCGAGATAAATGCCTCCGCGTCGGCCTCGGTCTCAAGACGATGCTGGTTGGCCATAAAGTCCGGGACGGAGAAATAGGCCCCCGAGCGCTGCGTCACCACATAGGGGCCACCCCCGCCATAGGGGATGTCCGCCGCAAGGGCCGCGCCTTCCGCGGTGAAGCGGTAGACGGCCAGCGAGACCCTGGCCTGATCCGACAGTCCCTCGTCCGACACGGTCTGTATCTCGGCCCAGCGGGCGCGGGCGCGAACGCGGTCGGCCTCGGCATCCGCGATCCCGGCCTGACGCAGCTGACCCGACAGCGCGGCGCGCGCCCCCCGGTCGAGGCCGAGGTTGGTCGCATACTCCGGCGACAGGTCGACATTCTCCTCAAACCAACGCGTCAGCATGGCGTCGAGCCGCGCGTCGGCGCCCGACATGGCCGGGGTCTGGGCGGCGACAGGCAGGGCCGCCATCAGGCCGAGGGCGGCGGAGGAAAGCATCAGGCGGCGGCGGTCGATCATGCTCGGGCTCCGGAGACTGGTCAGGCCATCGCCGCACGGACGCGCCGTTCGAGGATGGTCAGGGGGATATTGCCGCCGTCGATTACCGCGGCGTGGAAACGTTTCAGGTCAAAGCCCGGCCGGTCCTTCAGACTCCCGCCGTTCTCGGTAAAATACTGGATCGCCCGCTCGCGGCTCCAGTCCTGCGCGTGCAGGCCGGTGTCGACGACGAGCCGGCAGGCGCGGAACAGGAAGCTCTCCAGATAGCCGATGCGGCCGAACGGATCGTCGTCGTAGACACCCAGCTCGTCTGCCAGCCGCTCTGAATACAGGCCCCATCCCTCGCTGTAGGCGGAGAAGCCGCCGACCCGCCGGTAGATCGGCAGTTCGCCCGCCTCGCGCGCCAGTGCGCCCTGGAACAGATGGCCGGGTGCTGCCTCGTGATAGGTCAGGGTCTTCAGGGTCCAGCGCGGCCACTCCGCCGTGTCGCGCAGGTTGATGTAGTAGATGCCGGGCCGCGACCCATCCAGACTGCCGCCCTGGGCGTAGCCGCCGGGTGCCCCGGCCTCGATGGCCGGAGGAACCCGGCGGACGAGGAAGTCGTTGCGCGGAATGCGCGGGAAGACCTCGGGCATGCGGGCGCGGATGCTGGCCATCTCGGCGTTCACAAAGGCAAGCAGCTCCTCGCGTCCGGCGTCCGTATTGGCGAAGCGGAAGCGCGCCTCGGTGCGCAGCCCGGCCAGCCGTTCGGCGACCGTCCCTTGCGTATAGCCCTCGCCCTTCAGCAGGCCGTCGATCTGGTTTTGCAGGTCGGCGACCTGTTCGAGACCGATGCGGTGGATGTCGGCGGGCGAATAGTCGGTGGTGGTGAAGTTTCGCAGGTTGAGCGCGTAATAGGCCTCACCGTCCGGCACGCGAAGGACGCCGGCCTGATGACTGGACCGAAGCCGCAGGGCCTCGACGGCCGCGATCTGGCGGGTCAGCGCATCCCGCACCCTGCCGTCGAAAATCCGTGCGGCGCCCGGGCCAAAATTCGGCAAGCGCTTCTCGGCGGATCGCCGCACCAGCGACTGGATCATCGCCTGTTGCTCGCCCGGTTGATCGCGCAGGGCGATCAGCTGCAGTCGGGTCTTGTCGAGCACAAAGTCAGGCGCGATCACGCCCATCTCCGCATTCGCCAGCATCCGTTCCGTGTCCTGATCGAGCGCGGTCGGGAAGGTGTCGAGCCGGTTCAGAAAGCCCTCAACATCGTCGAGGGTCTCGATCGGATGGGTGCTGTCGAGGAAGTCCGGCACGGTCGCATAGGCGCCGCCCAGCTGGGACACGCCATAGGGCGTCTGCTTCCAGCCATCCGGCGTGTGCCAGGGGAAGCGGGCATAGCCGACGGCCAACTCGCGCTGGAACAGGGCGATATCGTAGCTCAGCCGCCCGTTTGGCGAGAGCTCCGCGGCATTGATCTCCCTGAGCCGGTCGAGCCGCTCGCGGTTGCGCGGGACCTCGGCCTCGAAGGCGGCGACGGAGCGGTCGTCGAGGCGGCTCCGATGGCCGGCCCGCGCGCCTATGTCGAGGCCGAGAGAGGTCGAATCTTCCGGCGCCCGATCGAGCGCATCGTCGAACTGGGCTTGCAGCAGCGTATCCAGCCGGGCGTCCTCGGACGCTGATGTCCGGGCGGCGGCGGGGAGCGCCGCGATCAGGCCCAGGCCCGCGGAGGACAGCATCAGGCGGCGGCGGTCGATCATGAAGAGTCCTCTGGCTGCGAAGTCGGTCCTCCGGCCCGGCGGGGGGAACGGAGGACCGGGTTCCGTCTCAGGTCCGCTGGGCCGCGATCCAGTCGGTCATGATCTTGTCCAGCACTGTCAGCGGCACGCCGCCCGCATTCATGCCGGCGTCATGGAAGGCCTTAATGTCGAACCGGTTGCCGAGGGCCGCCTGGGCCCGGGCGCGAAGCTCGACCCATTTGTTGTGGCCGACCTTGTAGCTGGAGGCCTGGCCGGGCCAGACGCAGTAGCGTTCGACCTCCGTGGTGACCGCGGTTTCGGAATCACCCAGGGTCTCGACCATGTAGCGGATGGTCTGTTCACGGCTCCAGCGCTTGTAGTGCAGGCCGGAATCGGCGACCAGGCGGGTGGCGCGGAAGAGAAGCGACTGCAGATAGCCGATCTGGCCGATCGGATTGCCCTCATAGACACCCATCTCGTCGGCCAGCTGCTCCGAATACAGGGCCCAGCCTTCCGAATAGGCCGAGAAGCCGAGGACCTGCATCAGCAGGGGCCGGCCCGGCTGTTCCTGCTGCAAGGCGATCTGGTGGTGATGGCCAGGCGAGGCCTCGTGATAGGTCAGGGTCGGCAGCTGCATGCGCGGCCACTCCGAGGTGTCGCGCAGGTTGATGTAGTAGGCACCCGGACGCGAACCGTCGAGCGCCGGCGAGTTGTAGTAGCCGCCAGGCGCGCCCGCCTCGATGAAGGTCGGCACCCGCCGGATTTCGACCGGCGCGACCGGGATGCGGCCGAAATACTGCGGCAGCCGTGTCGCCATTTCGGCCATCTGGGCGTTGAGGTCGGCCAGCAGCTGTTCCTTGCCGGCGTCGGTGTTCGGATAGAGTTGCGACGGATCCTTGCCGAGTGCGGAGATGCGTTCGCCAACCGTCCCCTGGCTCAGGCCCTGGGCCTTGAGCAGCCCATCAGCGCGGGCGGAAAGTTCGGCCACCTGTTGAAGACCCAGAGCATGGATCTCGGCGCCCGACAGGGTCGAGGTGGTGTAGCTGCGGATGCCCCAGTCATAGTAGGCCTCGCCGTCCGGCAGCCGCCAGACGCCGGCGTCGTGGGTGGCGTCAGCGCGTCGGGCGCGCATGGCCTCTGCCTGACGACGCAAGGCCGGATAGACCTCGCCCTCGACGATCCGCTGGGCGCGGGTGCCCCAGTCCCCTGCCAGGTTCTTCTCGCCCGCCCGACGGACGATGGAGGTGGTCAGGACCGACTGTCCCGCCGGGGTGTCATAGAGGTTGGCGAGCTGGAGCAGGGTCTTGTCGATGACGAAGTCCGGCGGCACGGCGCCGGCCGCGAAATCGGCCTGCATCCGCGCGGTTTCCTGATCCAGCGCGGTCGGGAAGGCGGCGACGCGGGCCAGATAGGCCTCGGCGTCTTCGGCGGTCTCGATCGCATGCTGGGTATCCAGGAAGTCGGGCAGACCCTGATAGGAGCCGGTCAACTGGGAGATGGTGTAGGGGGCCGGGCCGAAACCACCGCCACCGTAGGCAAAGCGCTCGCCCATGATCTGGGTTTCGCCGAAGAAGCTCAGGGCGTCATGATAGACGCCTTCGGTCGCCGGCAGGGCGGCGCGGTCGATGGCCTTGAGCTGGTCCATCTGACGGCGGAAGACGACGCGGTCAGCATCGATCTTTGCCTGTGAGCGGTCGTCGAGGCGCGACTTCATCGCCGCCATCGGCCCCTTGTCCATGCCCAGACCGGTCAGGGTCTCGGGCGATTCCAGCAGGAAGCTCTGGACGATCCCGTTCATCAGGGCCGTCAGGGCCGCCGAGGCGGAG
>VFBG01000305.1 GCA_006515835.1 bacterium | reverse complement strand
GGAAATGCGGCCGCTCGCGATGCGGCAATTCATTGATGTCTGAAAATCCAGACGACCATTCCGATTACGCTCCAAAAGGCACCGGGAATCCCCAAATAAGCAGCTACTAGAATACCAGTCTCTCTTGCACGCTCTAGCAGTTCAAGTCGCTGAAACATTGCCCGCCCAGACATCGATTCGTATGCTGAGCATAACGCATAATCGTTATCAGGCTGTGCATCGATTTCGCATCACTCCACCGTCACGGACTTGGCGAGGTTCCTCGGTTGGTCCACGTCCGTGCCCTTCTGGACGGCGGTGTAATAGGCCAGCAGCTGCATCGGCACCGCATAGACCAGCGGCGCGATCAGGGGATGGCAGTCCGGCGCGGCGACGCGTCGGATGCCGGCGCCGTGCGGGTCGGGAGCCCTGGCCGGGGCGATCATGATCACCGGCCCGCCGCGCGCGGCGACTTCCTGAAGGTTGGAGGCCGTCTTCTCGAACACCTCGTCCAGCGGAGCCAGGGCCACGGTCGGGGTGTATTCGTCCACCAGGGCGATCGGCCCGTGCTTCAGCTCGCCGGCGGCGTACCCTTCCGCGTGGATATAGCTGATCTCCTTCAGCTTCAGCGCGCTCTCCATCGCCAGCGGGAACATCGCCCCCCGGCCGAGGAAGATGACGTCCGTCGCCTTGGAGATGTCATGGGCGACGGCCTTGAGCTCGGCGTCCATCGTCAGGGCCTCGGCGATCAGGCGCGGGGCCTCGAACAGGGCCTTGACCAGTTCGGCCTCTTTCGCCGCACCGATCACGCCGCGCTGAACCCCGCGACCGCCAGAGCCAGCAGGGCTGCGACCTGGGCGGTGAAGGCCTTGGTCGAGGCGACACCGATTTCAGGGCCTGCATGGGTCGGGAACAGGTGTTGGGCCTCGCGCGCCATGGACGATGAGTGGACGTTGACGAGGGCGGCGGTCTGCAAGCCTTTGGCCTTGCACCAGGTCAGGCCGGCCAGGGTGTCGGCGGTCTCGCCCGACTGGCTGACGGCGACGGCCAGAGTGCCCTTGGTCACGGCAGGCGAGCGATAGCGGAACTCCGACGCGATCTCGACGTCGCAGGGCAGGCCGGCCAGCTTCTCGAAGGCATAACGGCCGATCTGACCGGCGTAGAAGGCGGTGCCGCAGGCGATGATCTGGATACGGTCCACGGCCGCGAAATCCACCACCGGGGTCTTGGCCCGGCCGTTCACGAAGTCGAGGTATTCCGACAGGGTGTGCTGCACGCTGTCGGGCTGTTCATGGATTTCCTTCTCCATGAAGTGCCGGTACTCGCCCTTCTCGACCAGCGCCGA
>VFBG01000304.1:1616-3311 GCA_006515835.1 bacterium | reverse complement strand
GGGAACCTGGAAGACGCGCAGCAACTTCCGGCGGCTGAGGATGCGGACCGCCAGCAGCGCCAGCAGGAAGCGGCCGGCCAGGCCGCCGATCTCCTGTAGCTTGACGTATTCCGAGGCGATGGTCTGTTCGTAGCGGCGCTGCTGTGGGACCGGCTTGTCCTTGACCGCTTCCTGCACATCGGCCAGGCCGGTCACGATCTGCGGGATCATCTGAATGGCCCCGAACGCCGCCCCGTAGCTGCACGCGAACATCACCGTGGTGACGATGGTCGTGCGGCGGAATTCGGGCGAGAACAGCGCGGCGATGCTCGGCCGCTTCAGCGTGCCTGCTCGCTTCTTCTCCGCCCAGACGGGGCTTTCCGGCAGGAATGGCCTGATGATGATGAGCGGCAGCGCTGGAATCAGCCCGGACATCAGCGTGTAACGCCAGGCTTCGTGCTGGTGCGCCGGGCCGATGCTGCCGATCAGGCCCGTAAGAAACTCGGGCACGACGATGGCCGGGAAACTGGCGGCGCTGGCGATGAGTGCGCCGTTGACGATAGCCACCAGCAGCCCGCCGACCGAGGAGAATGCCTGGGAATAGCCCAGGGTCTTCTCGCGCTGTTCGGGATTGGGAAACAGCTCGGCCAGCCAGGCGACGGCGGCCACGAACTCGCACATCTGGAACTCGGGCGAACCCGGCGTGGCCCCGACCAGCTCCAGCAGCGCCGGCCGGACGACCAGGGGCAGCATCAGCAGTTCGTAGATGTCGAAGGCGAAGCCGATGGAGGCCATCGCCAGGATCAGCCAGTGCGTCGTGGTCAGCTTCTGCGGCGGCGGGGGACCGGCCGGCGTGCTGGCCGCCGGCGCTGCGTCCGGAGCGCCTTCGGCGGGAGGCGGAATCGGGGCATCGTCCGGAGCGGGAGGCGGGAGGGAATCCGACACAATGATCTCCAATCGACAACGAGTCTGGCAGCCGCGAGAGCCTGGCAACCAGCCGTAGGGTCCGCTGTGCGGACCGTGACCCGTAAACTATCCGGCACGGCGATTGGTCCGCACAGCGGACCCTACGGTTTTCCGGTAGTTGCTAATCTTCCTTCTCGACCACGTCCTTGCGCATGCCGCCGAGCATCTGGACTTGATGACGTCGGCCGCGAGGGCGTCGAAGTCCTTGTTGGTGATTTCCATGCCCTTGTGGGCGTCCTTCATGTTCTTGCCGGTGTACTTTTGCGGCCCGCCCGTGGCTTCGCCGAGCTGATCGACCATCTTCCGTTTCAGCAGGGACACGTCGCCTTCCATGAAGTGCTTGCGGTGCTTCTCCCGAATGTTCTCGTCGGCCGCGACGATTTCCACCAGGTCGTCGATCACCTTGGCGATGGCCGGCTCCTTCCCCAGCCGTTCGTACAGCGACGGCCTCGGCTCCGGCTTGACCGTCAGCGGTTCGGGGATGGGCACCTTCTCGTCTTCGACCACCGGAGGCGGCTCGATGATGATTTCGGGCTTGGTCACCGGGTTGGTCGCGATCTCGACGGTGCGGCCGGCGCGGGCCAACGGCTCCGGCTTGGTGCCTTCAAAGCAGCCCGTCAGGGAAAAGGCCAGGACGAAGCAGGCGAACGGCAGTGCTCTCATGATGTTCCTCCCTGGAAGGTTCTCCGGGCGACGCGCCCGTAGGGTGGGTCGAGCGTACTCGCGAAGACCCACCGTCGCGCCGCAAGT
>VFBG01000304.1:0-1585 GCA_006515835.1 bacterium | reverse complement strand
GAAGACCCACCGTCGCGCCGCAAGTCTCAACAGCTTTTGGTGGGTCTTCGCGAGTACGCTCGACCCACCCTACGGCCGAACCGGTGCGCCCGCCGAGCAAGTTGTCATGTCGCCGGCGCGGCAATCTCCAGCAGTTCCACCGCCGGCTGATGGTCGCAATGAATGTAGGCCAGCCGCCCGTAGGTCGGCGTCGGCGCACTCAAACCGAACCAGCCCATCATCGCGGGGCTGGGTACGATCCGCAAGTAGGCCGTTGGCTCGATGCGCCGCAGCACGGCATGTTTTATCAGGATGCGGCCCAGCGGCGTCTGCTCCGCCAAAATTTCTTGCTGGACCGCCGGGCTGCAATACTTCAGCACCACCCGCACGATCCCGAACTGCACCACGCGGCCGGTCTTCTGGAGGGACAGCAGGATCTTGCGGGCATAATCCTCCGGCGACTGCCGTTTGGCCAGGACGCGCACATCCACCAGGTCGCCGTAGAAGGCTTCCATGGTCACGGTCATGTGATAGTCGTGGACGAGCAAGCCGTGATAGGGCGACGGCACCGCCGCGCCGGGCACGAACTGGTACTCGGGAGCATCGTCGGCCGTGGGGAACAGACCGTAGAGCGTCGGCAGATCGAGTCCGGATTGCGGCGCCTGGTCGCTCATGGCTTGGAAATCTGCAACAACGGCAACGGGTGCAGGTCCGGTTCCGGCTGGGCAGTCTGGCGATCCAGCACCGTGTCCACCCCAGGAAGTAGAGCAATTCGCGCAGCTCGGTAGGCTCGGTTTCGTCGGCCACGGCTTCCGCCTTGGCCCGGTACTTGTCCACCAGCTTTTCCGCCTTGGCGAAGACGCTGGCCCGGTCGAACAGCCCGCGGATGCGGTCCAGGCTCACGGGCGGCATCGCCAGGGCGGTCGGATGCAGCAGCGTCAGCAGGTCGGCGCGGTCCGGCCCGCTCAGACCTTCCAGCGCCAGGGCCAGCAACAGGGTCGGCCGGGCGCCGAGCACGTCCTGCCCGGCCAGCAGCTTGTTGTCGCTGTCGCCTTCCCAGTCCTTCAAGTCGTTGAGGATCTGGAACGCCACGCCCAGCGACTTGCTGAACTCGGCGATCATCTTCTCGTAGGCGTCGGCCGGTCCCGCCAGACGGATGCCGGAGTAGAGAGCGGCTTCAAAGGCCGGCGCGGTCTTCAGCGCGTAGATTTTCAGGGCATCCAGCGGCGTCAGCGTCTTGTCGGCGGCGTCGCGCCAGAGCAGTTCCGCGCCCTGGCCTTCGGACAGCTTGATGTGCGCTTCCGCCATGCGGTTGAGGATGTCGGCTGTGCAGTCGCCGCCCAGTTCCTTGCGCTCCCGGCCGACCAGCCGATAGCCCAGGCCGATCAGGTAGTCGCCGATATTGATCGCCGGCCCGACGCCGTATTGCCGGTGCAGCGTCTCCTGGCCATAGCGATACGTATCGTCGTCCTCGATGTCGTCGTGGACTAGCGACGCCTTGTGAAACGCCTCGATGGCCAGCGCTGACCGCTTGACGCCGTCGGGCAGCTGCACGCTTTCGGCCGAGATCGTGCCGAGCGAACCTTTCAGGGCATCGTAAGCCGCC
>VFBG01000303.1 GCA_006515835.1 bacterium | reverse complement strand
GGCTGCCGTGCCGGTCCAGCCGTTGAGAACGAAGACGTTGGACGAGGCGCCGCCGGTCAGCTGGGCGTTTTCCAGGCCGCTGAGCACGTCCGTGCCCAGGCCGGTCAGTTTGACATTGCTGAGCGCGAAGTTGACGTTGCCCGTTTCGAGCAGCGTGTCCTGATCCGCGCCGCCTTGCAAGTTGTCGTTGCCCTTATTGCCGGTCAGCCTGTCGTCGCCGTCTCCGCCCAGGAGCGTATCGTTGCGCAGGCCGCCGATCAGCGTGTCGTTGCCAGCGCCGCCATCGAGGATGACGTTGCCCAGGGTGAAGGCCGCCGCGCCGATGACGTTGTCGTCGCCGCCGCCGGTGAGCGTGGCGGTCTCGATGCCGCTGAGCGTATCGTTGCCGTTGCCCGTCAAGCTGGTGTTGGTCAGCGTGAAGTCGGTGTCGGCGGTTTCGACCAGGCGGTCCGTGCCGCCGCCGCCGCTGAGCGTATCGTCGTCCGCGCCGCCGGTGATGCTGTCGCTGCCGCCGCCGCCGGTGATGAAATCGCTGCCAGCGCCGCCGTCGAGGACGGTTTGCTTCTTGACGGTGGAGGTCAGCGTAATGACGTCGTCGCCGCCGAGGCCGAAGACCTGAATCCGGCCGGTGACGTTCTCGAACAGCAGGGAAGGCCCGGTGTTGTTGATCGTCACCAGGAACCTGGTCTGGGAAGTCCCGAACGGCTTGACGGTGAAAACGTCGTCGCCGTCGGTGCCGGTGATGACCAGCATTTGCTTGCCCGGCAGGAGCGGGTCGGCCTGCAGCTGGGCGACCGGGCTGGTCGGGGCACTCGGCGGATTGACCTGCTGAGCGTCAGTCCGGGAGGCAGCGTGCCGGTCGCGCTGAAGGTGTAGCTGCCGCTGCCGCCGCTGGCGGCGAGCAGCTGCAGGTAGACGCTGCCCACGGTGGGGGCGGGCAAGCTGGCGGTGGTGATCGCCACCGCCGACTCGACGACCAGGACGTAGCTTTCGCTGTCGGTGCCGCCGTTGCTGTCGGTGGCGGTCACCGTAATGACGAAGGACCCTGCGGTGGTGGGCGTGCCGCTGAGCACGCCCAGGGTACTGACCGCCAGACCCGCCAGGTTGCCGGTGGCCGTGAAGGTGTAGGCGCCGCTGCCGCCGCTGGCGGTGAAGGTCGCCCCGGCGTAGCTGCTGCCGACGACGCCGTCGGGCAGGGTGCTGGGGCCGGTGATGGCCACGGCGGTGTTGACGGTGGCGCTGCCGGCCGCGAACCGCGGGTAGTCGGCGCCGTCGGTCGCCTGCAACGTCACCGTAATAGCGAAGTTGCCCGCCGTGGTGTAGGTATGGTCCTGCGTGCCGAGGCTGCCCTCGCTCAGGGTGGTGAATACGGTGTCGGCCGAGCCGTCGCCCCAGTCGACGGTCGCCTGCCAGACGTCGAGGGCAGCGCCCGTGTAGCTGAACGAACCGAGGTTGAAGGCGGCGGACTGACCGGCGGACACGGTCGGCTGGCTGGCCGGGGCCGTGTACGTGAAGTGGTGCTGGTAAGCGCCGCTGTCGATGCTGCCGGCGGTGAACCGGTCGGCGCCGCGCTGGTCGGTGGTCGGCAAGGTGCCGAACGCTGGGTCGCTGGGATTGCCGGCGCCGAGGGCGGGGCTGCCGGATTGGAGGGCGAAGG
>VFBG01000004.1:44802-46840 GCA_006515835.1 bacterium | reverse complement strand
GGCCAGGGAGTCTATCAAGGCATCGCAGCCAATGCGATCGTGTTCGGCGGCAACGCCGGTCAGTCCGTGACCATTGCGGGCGGCGTGCGCAACCAGGGCACCGTCGCCGCCCTTGGAAACGGAGCCAGCGCCACGGCCTATCGCTTCGGCGTCGGAGCCTCGACGCCGCGCTTCATCAACCTCGGCACCATCACCGGCGGCGTCGCCAGTGAAGTCGCGGCCAATGCCGTCGCCATCCAGATCGACGCCGGCGCCTCACTGCCGAGCTTCACCAACAACGGCTCCATCCTCGCCTCGTCGGGCGGCGGTGCTGCAACCGTGACCGCCATCAACGACCTCAGCGGCACCCTGGTCTCGATCACCAACACCCGCTCCCTGCAGGCGACCCTCAATCCGAATGCGGCCGGCGATCCGGTCACGGGTTCCACGACCGCCATCAACGTCGCCGCCAATACGACCGGCGTTTCGGTGGTCCAGATGGGCGTCTCCGCCACTCCCAACGCTCAGGATCCCGACACCGATGGCGATGGCGTGCCGGACAGTGTTGAGCCGATCATTGTCGGCGACATCCTGCTCGGCACCGGTGCCGACACGGTCGACATTCGCAACGGCGTCGTCTTCGGCGACATCGATTTCGGACTGGGTGCCGATACGCTTTCGATAACTGGCGGCGCGATTGTCCGAAGCGCCTTGTCAGACGTGGGTGGCGACCTGACCATCAACGTGAGCAACGGCATCCTCGACGCCCGGCACACCGCTCCGCTTGACGTGACCACGCTCAACGTCGGTGCGGACGGAAACCTCATCATCACGATTGACCCCGCGAACAGCGCCTCGGGTGGCTTCAACGTGGCCGGGACTGCGACCCTGGCGAACGGGGCCGGTCTCGGCGTCCGCTTCACGTCGCTGCTTGCAGCGCCGCAGCGCTTCACCCTGATCGACGCCGCGACCTTGAACTACGGCGCCATCGACCTGGCTTCGATCGAGGGGAACTCGCCCTATCTGTACATGGTCGATGCCGGCGCCGATGTACCGGCGGGTCAGGTCTTCGTGGATGTGCGCCGCCGCACCGCCGCGGAAGCTGACTTCATCCCGGTCGAGGCTGCCCTGTACGATTCCTTCTATTCGGCCATTGGCGGTGCCGGGGCAGCAGATGTCCGCAACGCCTTCCTCGCCCAGACCGGGCGCGAGGACTTCATCAACCTGTATGAGCAGCTGCTGCCCGACCATGCGGGCGGGCCATTGCTCTCCCTGTCGTCGGGCGTCGACGCGGTTACCCGCGCGCTGACAGGCCGCAACGCCTCCGCAGCGCCAGGCGAAACCAGCGCCTGGGTGCAGGAGATCAATTTCTACGCCGACAAGGACAAGACCGACACCTACGGCTTCCGTTCGGAAGGGTTTGGAGTCGCCGGCGGCATCGAGCGCGGCTCGGGCCTCGGTGCGGTCGGTCTTTCGGTGGCCTTCACTTCGTCCGACCTGGAGGATCCCGAGTCGGCGGCCGAAGAAGTCCTGACGGCCAGCTTGCTGGAACTGGGTCTCTACTGGCGCGCCCAGGGCCAGTACTGGACCACATGGGCGCGGGCCGCTGCCGGCTATGCAACCTTCGAATCCGAGCGCCGCTTTGTCGGGGCCGGGCTGAACCTGTCCAACCAGTCGGACTGGTCGGGCTTCTCCCTCGCGGCCGCGGGCGGCGTCTCGTACGAGCGCGACTTTGGACGCTTCAGCGTCCGCCCCGAGGCCTATGCCGAGTTCTTCTCTCTGAGCGAAGAGGGCCACGTCGAAACCGGCGGCGGTGACGGCTTCGACCTTGAGATCGACGACCGGGACGGTCACCTGTTCTCGGCGACGGCGGCGATCAACGTCGGCATGTCGATGGGTGAAGACAACTGGCTCCGTCCCGAGCTTCGCGTCGGCTGGCGCCAGAACATCTCGGTCGATCCGGGCGAAACCATCGCCCGCTTCCGCTCGGGTGGTCCGGACTTCACGCTCAACGGCGGCTCGATCGAAGGCGGCGGACCGATCGTCGGCTTCCGGCTGA
>VFBG01000004.1:33357-44719 GCA_006515835.1 bacterium | reverse complement strand
GGATCGGGCGGCTAGCTCAGCTGGTCAGAGCACCTCGTTTACACCGAGGGGGTCGGGGGTTCGAACCCCTCGCCGCCCACCAGCCGTCTCCGGCCCGATTTCGCCATGACGGCGGTCAGACTGCATTCACCATTGCCGGTTAACCCTGCATCACAGGGAGAAGGCGTCATGATCAAGACCATCAAATCCGGCGCGACGATCGTCGCCATCCTGGGCGTCAGCCTGATGCTTCAGGGCTGTCTCGTGGGCGCCGTCGTGGGTACCGCCGGAGCGATCGTCGGCGGGGCCGCCCAGGCCACGGGGGCCGTCGTCGGCGCCGGCGTCGATGCGGTCACGACCTCAGACGAGGAGACCCGGGCCAGACGCGAACGCGAAGAGCGGGCTCGCGAGCGTGAACAGCGCCGCTGTGAGCAGCGCCAGCGTCAGGGTCGGGCCTGCTAGGCTACAGCGTCAGCACGCATCGTTCGTGGATGGTCGGCCGGGAGACAGTGATCCGGCTCAGGCCCGGCCACTCGGGCTTCAGCCGGTCGGCGAACCACAGGCATAGATGTTCCAGCGAGGGCAACTCCAGCCCGGCGTGTTCATTGAGCATGCCATGGTCCAGCGCCTCGGCCCAACCCAGCCATGCTCCGCGTCCAGCACTTCGCTGCGCACCGTGGCCTCGACCTGAAACGAATGGCCGTGGATGCGGCGGTAGGGGCTGCCTTCCGGTTCGCTCGGAAAGTGGTGGGCCGCATCAAAAGTGGCGGCCTTGGTGATCTCGAAAACGCTCATCTTACGCCGATGTATTTGTGGGTCTGGACGCTGAGGCGCCATTTCGTATGGGTCAGGCAGTAGTCGATGGCCGCCGCGGTATTGGCTGCCTGGTCGGGGCCGTCCATGGGCTGGAGCCAGAAGCGTTCGAAGGCCAGATGTTCGAACCGGTCCGGCATGGCCGCGGGTTGGGGAAAGACGAGCTTGAGCTCCTGTCCGGAGGTCTGAAGGACGGGTGCCTCGGCCTTCGGGCTGATGCAGATCCAGTCGATCCCCGGCGGCGCCGCGAGCGTGCCGTTGGATTCGATCGCGACCTCGAAGCCGCGCGCGTGCAGGGCGTCGATCAGGGCGGCGTCCAGCTGCAACAGTGGCTCGCCGCCGGTGCAAACCACCAGCCTCGGGTCCCCTGCCCGCCCGCGCCACATTGCCGCGACGTGATCCGCCAGGGCGTCGGCCGTCGCGAACTTGCCGCCGCCGTCGCCGTCCACGCCGACGAAGTCCGTATCGCAGAAGGTGCAGACGGCCGTCGCGCGGTCGCGCTCCAACCCGCTCCAGAGATTGCAGCCGGCGAAGCGCAGGAAGACGGCGGGCCGTCCGGCCTGCCCGCCCTCGCCCTGCACCGTCAGAAAAACTTCCTTGGCCGAATAGGTCATGCGGCGACCCATTCGGAATGCCCCGCCGCGCGCAGTTCACAGGCCGGGCAGTCGCCGCAACCATAGCCCCAGGGATGGCGACGGGTCCGGTCGCCGCGGTAGCAGGTGTGGGAGGCCTCAACGATCAGGTCTACCAACGCCGGTCCGCCGATGCGTTCGGCCAAGGCCCACGTCCGCGCCTTGGTCAGAGCCATCAAGGGCGTCTCTATGACGACCGGCTTGTCGAGGCCGAGGCTCAGCGCCGTAGCCATGGCGTCAATGGTGTCGCGGCGGCAGTCCGGGTAGCCCGAAAAGTCGGTCTCGCACATGCCGCCGATCAGCACGTCCAGACCGCGGCGGTCCGCCAGTGCGGCAGCGCATGTCAGGAAAACCAGATTGCGGCCGGGCACAAATGTGGTCGGCAGGCCTCGCGCATCCATCTCGATGGCCCTGTCGGCGGTCAGGGCGCTTTCGGCGATACGGCCATAGCCGGTCAGGTCGACAACGTGGTCCGGTCCCAGCCTTTCGGCCCAACGGGGCAACACCGCCGCCATGCCGGCGCGGACCGCAAGCCGGGCTTCCATCTCGACAACATGACGTTGACCATAGTCAAACCCGACCGTCTCGACGCGCATGTACCGCTCCAGCGCCCATGCCAGACAGGTCGCGCTGTCCTGTCCACCAGAGAAGAGGACAAGAGCCGATGTCGCGGGCGCTGGCTTTGTGGAGGGGATTTGGGAATCGCTCATGACAAACCTGCGGTCGGCCGATCGGCCGCGCGCATGGACAAAGGGATGGGCCGCTGAGTGGCGGGGCGCGCCTTCTACACCAGCCCCGCAGGCAGAGCAAAAGCGGCTCAAAAATGGCGGTTACCGCCTTAACCCTTCTGCAAACCGTTCTGATTTACTGTCCACAGGTCCCAGTGGAGTACCGGCCTCAAATGCCGACCCTAGAAGTCCTGACCGAACGCGCCGAGGCGGTGTCTCCCCAGACGCCCGGCATTTCGCCAGCCCCCTGGGCCACGCTCAGTACGCCAATCGCCCGGTCCTGAACGTGATGGACCCCGAGCCGGCGGTGGTGGAAGCCAGCGTCAGCATCGACGCCTTCTGCGATGTCTTGCTGAAAGGCGGCCCGGCCGCCTTGCTCCGGGGCTTCATTGTGACGCGCGAGGGTCGCTATCACGGCGTCGGCACGGCCGGCTCCCTGCTGTTGGCGGTCAACGAACTGCAGCGGCAGCAGAACCTCGAACTGGCCGAACAGGCCCGGACGCTGTCCGACACGAAAACCCGGGCCCTCGCCTCGGCGCGAGACAAGAGCCAGTTCCTGGCAATCATGAGCCACGAGTTGCGTACGCCAATGAATGGCGTGCTGGCCGTGGCCGAGCTGCTTCGCCGCCAGCCCCTGAACGCCCAGTCCCACGCCCACATCAACACGATCGTGGAGTCGTCGGAGGCCCTGCTGCGGATACTCCAGGACGCGCTGGACCTGTCGCGCGCCGAGGCCGGTGAATTGGACCTTCATCCCGTCGCCACGCCGCTGCGCGCCATGATGGACGAGGTCCAGGCGACCTGGGCTCCCCGTGCGTCACAGGACAATGTGACCCTGATGGTCAGCTATGAGGGCGACACCGAACTGGCGGCCGTCATTGACGGTGCCCGGGTCACCCAGTTGTTCAACAATCTGATCGGTAACGCCCTGACCTTTGCCCGCAACGGCGTCGTCGAGGCCGGGCTGAAGGCTGTGGCGGACGGTGACCGCATCCGCCTGGAAGCCCGCGTTCGTGACGACGGCGCCGGCATCGACGCCGATCGTGTCGACGCGATCTTCGAGCCCTTCGTGCACGGCTCGGGTCAGGACGGCGCGGGACTGGGACTGGCCATCTGCCGTCAGATCGTCGATCGTATGGGCGGCCGTATCTGGGCCGAGAACAATCCGGGTCGCGGCGCGACCTTCGCCTTCGATCTGGACGTGGAACGGACCCGGGTCGAGGCCGCCGCGACGTCGAATGTCGAGAGCCTGGGTGGCGAAGGCGACCTCGGCAGCAGTCCCCATATCCTGATCGTCGATGACAATGCGACCAACCGCGTTGTGGCCCAGGCCCTGTGCGAGATGTTCGGCTGCACCTCCGAAACGGCCGAAGACGGCGTCGAGGCGCTCGAAGCCGTCCAGGAACGTCGCTTCGATCTGATCTTGATGGACATCAAGATGCCGCGCATGGACGGCGTCCAGGCGACGCAGGCGATCCGCGCTCTCACCGGCCCGGCGCGCGACATCCCGATCGTAGCCCTGACCGCCAACGCCGATCCCGACGACGCCAGAAAGTACCTGACGATCGGTATGGCCGCCGTCGTCGAAAAGCCGATCAAGCCGGAACGCCTGCGCATGGCGATGAACCTCGCGCTCGAACAGGCCGCGACGGCCGCCGTCGAGGTAGAGGCCGAAGCCGCTCCGGAACGCCATCGCAAGAGCCGATCTGCCGCCTGACAGGACGGTTGAGGCCCGGCCGCCCTTGCGCTCATTTCAGGACGGACCGAGAAGCGAACGATGCGTTCCCCGATCCACGACATTCTTCCCCAACTGGCCGCCGGCGCTGCCCACACCCACGCACTGGGCTTTGTCTACGACAGCGTGGACGGAGACCGGGTACGGATCCGGGCACCATGGCGCGAGGACCTGGTCGGCGATCCTGACACTGGCGTCCTCTCGGGCGGGCTGGTCACCACCCTGCTGGACCACGTCGGGGGATTGGCGGTCTGGGTCGCTCTGGGCCAGTTCGAGTCGATCGCCACACTGGACCTCCGGGTCGACTACATGCGGGCAGCCAAGGCCCGACGTGATCTGGTCGCCGAGGCGCGTTGCTACCACCTGACCCGGTCGGTCGCCTTCGTTCGCGCCTGGGCCTTCGAAGACAGTCCGGACGATCCCGTGGCTGCCGCACAGAGCGCCTATATGCTGTCCACGTTTCGCAGGCGCGGACTCGGCTCCAATCTCACCGCCGGTAAGGAGGACAAGAGATGAGCGACCTGCTGGACCGCCTGCCCTACGCCCGCTTCCTGGGTTTGACGACCGCGACCGACGGACAGACCCTGACGATCACCATGCCGTTCGACCAGAAGCTGATCGGCAACCCCGTCCTGCCCGCACTTCATGGCGGGTCGACCGCCGCCTTGCTCGAACTGACAGCCGTCGCCCAGGTCGCCGCCCTTTATCCACGGTTGCGTCTGCCGAGGCCCATCAATGTGACGGTGGCCTACCTCCGCTCGGGCCGGCCCGTGAATGTTCATGCCCGCGCCCGGATCAGCAAGGCCGGGCGGACGGTCGCCCACGTTCTTGCCGAAGCCTGGCAGGACGACGAGTCCCAACCGATCGCCGCCCTGACGGCGCATTTCCTTATGGCTGATGACGACTCCTAGTTGTATTTGACAACAACCTATGCTGGTTTTGTTCCGGTGACGCTCGGGTCACAGGGAGAACCAGCATGAACAGACTGTCCGTAGGCGAAGCTCTCGCCGCCCGCCTCTACGCCGCCGAATCGGCCATCGATCAAGCCCTGATCGAAACCGCGACCCTTGCGGCGGCCCTGCCCGCAGCCCGTGCAAATGCCTGGCTGTCAGCCGTCACTGGCCAAAACGCATTCGCGGGCACGGCCGGTGCCATCAGTGCCCTTTCGGACGCACGCGCCCACATCGTACAGACCCACAAAACCCTGACAGCTGTTGCCCGCAAACTTGGTCTGGACACCCTGGCTGTCGGTCCAGTGGACAAGCCGGGGGATGGCGAGCCGATCGGCGGAGGGGGCGGCGATGGTGATGGGGCCGGTCCGGACATGGTGAACAAATCCCTACCGCTCGCCTCCTAGGTGTGTTAACCGTTCTTTCACGGGTATTTTAGTGGGAGGCTTACATGAATAAGGCAGAAGTGATCGCCAGCGTCGCAGGCGACCTGAATTCCGCGGAACAATCACTGGACACCGCCATCGCCCAGGCGACGACGCTGATTCAGTCGATGATCGGCGCACGCACGGCCCTGACCCTGTCGCCGGTCGCCGGCGCAGTCTCCCAAGGCAAGGCGATGGAAGCTGTTGCGGCCCTCGCGACCGCACGCGAAGCCCTCGTGGCCTGCCACGAAGAGCTGGCCAAGGATCACCGTCGCCTCGGCTACGGCGTCTTCGCTTCCGGCCACGTGAACAAGCCTGTCGAGACCACGCCGCCGGTCACCGGTGAGCTGGCCCGCTCGAGCCGCCTGCGCGCGGTTTAATTCGGCGTAATGTCGGCGACCGGTCATTCCGGTCACGACAGACTCGGTGCATTATCGCCCCCATGCCATTCGGTATGGGGGCGGTTTCATGTTTGACACCCTGCCAACCCAGATCGGGGCTGGCTTCACAGTCCTGGTGGTGGCCTTCGCGTTCCTGAAGGGCGACGAGCCAGAGCGCATCGCGGGCGGAGCCTATGTGCTTGCCTGGTTCGCCACCCTTCTGGTCCAGGGCGACGGTTCTGTCGGCGGGACCCAGTGGGGCATGATGGGCATCGATATGATCATGCTCGGAATCTACGTGGGACTGGCCTGGAAGAGCCGCCGTTCCTGGCCGGTGTGGGCGGCAGCCCTGCAGTCGTTAGTCGTGATGAGCCACATCCTGACTCTGGTCGACATTCGACCGCCGGTCTCCGCCTTCTATGCGGTCATAAACCTCGCCAGCACCGGAATCCTGCTGGTCATCGCCATCGGCACCTTCTGGGCCTGGCAGGAACGTCGCGCCGCCGGGCTGGAATAGAACGCAGGCGTTGTCCGCAGGTATTTATTCCTAGAATATGGGCGAATCGGCTCTCCGGCCGCGGTGGACCCATGCCCCTCACCCATGCCCAACTGTGGAAGGCCATCGACGGCCTCGCCCGCCACGAAGGCCTCAGCGTCTCGGCACTGGCTAAGCGCGCCGGGCTGGACGCCACCAGTTTCAACCTGTCCAAGCGGTTTGGTCCGGGCGATCCCCCTCGGCCTCGCTGGCCATCAACGGAAAGCCTGACGCGGATCCTGACGGCGACAGGCCTGTCGCTGGGTGAGTTTGCAACCCTTGCGCGGGACGCGGTGGAACGGCCGTCGACCCTGCCGATGCTGGGTATGGCCCAGGCGGGACAGGACGGCTTCTTCGACGATGCCGGACTGCCGGTCGGCGATGGCTGGCAACAGACCGACCTGCCCCGACCGAAGGACAGTCTGTTGAGCCTGCGCATTGTCGGCGACTCCATGGCTCCCCTGTATCGCGAGGGCGACCGGATTATCGTCGACCGTGAGGCGACGGAGGTTCGCAAGGGTGATCGGGTGGTGGTCCGCACGACGGGCGGCGAGACCCTCGCGAAGGAGGTGGCGGCCCTGACGACGCGGGCCGTGACCCTCGCATCGGTCAATCCAGCCTATGAGGCGCGCATTCTGCCCCGCAAGGAGATTGTCTGGATGGGTCGCATCCTCTGGGTCAGCCAGTAGCAAAAAGGCCGCCCCGACGGGACGGCCTCTTCGTTATCCGGACTGAGCGCGCCTAGTTGGCAGCGACGTAGCGGGCGTTGACCCAGCCGCCGCCGGCGATCTGGACCCATTCGCCCTGCGAGCCGATGGCGCTGAACGACTGACCGGCACGCAGCGTGCCGGCCTGGCGGTAGTTTGTGCCCGGGCCCGAACGGATTCGCAGGTTGGAAGTGGCGCGGTAAGCGCCGCCAGCAGAGGCATTGGTAGCGCGTGCACGTTGCTGGTTGCACCCGATGTAGGAACCCGCGGCAGCGCCGGCACCCGCGCCGACCACGGCGCCGAGGGTGCGTTCATTGTCCGACACCTGGCTGCCGGCCAGGGCACCGAGCACGCCGCCGATCACGGCACCGGCGCGTTGACGTCCGCCGGGTGCGTCGCAGTTGGTGACGCCGTTGGCCTGTTGGGCCATCGATACGGTCGGAACCGCCGTCACCAGCGCGGCCAGGGCGGCGGCGGTGGCCAGGGTGGTTCTCATGATCTTCGACATGGCTCTCTCCATTTCATCGAGGTTGGTCGATGTCAGGGAGAATGCACGACCCCGGATGAAGGCTCCCGGAGCCGCGCCGTTATGTTCAGTTCATGTACGTTACCCGACGAACGCCGCTCGTCGGATCAGGCTTTGACAAGCTTGCCGTTTGCGCCCGCCTCGATCAGCTGGATCGTCTGCGGCAGGCCGTAGATGGCCGCGAAGGAGCCGAACCGCGGCCCCTGCGACGCGCCCAGCAGCACCTCGTACAGCGCGCCAAACCAGCCACGCAGCGGCTCGAACGCGTGGTCCTTGCCCACGGCATAGACCTCGGTCTGGATCAGTTCGCCGTCGGTCGTATCGGCTGGCAGGGCTGTCAGCCGCGTGGCGAGATCCAGAAGAGCCGCCTTTTCCTTGTCGTCAGGCGCGCGATACGACTTCGTCGGCCGGACAAAGTCTTCGTAATAGTTCAGCGCATGGCCCATCAGCCGGTCGAGCAGCGGCTCGCTGGTCGGGGTCGCGTCCGGCAGATATTTGGCGAAATAGGCCCAGAGCTGGTCCTTGTTCGAGGCGTTGGCCACGGCGACGAGGTTCAGAAGAAGGGCGAAGGACACCGGCGAGGTATGCGTCGGCGGTGCCCCGGCGTGGATTGACCAGACGGCGTTGTCGATCCGCTTGGCCGGCTCCTGGGTCTTGTAGGCCTCGATGAAGGCCAGCCAGTCGTCGATGGCCCGCGGGATGACGTTGAAATGCAGGCTCTTGGCCGATTTCGGCGACTGGAACATGTACCAGCTCAGCGACTCCGGCGTGCCGTAGCGCAGCCACTCGTCCATGGTCAGGCCGTTGCCCTTGGACTTGGAAATCTTCTTGCCCTCGATGTCGAGGAAGAGCTCGAAATTGAAGCCCTCCGGGGGCACGCCGCCAAGCGCACGACAGATCTTCCCGCTCTCGCGCACGCTCTCGATCAGGTCCTTGCCGGACATCTCGTAGTCGACGTCCAGCGCCGTCCAACGCATGGCCCAGTCGGGCTTCCACTGCAGCTTCACGTGGCCGCCTGTAACGGGCAGTTCGGTGCGGCCGCCGGCAGGGTCGTCGAAGACGATGGTCCCCTTCTCTACATTGCGCTCCAGCGTCGGCACCTGCAGCACATGGCCGGAGACGGGGCTGATCGGAAGGAAGGGCGAATAGGTGGCGCGCCGCTCCTCGCCCAGGGTCGGCAGCATGATGGCCTGCACGGCGTCGAACCGCTCCAGCAGCGTCAGCAGCGTCGCGTCGAACCGGCCGGACCTGTACTGCTCGGTCGACGACAGGAACTCATAGTCGAAGCCGAAGCCGTCAAGGAAGGCGCGCAGGCGGGCGTTGTTGTGGGCACCGAAGCTGTCGTGGGTGCCGAAGGGGTCCCGTACCACGGTCAAGGGCTTGTGCAGGTCTTCGGCCAGCATCTCCGGATGGGGGATGCCTTCCGGCACCTTGCGCAGGCCGTCCATGTCGTCTGAAAACGCGATCAACCGGGTCGGCCAGTGGTCGCCGGTCAGGGCGCGGAAGGCGTTTCGCACCATCGTTGTGCGGGCGACTTCGCCGAAGGTGCCCATGTGCGGCAGGCCCGACGGGCCATAGCCGGTCTGGAAGATCACGGGCTTCTGCAGCGCCTCGAACGTCGCCAGCGCCTCGTCCGCCTTGCCGGCGTCGATCAGCAGTTTCGCCGCGGTACGCTCGGCATCGCCCAGCCGCTTCTTCAACACATGGGCCAGAAGATTGCGGGCCTGTTCGAACGGCCAGGATTTGGCGTCGCGTGCGAGGGTTTCGAGGTTGAGCAGCATGGGCGGGGTTTGCAGCCTTGCGGCCCGTGGGTCAACGCCGCCGACGCTGCACGCCGGTCATCCTGTCACGGACCCGCCCTGCGCAGGGACGCGTAGACCGCATCGAAGACGTCGAGCGCCTCGTTGTTCGGCAGACGACCGACCTCGATCCTGTCGCCTATTGCCAGAACCTGCTCGTCCGCGGCCGTAAACGCCGGCCATTCCGGCCGACCCTCGCCATCAGGATTTCCGGCACGGGCAAAGGCGACCCAGTAGTCCGCCATGGCGTCAGCTGTCGCACGGTCCTGATCGCTCCAGGCCCATGGCTGCTGATCGAGATGGTCGAACATGTACCAGAGTTCGACGAAATGCCCCGCGCGCCAGTGTTGCTGGACCGAGCCCTCGGCATAGGGCGGGTTTCGGCTGAAATAGTAGGCGTGGACCGGCTGCCGGCCGTGGGCTGCCTGTAGCCGGGCCCAGGCCCGAATGTCCCAGCCGAAGCGCAGATCGCGCTCGAAGTCCGCCCGCGCGGTCCGCGCCTGCTCGTCGGTCGTGAACGGATAGGGTGCCAGCAGGGGCGGCGGCAGCTGGCCCCAACGCGCCGTCAGCTTTTCGGTGAAATTGGCCGCCGTTACGTCGGACACGTCCGTCAGCGACCTCGCCTCGTCGGCGTTGAACCCGACCAGCAGCGGCACATCATTGTGCTCACCGGCGATGAAGACATCCCACGGCGGTGCCGGCAACAGGCGCGGTTCGATAACGGGATGAACGACCCGGCCGGCTGCCGCACCCAGGAATTGTTCTGCGGGCAGAGATCGAAGCTCGGAGACGGATGAGGCACCAAGGGAGGTCGCATAGGCCAATCCGTCACTCTCGGCGTTGGCGAGCAAATACTGTGGAGCCAGCGCCAAAGGCTCGAACAGGCCGCCGCTCTGGCCAATGGCGCGGTGGAACAGCCCTCGGGCACGGGGCGAGACCATCAGGATGCTGACCGAGGTGGCTCCGGCGGACTGGCCGGCGACCGTCACCCGCTGCGGGTCGCCACCGAAACCCGCGATATTGTCCCGGACCCATTCCAGGGCCGCAATCTGGTCCATCAGGCCATAGTTGCCCGAGCTGCCTGCCTCTGCCGTCAGCTCCGGATGCGCCAGGAACCCGAGGGCGCCGAGGCGGTAGGCGACCGTGACGACCACAGCGCCCCGGCCGGCCAGCCGGACACCGTCGTAGAGCGGAATCGAGGTTGATCCGTTCGTAAAGCCCCCGCCCGGAATCCAGACGATGACCGGCAAGGAACCCGGTTCCGCGCCCTCCGGCTTCCAAACGTTGAGATAGAGGCAGTCCTCGCTGCTCGGCGACCAGCGCTCGCCCGGCATTGAGACCCCTGCTTGCAGGCAGGCCGGGGCGAAGGCGGACGCATCCCGCACTCCGCTCCACGCCGCGACCGGTTGCGGATCCCGAAAGCGCAGATCGCCGACAGGCGGGCGGGCATATGGAAGACCACGGTATACGTCGACCTGATCGACGGAGAGGCCGCGAACGGGTCCGGTCGCGGTGCGCGCAACCGGTGCCTGCCCGGCCGCTCCCAGCATGACAAGGGCGATGACGGCGACAGCGAGGGCGCGCTGGATCATGACGGTCCTGTCCGGATGAGGTCCGGGTGCAGTAACAACCTGCCGAGCCCCACCGCCAAGTTACAACGGCGCAAGGTCGCCGCCTTGACCCCGCCCCTCCTCCATGGCCTTTGCGCCGCCTGATGAAGACTGCCGATTTCGACTTCCACCTTCCGGACGACCACATCGCGCTCCGCCCCGCCGAGCCGCGGGATTCCGCGCGCCTGCTGGTGGTCCGCGACGGCGGATTTGAGGACCGGATCATCCGCGACCTGCCGGACTTCCTGCAGCCCGGCGATGCCCTTGTTTTCAACGATACGCGGGTGATCCCGGCGCGGTTGTCCGGTCGGCGGGAGCGCACCGGTGCTGAGGGCGAGACACTTACTGTCGCGGTCGAGGCCACGCTGCATCATCGCGACGCTCCCGACGTCTGGTCGGCTTTCATGAAGCCGGGCAAGCGGATCAAGGCTGGCGACCGCATCCGGTTCGGCGCTGAAGCCGACGGAGCCTGCCTGCTCGGTCGTCTCGACGCCACCGTGGTCGACAAGGGCGAGGACGGGCTCGTGACACTGCGGTTCGATC
>VFBG01000004.1:26228-33345 GCA_006515835.1 bacterium | reverse complement strand
GACCGGTCGGACTACCAGACCCTGTTCGCGAAATGGGACGGCTCGGTCGCCGCGCCGACTGCGGGGCTGCATTTCACCCCGGCGCTGATGGCGGCAATTGAGGCGAAGGGCGTCTCGACCCATGCCGTGACCCTGCACGTCGGAGCCGGCACCTTCCTGCCGGTCAAGGCGGACGACACGGCCGACCACAAGATGCACAGCGAGTGGGGCGAGGTCTCCGCGGAGACCGCCGCAGCCCTGAACGCCGTCCGCGCGGCCGGCGGCCGCATCGTCTGCGTCGGCACCACCTCGCTCCGCCTCTTCCGCGCCGCCGATGTGCTGATGACCAATTTCCACCTGCCGAAGTCGACCCTGTTCATGCTGGTTTCGGCCTTCGCCGGGCTGGAGACGATGAAGGCGGCCTATGCCCATGCGGTGAAGGACGGATACCGCTTCTATTCCTACGGGGATGGCAGCCTGCTATTCCGCGCCGCCTGATGCCCTTTCCGTTCGAAATAGCCGCCACCGAAGGCCGCGCCCGTACCGGGGTGCTGAAGACGCCGCGCGGCGACATCCGCACGCCGGCCTTCATGCCGGTCGGCACCGCCGCCACGGTCAAGGCGATGACGGCGGACCAGGTCAAACAGACCGGTGCCGACATCATCCTGGGCAACACCTACCACCTGATGCTGCGTCCCGGCCCTGAGCGGATGGAGCGGCTGGGCGGGCTGCACAAATTCATGGGCTGGACCAAGCCGATCCTTACGGACAGCGGCGGCTTCCAGGTGATGTCGCTGGCCGGCATCTCGAAGGTGAAGGAGGACGCCGTCACCTTCGCCAGCCATATCGATGGCTCGAAACACGTCCTCAGCCCCGAACGGTCGATCGAGATCCAGGCCGACCGGATCGGCGCGGACATCTCCATGCAGCTGGACCAGTGTGTGTCCTGGCCGGCCGAGGAGCCTGCCGCCCGCGCTGCCATGGAGCTGTCGGCCCGCTGGGGCGCGCGCTCGAAGGCCGCCTTCGGGACGCGCGAAACCCAAGCCCTGTTCGGCATCCAGCAGGGCTCGACGTTCCAGAATTTGCGCCGCGAGTCCTCGGATCGGCTGCAGGAGATCGGCTTCGACGGCTACGCCATTGGCGGTCTGGCGGTCGGCGAGGGCCATCAGGCGATGTGCGAGGTGCTGGACTACGCTCCCGACATGCTGCCCGCTGACCGGCCTCGCTATCTGATGGGCGTCGGCAAGCCGGTCGATCTGGTCGAGGCGGTGTGGCGCGGCGTCGACATGTTCGACTGCGTTCTGCCCACCCGCGCCGGCCGCCACGGACAGGCCTGGACCTGGGCCGGGCCGATCAATCTGAAGAACGCCCGGTTCGCCGAGGATCAGGATCCGCTGGAGCCGGGCGTCCCCTGCCCGGCTTCGCAGGACTATTCCAAGGCCTATCTGCACCACCTCGTCCGGGCCGACGAGATCCTCGGCAAGGTGCTGCTGAGCTGGCACAACATCGCCTTCTTCCAGGCCCTGACGGCGGCCATGCGGGACGCGATCGCCCAGGGTCGGTTCGAGGCCTTCCGCCGCGATTTCCACGCCCGGCACACCTCCAACAACAAGAGCTAGCGCTGGCTGCGGCCTCGCGGGCGGAACCAGGCTGGAGCTGCCGGCGGGGCGCAATTGCGCTGCATCCCGGTGCCTTTCAGAAATGCCCGGCGCAGGCGCCCTGCCTGAATGGCGGACTGGACATGGCGGCTGTGCTGTTCAGCGCCTGACAGTCGACGGATCCAGCTGCGCCCCGGGATGAAATCCGTCGTGGCGTCGCGAATGGCTGCCAGGGCGGCGGCCGAGGCGGCATCGGCGGCACGCTCGCTCAGGAAGGATCCGTCCTGTGCGGGCGGCTCGTCAGTATCAGGACCGAGCGCCTCGTTCAGCCGGGCGATCTCGGCACCAATGGTCGCGCACTGATTCAAGTTCCGCAGGTCGTACGGATTGGCCTCCGCCTGCAGCAGGACGGTCGGGATGTATTGCCGGCGCAGGTTGAGGTCGTCGAGCGGCGCCGTGGCCGCGGCCCCCAGGCCCGCGCCGAACTGTTGTGCGCCGCCGGCGACGGCACCGCATGCCGACAATGGAATGCAAAGAGCGAGAATGAGACTGGCGGCGCGCATGCTTCCTTCAATCACGTCGCGGGCCGGACCGGAAGCGGGGGTCGAAATTCGACCGTTCAAGCTTTGCCATATACAAGTAGAACGCTGTTCATTGATCGGGTGTGGGGGTGCCATGCTGCAACAACTTGGAGCCTGGCTCGCGCAGCTGCGGTGCGAGCATCATTATCGTTACAGTCGCAGCAAGCCGGGGACGCTGGTCTGCAAGCATTGCCGCAAGCGCAAACCCAAACCGAGGGGCTGAGTGAAGCCTCCGGCGCCCCTTATTGGTTCACAGGCATGCGGGGCGATCGCTGCCAGGCGGCGGCGCGACGGCGGCCTTCGGCGAGTTGTTCGGGCGTGAGTTTCGCGGCAATCTCATCGGGCAATCCCGCCAGCATGTAGCCGCCGATGCTCGCCGCGATCAGGAACCATTTGTAGGCCTCGACCTCGTCGCGTTCGACGCCGGTACCGTTTTCGTAAAAGATCGCCAGACCGGCCTGGGCGCCGATGTGTCCCTGCTCCGCCGCCAGACGGTACCAGCGCGCCGCCTCGACGTAGTCCTGAGGCACACCGAAGCCCATTTCATATTTCCCGCCCACAATCGCCTGGCTGCCGGCGTGCCCCTGTTCCGCCGCAAGCCGGTAGAGGCGGTCGGCTTCGGCCTCGTCCCGCTCGACCGACTGCCCGCGACGATGCAGGTCCGCGATGCCGACGATCCCGTCCAGATCGCCCTGCGCGGCGGCGAGCCGAAACCATCGAAGCGCTTCGAAATCGTCCTGGGGCAGGCCCTGGCCGCTCAGGTACATCATTCCGAGCCAGGACTGGGCGTCCGCATCGCCCGCGGCGGCCGCCGTACACCAGCGGCGCGCCTCGGCGTAGCGAGTCTCGAAGGCGACATCGCCGCAGCCGGCCGTGACTGTCGTTCCGGGGTCTTGCCCGCCGACGAGGCCGACCAATGGCGGAAGCGGCGCAAGCGCCAACGTCAACACCAGTCCTGCCGCTTCAAACATGGAGCCCCCCCGAGCACACTGAAGCTTGACTATGCGGGGTCGGGAACGGTCTGCGCAAGGCGACGTGAAGGCCGTCGGCGCCTCTCGGGCTCGAACCGAGGACCCTCTGATTAAAAGTCAGATGCTCTAACCAACTGAGCTAAGGGCGCATACCAAGCCGGGCGCGTTCGCGGTCCGGCGACGCGCCTTCTGTTGCAAACCGTCGTCGGGGTCAAGGGCTGGCTCGACGGGCGGGCGAACGGAGGCTAGGCAATGACCATGAAACCGTTGTCCGGCGTGCGCATCCTCGAGTTTGACGGTCTGGGCCCGGTCACCTTCGCCGGCATGATGTTGGCCGACCTCGGCGCAGACGTTCTGCGCCTGAGCCGCAACGCCAACGCAGGAGCGCCGGTGTTCAGCGAGGTCGGCGGCGAAGTGCTGCACCGCGGCCGCGCCGCAGTCGGAGTCAATCTGAAGGACCCCGGCGATCACGCGTCAGTGCTGGAGTTGATCGGCGCTGCCGACGCCGTGATCGAGGGCTTTCGACCCGGCGTCATGGAACGGCTGGGCCTCGGACCGGATGTTTGCTCCGGGCTCAACCCGAAGCTGGTCTATGGCCGGATCACCGGTTGGGGTCAGACCGGTCCCATGGCGCGGCAGGTCGGGCACGACATCAACTACATCGCCCTGAGCGGCGCGCTCCACGCCATGGGCGAGCCGGATCGCCCGCCGCGGCCGCCCCTCAACCTGGTCGGTGACTACGGTGGCGGCGCCTTGATGCTGCTCACCGGCGTGCTGGCGGGCCTTCTGGAGGCGAGATCAACCGGCAGGGGCCGGGTGGTGGACGCTGCAATGACCGACGGCTCGGCCGTGCTGATGAGCCTGTTCCAGGCCCTCGGTGCACGGGGACTGTGGAGCGAGGCACGCGGGGCCAATCTGCTTGACGGCGGGGCACCCTTCTATCGCTGCTATGCCGGAAACAGCATCGCAGTTCAATTTGCCGGGCTGGCCGGCGCTTCAGGCGCGGTTTGAAGAAATATTCGCCACACGCGACCGGGACGACTGGGCGACGCATTTCGCAGACACCGACGCCTGCGTCACGCCAGTGTTAACAACAGCCGAGGCGGCGATCCATCCGCACAACGCGGCGCGGGGAACCTTCATTGAGCATGGCGTCGTCCGGGCCGCTCCTGCGCCACGATTCGATGGAACGCCTGCGGAAGCGGCCCCCCAACAGGCATTGATGTCTCTGGACGAAGCCCGCAGCCGCTGGAGCTGACAATCAGGCGGCCACAACGTCTTTACCGACGGGGCGCTCGACAGCGCAGGCCTGGGCCAGGGTCGCAGCCAGCATGACCGGATCGATCGGCTTGGTGAGGAAGGCATGGACGCCCGCCGCGTCCCAGGCTGCACGATGGACATCCAGCGCATTGGCGGTCAGGGCGATCACCGGCGTGGCCCCGTTGACTTCGCCGGCACGAATCCGGCGCGTGGCCTCGAGTCCGTCCATGACGGGCATCTGCATATCCATCAGGATCGCGTCGAACCGCTGACCCGATGCGGCTTCAAGCGCTTCTGCACCGTTCTCCACGAGAGTCAGGCGGCAGCCGTGCGGTTCCAGCAACAGCTGCAGGATCCGCCGGTTCACCTCGTGATCGTCAGCGGCCAGGATCGAGCGGCCCGCCAGCGATCCAGTCGTTTCGTTCACCCGGACAGGCTGGGCCGGCGCGTTCTCGACTGCGGTCATCGGGAGGCTGAGGAGGAAGGTCGAACCTTCGCCGTCGATGCTTTGGACCGTCAAGGAACCGCCCATCAGTTCGGCGAGCTTGCGGCTGATCGCCAGACCCAGACCCGTGCCTCCGTAGCGCCGGGTGGTGCCGACGTCCGCCTGTTCGAAGCTGTTGAAAATCTGGCCCAGCCGGTCCGCAGGGATGCCGCAGCCGGTATCGGTGACCGCCATGTTCAGATGGTTGTCCGTCCAGCTGGCGTCGATCCGGATTTCGCCCTCTTGGGTGAACTTCACCGCATTGGACATGAGGTTGAAGAGTATCTGCTGCACCCGCAGCGGGTCGGTTCGCACGGCGGCGGGCACATCGGGCGCGATCCGGACCTTCAGGCGCACGCCATTGGCCAGGGCGCGCGGCTCCCACAGGCGGACGACCGTCGACAGCCGGTCGCGCACGACCATGTCGGCGCTTTCGAGCTCCATCTTGCCGGCCTCGATCTTGGAGAAGTCGAGGACGTCGTTCAGCAGTCCCATCAGCACGTCGCCGGCATCAATCAGCATCGACACATGCTCGCGTTGCTGGCTGTCGAGCCGCGTACGACGCAGCAGATTGGCGGCCGAGATCACCGCATTCATCGGCGTACGAATTTCGTGGCTGACGACAGCGAGGAAGTCCGACTTGGCGGCGCTGGCCACCTCGGCCTTACGGCGCGCGCTTTGTTCGGCGTCCCGGGCGGACTTGAGCGCACCGGTCGTCGAGGAGCTCTGCCGCACCGTCACGACCAGATGGCTCATGTACAGGATGCAGCCGATGGCGATCAGCAGTTCCTGCCAGTTCTGGCTTGAGATCGCGGTGAACACCGGCAGACCCAGGAAATAGGCCGCATGGGGCGTTACCGCTGAAATCAGGATCGGCCGGGCATGATGCATGTGGAGGCTGACGTGCAACAGCCCGCCGGCACACTGGACCATGGCGAACACCCGCCCGACCTCGCCGCCGAAGAACCACATGTAGGCGCTCATGGCGGAATAAACCGCGACGCTGAGCACGGTGATGGCGCAACAGAGGACCACATAGAGCCGATCCGGCAGCCAATCCTGTCGCTGCCGGAACCGGGTGAAAACCGCCCAGTCGAGCGCCTGTGTGGCCAGAACGGCCGCAAACCACAGCGGCGGCCAGACCGAGGGCACCACGAACCACGCCGTGCAGCCGATAAAGGCCGCCAAAGCGATCCGTGTCTTGAGCTCCCGGTATCGCACCAGCGACACCATCGCATAGGCCGTAACGGTCATTCGCACCCCTCTGACTTCGGCTTACGCCAAATTCTGAAAGGATTGGTTGCTGCGCGTGGTGACCAGGCGCGCGTTCGAGGTTATGGAACAGGCGAGCCTGCCGCGCGTTGGAAGGCCGTTCCGGGGGAGATGCTGCTGATGAAACGCCTGATCGCCATTCTGGCCCTGTCGACCGCTTTCGGCGTCGCCGCCTGCGACAATCCCGATGCCAATGATTCGGAGATCGCCGAAGCGCCGATCGATGCGCCGTTGGCACCCGCTGCAGAAGACGTCGGCGCACCCGTCGCGGCTCTCGGTGCCGCCGAAGCTCCGCCCACTGATTCAACTACCATGCCACCCGAAAAGCGGTCGTCCGCAGAATCGGTTCAGCCTGAAAGTGAAACACTCTTCTATTGAGCCCGGCCGCCGCCCAATCGGCGCCACAGCGGGATGTGATGACCGTAAGGTCCGCGCCCTGACGAAGGTCCAAGTTTGACGCCAAGGCCCGCCCTGTTTCTCATCAGCACGGCGGGTGCCTTGTTGCTGGCCTCCGCTGCAACGGCGGACCCGCGCGCCCAGATACGAGGCGAACTGGATGCCGAGTTGCGCGCACAGCTGGTCCGCGCGGTCGGCGAGGTCGATGACACACCCTCAAACCGGTTCGAGGCCAGACGCCGCGCACGAGGCGCGATGGAGGCGGCCGAGGCCCTGTTGCGATCCGAGGGCTATTACCAGCCAGTGCTCGAAGACGCGGTCGAGGGCGAGGACGCGCCGGTCGCGATTGTAAACGTCACGCCGGGCCCCCGCTTCGGGCTGGCCGAGGTGCAGGTGCTATGGGCCGACCCCTCGCCTGATGCAGGGACCGAAATTGCAGTGCGCGGCGAGATCGGGCTGACCCCGGGCCAGCCGGGTCGTGCGGGCGACATCATCTCCGCCGAAGGACGGATCGTCGCCGGACTGACCCGCCGAGGCTATGCTGACGCATCGGCGCAGCCCCGCCGGGTGGTGGTC
>VFBG01000004.1:0-26223 GCA_006515835.1 bacterium | reverse complement strand
GCGGCGTTTACCGTCCAGCCCAGTTTCCGCATCGCCGCGGGGCCGCTGGTGCGGCTGGACGGCGTGAGGCTGGAAACTCGCGGCCCCACAAACCCTGAATGGGTCGCCGGTCTGGCACCCTGGTCAGAAGGCGAGGTCTACGACCCGGAGGACGTCGCCGAGCTGGAGCGCCGCCTGCTCGAGACCGGCGTATATGACGGGGTCGGGGTCGCCCTGGCACCAACCGATCAGACGAACACGGACGGCAACCGCCCCGTGATTGTCACCCTGACCGACCGCCCGCGCCGCATCCTGGAAGCCGGGGCGACCTTCTCGACCGCAGAAGGGTCCGGACTGGACATGATCTGGACTTGGCACAACCAGTTTGGTCGCGCCGACACCCTCGTCTGGCAGGCACGCGCTGCCAATGTCGACAGCCGGCTGGGCGCTACCTTGAGTCTGCCTCACTGGCGCCGCCCCGGAGAAACGCTGAGACTGTCAGGCGCACTCCTGAACGAGGACACCGACGCTTACCAGCGCACTGCGGTGGCCCTGGCCGCCGACCTGCAACAGCGGCTCGGTAAGACCTCGTGGATCAGCTACGGCGTGGGGCTGGACGCGGGTCAGTATGACGAAAACCGCTTTGATCCGCTCACCCAGGCTCCGGTCAACTTCAACCGCGATCTGGTGATCCTTACCGGACGGGCCAGCGCCTATCTGGATCGTTCAAACGACCCTCTGGACCCGATCACCGGCTGGCGGCTCACGGCGTCAGCCCAGCCTACGGCGGTGGCGGGCGAGGACACGGTCCTGTTCCTGCGCACGGAGGCCCAGGCGTCCGCCTATCTGCCGCTGCAGAAAGGCGGCAGGACCGTACTGGCAGGACGCGTTCGCATAGGTTCGATCCTGGGCGGGAAGGAACTGACGGTTCCGTCAGATCGTCTGTTCTACTCCGGCGGTGGAGGTTCGGTCCGCGGGTTCGAATATCAGGGCGTTGGATCGCGCCTGCCTGACAACACCCCTCGTGGCGGCCTGAGCCTGTTCGAGACCTCCATCGAAGTCCGGCGCGACGTATGGCGAAACTTCCAGGCGGTCGCGTTTGTCGACGCGGGCGCTGTCGGCTTCCAGGAGACGCCGAACTTCAACAACCTCCGCTACGGTGCCGGGGTCGGCGTACGCTACAAGCTGCCGTTCGGTCCGATCCGCGCTGACATTGCCTTCCCGCTCGACCGGCGCGACGGCGACGCCGACTTCCAGATCTATGTCAGCATCGGACAGGCGTTTTGACCGACGCCGCGCCTCCCCCCGACGACGCGCCCGTCGACGCGCCTGACACGCCCGCTGAAGCAGCGAAGAAGAAGCGCACGCGATTGCAGGCTCTTGCCTTCTTCGGCGGCATGGCGGCAGCCGCTCTGGCGGCGTTGCTCATCATCGTCGCGGTCGGCGGGAGGATGTATCTGCTGTCGGACTCGGGCCGCGGGCTTGTGACCAGTTTCGTCGCGGGCAAGAAGCTCGGCCGATATGGCCGGATCAATGTCGAGGGCGTACGCGGCGACCTGTTCGACGACTTCACCATTGACCGCGTCACCGTCACCGACGCCAGGGGCGTGTGGCTTGAGGCGCGCAAGGTTCGCGTAGACTGGGACTGGTGGCCGCTGATCACCCGGCGGTTCCACGCCACTGAAGTCGAGGCGGAAGTCATCCGCCTGATCCGTCGCCCGAATGTGGAACCGTCGACCGAGCCGCCGGGCCCGCAGCCGCTGTCGATCGACATCGACCGCTTCACTGCCGACGTCGAACTGCTCGAGGGCTTCAGTCAGGAGTACGGCCGCTGGAAGCTGTCCGGCGAGGCAGACGTGCCGCGCAAGGGCTCCAAAACCGCCGTTGTCAAAGCCGTCAGCATCAGCAGGCCGGGCGACTATCTGAGCCTCACCGCGACCGTTGGTGATGGCCTTGAGGATTTGAGGCTGAACCTGCGGGCCAATGAGGCGCGCGGTGGACCGCTGGCCGGCGCTCTGGGCTATTCGCCGGATCGGCCCTTCTTCGCCACGGCCGTGGTCAACGGCGAAATTATCGACGCCGTCGTGCGGACCGGCGACTTTGTTCCTCTGGTGATCAAGGGACGCTACGGCGAAACCCGCACGCGGATTTCTGGGTTCGCTGACTTCTCGGGTTCCGATCTGCTGGCGCCCTTCGCAGAGCGGATCGGACGCACAGTGCGTTTCGGCCTCGCCACCTCGAGCGACAGCAATCGCGATGGCCGGATCGGCGTCGGGTGGCGACTGATTGCCGAGAATCTGGACTCGCGCGCGAGCGGCGAGATCAGGCTCAGCGATCAGAGCAGTGCGGACGGGATCACCATCAACCTGTCGACCCGTTCGTTGACGCGGCTGGCCAGTCAGGACGTGGGCGGTCCGGCGGCCTATCGCGGAGTGTTCCGTGGAGATGCCGCACAGTGGCGACTCGACGGTTCTGTCGACCTGATCGCTGCCGAGGTCGCGAGCTACCGCGCCCAACGCATCCGGGGTCCGCTGAATGTTCAGGTCCGGCAGGGACGTATGGATCTGGACGGCGACCTCCGGGTCGCTGGCGGGTCGAGGGCGGGGTTGGTCGGAGGCCTTCTGGGCGCGTCGCCCAGCCTGTCGTTCGAGGCGCTGCGTCAGTCGGACGGTGCCATCCTGCTTGAACGGGTCAATCTGACCGGTCAGGCCATCACCGTGACGGGGTCCGGCGGACGAAACCTCGTGGGCGCACTGGGCTTCCGCGGTCGGGCCGAGATCACTAATGCCTCGCGACTGCGCAAGGGTGCCCGCGGCCGGTTTGGCGGGCCGATTTCCGCGTCGATGGCCCAGACCAGTGCACCCTGGCGGCTGACGTTCGACGCGCGTGGTCGGGGGCTGTCGATCGGGACGGACGAACTGGACCGGTTGCTGGGCGCGACCCCACGCCTGCAACTGACCGGCACGCTCGATGCCGGCCGTGTTGCGGTCGAACGAGCGCAGTTGACCGGGGCGCAAGGTACGGCGTCGGCCCGCGGCCTGATCGAGAGCGACGGCCGCCTGCGCCTGGCCCTGAACTGGAACGCCACCGGGCCGTTCGGCGTCGGCCCGGTGGCCATAGACGGTGCGATGACCGGCCAGGGTGCGTTGACGGGGACTCTCGCAGAGCCCCGCGCCGACCTCACCGCATCCTTCGGCAAGGTGAGCGCCGGTGCCCTGACCCTGACCGACACCGAGATGCTCCTCAGCTTCCGCCGCGGCGCTGACGCCTCGGACGGGCGGATCGCCCTGACCGCCGGCTCGAACTACGGACCGGCCCGGGCCAGCGGAAACTTTTTCCTCGGCGGAGACCGGCTTCGGCTGACCGAGGTGGATCTGAACGCAGGCGGGGTGACCGCCCAGGGGGCGATCGACCTGTCGAACAATATCCCTTCCAGTGCGGATCTGACCTTCACCGCCCGCCCGGGCGCATTCCTGGCTTCGGGCACGGCGGACGGCCGCATCCGCCTGACGGACGGTGCTGGGGCCGAGACAGCGATCCTCAATGTGACGGGACGCAATGTGCGGTTCGCAGGGTCGACCTGGGTGGTCCGCAGCCTCGATCTGAATGGCCGCGGTACGCTGGACCGTCTGCCCTTCACCCTGAAAGCCGATGTCGGCGGCACCACGCCTGTGTCATTCGACGGGACCGGCGTCTATTCGCGCAGCGGCCCGTCCCAGACCGTGGTGCTGGAAGGCGGCGGCCGGGTCCGTGAGATCGCTTTTGCCACTCGCAACCCGGCCGTCATCGCCCTGGCCGGCGACGGCCGCGTGGTGCGTGTCGATCTGGGCATCGGCGGCGGCGTACTGCTGGGTGAGCTTAGGCAGGACTCACGGGCCGCGATCATCGAGGCCAACCTGACCAGTGTCGATCTCGGCTCGCTGATCCAGGACATGCGCGGCCGTGTCACCGGGCGGCTGTCGCTGCGGGGTGCCGGCGATGACCTGTCAGGATCCGCCAACATTACCCTTGACGACATGCGCAGCATCGACGCTCCACGCGGGATCGCCGTCGACGGAACCCTGAACGCCCTGCTGGTCAACAACACCCTGCGCATTCAGGCCGAGGCAGCGGACGGCGATGCCGTTCGGGCCGTGGCTGACGTCACCCTGCCGGTCGAGGCCTCCGCGGCTCCCCTGCGGCTGGCTGTTGTACGGACCCGTGACATGTCCGGCGAGATCTCCATACAGGGTCAGATCCAGCCGATCTGGGACCTGCTGGCCGGCGGCGAGCGCTCGCTCTCGGGTCAGGTCAATGCCCGCGCTACCATCGCCGGTTCCATGGCGGAACCCCGCCTCAACGGTCGGCTGGACCTGCAACAGGGCCGTTTCCGCGACAGCGCCACGGGCGTCCGCCTCGACAATGTCGCCCTGGCCAGCCGCTTCGACGACACGACCGGGCTGGTCGAGAGCTTCAGCGCCATCGACGGCTCGGGCGGGTCGATCAGCGGCAACGGACGGATCGGCCTGAAGGAGGGCTCCGGCTCCAGCTTCCAGCTGCTGCTCAATCGCTTCCGCATCATCGACAACGACATCGCGGAAGCCAAGGCTTCCGGCCTCCTCACCGTGACCCGCGGCGCGGAAGGCAACATCACACTCAGCGGCGAAATGGACATCGATGAGGCCCGCATCCAGGCCAATCCGCCCGGATCGAACGGAATCGTCCGCATGGATGTGATCGAGATCAACCGGCCGGGCGGGGACGTGCCCGAAGAGGAGCAGAACCGACAGCGGGGCCTGCAGTTCGGCCTTGATATCGCCCTGCGTTCGCCCGGCGGCGATGTTCGCGTGATCGGGCGAGGGCTCAATGTCGAAATGAACGTCAACGCTCGGGTCACCGGCACTATCGCCCGACCGACGCTGAGTGGCACGGCGCGGGTCGTGCGCGGCGATTATGACTTCGCCGGCAAGAGGTTCGTCTTCGACCAGCGCGGCACGGTGACCCTGTCCACCAATCCGGAGCAGATCCGGTTGAACCTGACTGCGACACGCGACGATCCTGCACTGACCGCCACCATTCGCGTCACAGGTACGGCGGCGCGACCCGAGATCGCCCTGACCTCGACCCCCGCCCTGCCCCAGGACGAGATCCTGTCCCAGGTGCTGTTCGGGCGCTCGGCGTCACAGTTGTCGCCCTTCGAGGCGGCCCAGCTGGCCGCCGGCGTGGCGGCGCTGGCCGGCGGCGGCGGCTTTGACGTGATCGGGAATCTGAGGGAGCTGGCCGGACTGGACCGGCTGTCGTTCGGCGGCGAGGCATCGAGCCTGACGGTCGCCGGCGGGCGCTACATCACCGATGATGTCTATCTCGAGATCATCGGCGGCGGCGAGAACGGGGCGGCCGTCAATGTCGAATGGCAGGTGCGCCGGAACCTGACGGTGAGTTCGAAGTTCGGCGGACAGGGCGACGCCAGCCTGTCGATCCGCTGGCGCCGTCAGTCACGCCAGCCGGGCGCCGATCGCGAGGACCGACGCCCGAACCGGTGACGGTCTATTGGGCGGCAGCCATGCGGATTTTGTCGAGCGCGCGGGCACCCCGGATGCCGGCAATATGCAGAACCAGCTGGATGACCAGAATGACCAAGCCGACATAGGTCTGCCAGGTGGGCGCGGCAGCCGAGTCCGGCATGCCTTCCTGGCCGGCCATCATCATCCCGAGCGCGCCGGACGCGAGACCGAACGCCACCAGGATCGCGAAGATGATCGGAATGACTATGTTGGGCTTGGCCCACTGGACGAGCCCAATGACCAGTTGAAGCGCGCAGAAGCCAACCGCGGTCCACAGAGCGATCTGCACCATCGCTCCGCCCATGCCCGCCATCTCCGGCGTGTCCGCCGACGCCTGCGCCACTGCCGCCTCGATCTCGGCGGAGCCGCCGCCGGTCATCAGCAGGGCGACGCCGATACCGCCCCAGATCACGCCCAGGAAGATCGCCAGGGCGCTGGCCCGTGCGGCACCGATCGCTTCGGCTTCAGTGGTGATCGACGCCGTCGGATTCGACGCCTTGATCCAGTCAGTCATTGGTTGGTTCCTCCCTAGATGATGATGGAAGCCTAGCCCGCTCGCGCCCGGGGCGAAACCCATGGCTCGCTTCACCTTTCGGGTCCGGACGGCTAGGGTCCGGCCGCATGCGGATTCTGCCCCCTGACCAGCTCGTGCTCGACCATGTCGCGGCGCGAGAGACCGCCATCGTCGGCCGCGCCGTCGACTGGGCCAATGTCAATTCGGGTAGCCGCCATGCCAGCGGTCTGGCCCATGTTCTGGCCCTGCTCGAAGCCGAGGCGCGACGGCTGCCTGCAGAAATTTTGCGCATTCACACACAGGGTTCGACCACGGTCGGCGACGATGGCGCAGTGCGGACCGAGGCCCACGCCGACGCCCTGAAGATCGTCGCCCGCCCCGACGCCCCCATCCAGGTCGTTCTGACCGGCCACTACGACACCGTCTTCCCGGCCGAGAGCCCGTTTCAGAAGGTAATGACCCGAGCGGACGGCGCGCTGAACGGCCCGGGCATCGCCGACATGAAGGGCGGAATCTCCGTCCTGCTGGCGGCGCTCGAGGCGTTCGAAACCCATCCGGATCGTGCGCGCGTCGGGTGGACCGTCCTGCTGTCACCCGACGAGGAGATCGGCTCGCCGGCCTCCGCCCCGCTGCTGGCTGAACTGGGCGCGCGCGGCCACGTCGGCATGACCTATGAGCCCGCACTTTCGGACGGCACCCTCGCCGGGGCACGCAAGGGCAGCGGCAACTACCACCTGATCGTCACCGGCAAGGCGGCCCACGCCGGCCGGGCCTTCAACGAGGGCGCCAACGCCGTGGCCGGTGCCGCCATGATCGCCGCCCGTCTGCACGCCCTGAACGACCAGCGCGAGGGCGTGACCGTCAATGTCGCGAAGATCAGCGGCGGCGGGGCCCTGAACGTCGTCGCCGACAATGCCGTCGTCCGCTTCAATGTCCGCGTCCCCGACGCACAGTCGTCGGCGTGGATCGCAGAGACGGTGAACCAGATCGCGACCGAACCGCCCTTCCCCGGCCTGACGCTGGACCTGCACGGCGGCATGACCCGCGCGCCCAAGCCGATGGACGCCTCCCAGACAGCCCTGTTCGAGGCTGTCCGCGAGACCGGTGCCCTGCTGGGTCAGCCGATCGCCTGGAAGCCGTCGGGCGGAGTCTGCGAGGGCAACAACCTGCACGCGGCCGGCCTGCCCAACATCGACACCCTCGGCGTACTGGGCGGCGACATCCATTCGGATCGGGAGTTCGCCTGGCCGGCCAGCTTCGTCGAACGCGCCCAGCTCAGCGCCCTGATCCTGTGCAAGATCGCCTCGGGCGAGATCGATGCGCTGAAACTCAAAGCCCTGCGTCTGGAGACGATGTAACCCATGCTCGTCGTCCGCCCCGCCGGCCCTGCCGATCTCGACTTCCTGCTGGAGCTGGCCATCCTGTCCGGGCCCGGCTTCACCAGCCTGCCCGAGGATCCCGACCAGCTGGCCGAACGGCTCGACCTCAGCCGCGACAGCTTCGCGGGCAAGATAGAGCCCCGGCTCCGCTGGTACACATTGATGCTGGAGGAGACCGAGACCGGCGACGTCGACGGGATCGGCTCGGTCAAGGCGGCGGTGGGGCTGAACCGGCCGTTCTTCTCGTTCCGGGTCGTGACGAACACCCAGTCTTCGCCCTCGCTCGGCATCAAGCTGGAACAGAAGACGCTGGTGCTGGTCAATGAATGCACAGGATGGAGCGAGGTGGGCTCGCTGTTCCTCAAGGCCGACCGGCGCAAGGGTGGGGCCGGACGCCTGCTGAGCCAGTCGCGCTACATGCTGATCGGGGCCGAGCCGGACCTGTTCGCCGACACGGTGCTGGCCGAGCTGCGCGGCGTCTTCACCCCGGACGGGGCCTGCCCGTTCTGGGACCATGTGGCGCACAAATTCTTCCCCATGGACTTCGACGAGGCCGACCGGATGACCGGCTCGACCGACAAACAGTTCATCCTCGACCTGGCCCCGCGCCACCCGATCTACATCGACCTGCTGCCTGAGCCGGCCCGGGCGGTGATCGGCAAGGTCCATCCCCAGGGCGTGCCCGCCATGGCCCTGCTGGAGAGCGAGGGCTTCCGCCCTAACGGCCTGATCGACATCTTCGACGCCGGCCCCACCGTCACCTGCGGCCGTGACAACATCCGCACCGTGCGCGACGCACGCCGCCTGACCGTCGCCGTGGCGCAGGAGGTCGAGGCGGAACTGCCGGCCCTGATCTCGACCGACAACGTCGGCGGCTTCCGCTCCGTGCGACAGCGTGCGGTGATCGAGGGCGACACGGTCACCCTCAACGCCGAGACGGCGGACGCCCTGAGGGTGCGGGCGGGCGATACGGTGCGGGTGAAGACGTGAGCAACAGCATGACCCATTTCAAATCCATCGACCCAGCCACCGGCGAAACCGTCTGGGAGGGGGCCGCTGCCTCTGCCTCCGAGGTCCAGACCGCGACCGACCGCGCCCGCGCCGCCTTCCCTGACTGGGCAGACCGCCCGCGTCAGGACCGGATTGATGCCGTCAAACGCTATCAGGCCGTGCTCAAGGCCCGCGCGCCGCAGATGGCCGAGGCGATCAGCCGCGAGACCGGCAAGGCGCTCTGGGAGACCACGACCGAACTGGGAGCCATGGCCGGCAAGGTCGACATCTCGATCCGCGCCTATGATGAGCGTACGGGCGAGCGGACGGCAGATACCGGCTTCGGCCATGCGACCCTGCGCCATCGGCCGCACGGTGTGGCGGCGGTGCTGGGGCCGTTCAACTTCCCCGGCCACCTGCCCAACGGCCACATCGTCCCTGCCCTGCTGGCCGGCGACACCGTGGTGTTCAAACCGTCGGAAGAGACGCCCTTCATCGGCCAGCTGATGGCCGAAGCCTTCGCCGAGGCGGACCTGCCCGACGGCGTGGTCAATGTCGTACAGGGCGGGCGCGAGACGGGCGGCGCGTTGCTGGACAGCGGCATCGACGCCCTGATGTTCACCGGCTCGGGTGCGGCTGGCGCCCATTTCCGGCGCAAATTCGCCGATGATCCGCATGTCATCCTCGCCCTGGAGCTGGGCGGCAACAATCCACTCGTGGTCTGGGACGCGGCGGACGCAGAGGCCGTGGCCGGAATCGTCGTCCAGTCGGCCTTCGTCACGACAGGCCAGCGTTGCTCCTGCGCCCGTCGCCTGATTGTGCCCGAGGGCCCGCAGGGCGACGCCATCGTCGCGGCGGTGAACGCCATGGTCGGGCGGCTGATCCTCGCGCCGTGGAACTCCACGCCAGAACCCTATGCCGGGCCGCTGATCTCGGTGAAGGCGGCCGAGGCGGCGCTGAAGGCGTTGCAGGACCGGATCGACATGGGCGCCAAGGTGATCCGCGCCTCAGGGCCGGTCGACAATCTGCCCGGCGCCTTCGTGCAACCCGCCATCATCGACGTCACCGGCGTGGACGTGCCCGACGAGGAGATGTTCGCCCCCTTCCTGTCGGTGACCCGCGTCGGCTCGTTCGAGGCGGCAATCGCCGCGGCCAACGCAACCCGCTACGGACTCTCCGCCGGCCTGGTCAGCGACGACCCGGCCCACTGGGACCGCTTCATCCGCCGCATCCGCGCGGGCGTGGTCAACTTCAACCGTCCGACCACCGGCGCCGCCGGCGACATGCCCTTCGGCGGCCTCGGCGCCAGCGGCAATCACCGGCCTTCGGCCTACTACGCCGCGGACTACTGCGCCTATCCGGTGGCCAGTTTCGAAGCGAGCGCGGTGAAAAATATCGAAAGCGAGATCAAGGGGTTGAGGGCGTGACTTCAGCGGTCGAAGCCAACGCCGACGGCCTGATCGGGCCGACGCACTCCTATGCAGGCCTGTCCCCGGGCAACCTGGCGTCCAGCCTGAACAAGGGCGAGGCGTCCAATCCCCGGGCGGCGGTGCTTCAGGGCCTCGACAAGATGAAGACGCTGGCCGACCTCGGCCTGCCGCAATACGTTCTGCCACCGCATGAGCGGCCGAACATCCCCTTCCTGCGCAGCCTCGGCTTCACCGGCTCCGACGCCCGTGTGCTGGAACAGGCGTGGAAGGACGCGCCGTCCTTTGCCGCAGCCGCATGCTCCGCCTCGCCCATGTGGGCCGCCAACGCCGCGACGGTGACGCCGAGCCCCGACAGCGCCGACGGCCGGGTGCAGTTCACCCCCGCCAATCTGGTCACCAACCTGCATCGATCGCTTGAGCACGAACAGACGAAGCGGTCGCTGGACGCCCTGTTCCCGGACCCGGACCGGTTCGCGGTGCATGACGCCCTGCCCTCCGTCGCCCATCTCGCTGACGAAGGTGCCGCCAATCACGTCCGCCTGTGCGCCGATCACGGCGAGCCCGGTGTGAACCTGCTGGTCTGGGGCCGCGAGGCCTTTGAGCCTTGGGCCGACGCCTTCCCCGCGCGGCAGACGCGAGAGGCCTCGCAGGCCGTCGCCAGTCGCCACGGCGCGTCCGGCGTCGTTCTGGCCCGCCAGTCGCGCGCCGCCATCGCCGGCGGGACCTTCCACAATGACGTGGTCTGCGTCGGGGCGCTGGAGACCCTGTTCTTCCACGAGCTGGCCTTCGAGGACACGGCCGCCACCAAGGCCGCCATCCGCGCCGCGGCCGGGGACCGGTTCGAGCCCAACTTCGTGGAGGTGTCGACCGCCGACCTGCCGCTGGCGGACGCCATCTCCAGCTATCTGTTCAACTCCATGCTGGTGCGGATTCCCGGCGAGGACCGGCTGACCCTGATCTGCCCGACCGAGACCCGCGACAACCCGCGCAGTCATGCCGTGGCCGAGCGGCTGGCCGCGTCGAACGGCCCCATCGGCAAGGTTGACTACGTCGATGTGCGCCAGTCGATGCGCAACGGCGGCGGGCCTGCCTGCCTGCGTCTCCGCGTCGTACTGACGGAGGCCGAGCAGGCCGCGGCCAACCCGGCCATGCGATTGACCGACGACCTGCATGCCCGGTTGTCGGTTTGGGGTGCCGGGCACTACCGCGACCGGCTGACACCCGCCGACCTCGCCGGACCGGACCTGCTGGAGGAGAGCCGGGTGGCACTCGACGAACTGACCGGCCTGCTCGGGCTCGGCGGCGGCTTCTATCCATTCCAGCGAGGCTGACGGATGCCCGTTGTTCTTCGCAGGGCGGTCGAGGCAGACGCCGGGGAGCTACTCACGCTGCAACGGGCCGCCTATGTGACCACGGCCCAGCTGTATCGCGATCCGTTCCTGCCGCCCCTAATGGAGACCCTTGAGCAGGTCGCCGAGGCCATCCGGTCGGAGATCGTTCTGGCGGCGGTCGACGGACATCGTATCGTGGGATCCGCACGGATCCGCATCGAAGGCTCCGTAGGCCATATGGGGCGGCTGGTGGTCGCGCCCGACCGGGAGGGTACAGGGTTCGGCGTCCGCCTGATCAAGGCGGTGCAGGAGCATGCGCCGCCGTCCGTACACCGTTTCGAGCTGTACACCGGTGCCCTGAGCGAGCGCCATATCGCCCTGTACTGGATCCTCGGTTTCGAGGAGTTTGACCGGCGGTTCTCGGACGAGGGTATCGAACTCGTCTATATGGCTCGCGAGCGGAACGCGTGACGAACTTCAGCCCCCGCATCGCCACCGAGGCCGATATTCCGGCGCTGGTGGCGATGATGGACCGGTCGATCACAGGCCCGCTGGCCGCCTTCCTGACGCCGGACCAGATCGCCGCCAGCCGCAAGCTGATGGGGATCGACAGCCAGCTGATCGCCGACCGGACCTATGTCATCGTCGAGGCCGACGGCGTGCTCGCCGGCTGTGGCGGCTGGAGCGGACGGATCACCGAATACGGCGGCGACCACACGCCCGGACGCATGCCCGCGCCGCTGACCCCGGGCGTCGACGCGGCTCGCATCCGCGCCATGTACACAGCACCGGAATTCGTCCGCCAGGGCGTCGGCCGGCTGATCCTCGGTCTTTGCGAGGCCGCCGCCCGCGCCGCCGGCTACGACCGCGCCGAACTGGTCGCGACCCTCGGCGGCAAGCCGCTTTATCTGGCCGCTGGCTATCAGGAGATTGAACGGTTCGAGGATGATCGCGGCGGGGCGCCCGTGCCTCTGGTCCGGATGGGCAAGGCGCTGGTTGGCCGGCCGGGCGAACCCGGCTAGCCTCGCTCACCCCTGCCGCTGCAGACCGGAGCGACCTGATGACCCCGGCCCGAAATCCCGCCCTGATCGTCGGCGGCCTGCTGAGCGTCGCCGCCTCTCTGCTGCACATCGGCTGCATCATTGGCGGGCCCGACTGGTATCGCTTCTTTGGCGCCGGGGAAGCGATGGCGACGATGGCCGAGCAGGGCTCGATGACGCCCACCCTGTTGACGCTCGGCATCGCCGCCATACTTGCGATCTGGGCCGCCTACGCCTTCTCCGGTGCCGGCCTCCTGCCCCGCCTGCCGCTGTTGCGCACCGGACTGGTTGTGATCACCGTCATCTACCTGCTGCGTGGTCTGGCGCTGATCCCGGCGCTGGTGATCAACGGGGCCAATGTGATGCCCTTCATCCTGTGGAGTTCTCTGATCGTGCTGGTCTATGGCCTTACCTATGCGATCGGAACCTGGACCGCATGGCCCCATCTCAGGCCCCGCCGATGAGCGCCGCCCCAACGACTTCGGCCATGACCCCTGCCCGCCGCTTGCGCAACATCATCGGCGGGTCGGCCGGCAATCTGGTCGAGTGGTTCGACTGGTTCGCCTATGCTGCCTTCACCGTCTATTTCGCCCCGATCTTCTTCCCCAAGGGCGACAGCACCGCCCAGCTTCTGAGCGCGGCGGCGGTGTTCGCGGTCGGCTTCCTGATGCGGCCGGTCGGGGCCTGGGTCATGGGGGTTTATTCGGACCGCAAGGGGCGCAAGGCCGGCCTGACCCTCTCTGTCACCCTCATGTGCACCGGCAGTTTGATCATCGCCTGCACGCCCGGCTATGCGAGTATCGGCCTGGCCGCCCCGGCCCTGCTGCTGTTCGCGCGGATGCTGCAGGGACTCAGCGTCGGCGGAGAGTACGGCTCGTCTGCCACTTATCTGTCGGAAATGGCCACGGCCAAACATCGCGGCTTCTGGTCCAGCTTCCAGTACGTCACCCTGATCTCCGGACAGCTCTTGGCCCTGCTGCTGCTGATCGTGCTGCAGAAGACCATGGCAGAAGCCGATCTGGCCGCTTGGGGCTGGCGCATTCCCTTCTTCGTCGGCGCGGCCCTGGCCGTTGTTGTGTTCTGGCTGAGACGCCGACTGGACGAGACTTCGGCCTTCATCGCCACGGACGCGAGCGAGGCACCGAAATCCAGCGCCCTGCTGCTGATCCTGAAGCATCCGAAGGAGGCGCTGATGGTCCTCGGCCTGACCGCTGGCGGGACCATCGCCTTCTACACCTACACGACCTACCTGCAGAAATTCCTCGTCAATACGAGCGGCTTCTCCAAGGCGACGGCGACTGAGGTCAGCGCCGCGGCCCTGTTCGTCTTCATGCTGTTGCAGCCGGCCGTGGGGGCCCTGTCAGACCGGGTTGGACGACGGCCGGTGATGATCGCGTTTGGCGTGGCGGGTGTGCTGTTCACCGTGCCGATCATGACGGCCCTTTCCGGGGTCGAAAGCCCGTTCATGGCCTTCCTGCTGGCCATGACCGCCCTGATCATCGTCAGCGGCTATACGTCGATCAACGCGGTGGTGAAGGCAGAGCTCTTCCCGGCCCATATCCGGGCGCTGGGCGTCGCCCTGCCCTACGCGATCGCCAACGCCATATTTGGCGGCACGGCGGAGTACGCTGCGCTGTGGTTCAAGGGCGAAGGCATGGAGAGCGCCTATTTCTGGTATGTTACAGCCCTGATCGGCGTGTCGCTACTGACCTATATCCGGATGCGGGATACGGGCCGCAACAGTCTTATCACGCACGATCAGGCTGCGAACCGTCCGCCCCGGGCCGCATAGGACTGGGTGCCCCGGGTGAAGACCGCATCGGTCGGCAGGATGGCGTCGATGGCTATGTCGGCGGCACCTTTCAGCCGGCCATAGATCGGGCCGAAGTCCTGCAGCGTTTCGTGCTTCAGCTGTTCGATGGTGTCGATAACGAAATAGACCTGCTGGAAGTCGTCAATCCGGTAGAGGGTCCGCATCACACGCTCGAGATCGAATCCGAGGCGGTTCGGAGACGCATCCTCGAGCGAAAAGACGCTCTCGGTCGCGGAGGATACGATCCCGGCCCCGTAAATGCGCAGGCCGTCGGTGTCCTGCATCAGGCCGAACTCCACTGTGTACCAGTACAGTCGCGCCAGGTTCTGCAGCACGCCCAGCGAGGCGGCTCGCTGACCGCCCTTGCCATAGGCCTCCATATAGGCGGCAAAATCCGGGTCCGAGAGCATCGGCACATGGCCGAAGACATCGTGGAAGATGTCGGGCTCCTGAAGATAGTCGAGTTGGTCCGGTTTGCGGATGAATTGACCCGACGGGAACCGGCGATTGGCCAGATGATCGAAGAAGACGTCATCGGGCACCAGGCCCGGCACACAGACCACGGTCCAGCCGGTCAGGGCCTGGAGCTTGGGGTTCATGACCGCGAAATCCGGAATGCCGCCGGTGTTCAGGTCCAGCGCGGTCAGCCCCTTAAGGAAGACGTCGGCGGCGCGGCCAGGCAGGATCTTCATCTGCCGGGCGTAGAGCGTGTCCCAGGTCCGGTGTTCGACCGCGCTATAGGCGGGCCAGTCCTGCGGGATGGTCCAGTCGGCGGCCGCCCCCTCCGGGGGTGCATCGAACACATGTTCGAAGTCGGACATGGACCTGCTCCTGCAACCTGCGGGCTCTGAAAGGCCCTTGCCGACAATCTAGGCCCGACACACGGCAGGCGCCAGCGTCCGCCTAGTGAATGGCGTGGGCCCGTGGCGCATGGCGTCCCTTGGAGTCGACCGTGAACCAGCGCGTCTCCGCCTCCCGGGTCAGAGCCGACAGCTCAGGATCATGCTCCAGCGCGACTTCTGCCGCGTAGGCAATGAAGCCGCCGTCCGGGCCGATGGCGAGCACCTGATAGAAGGGCTGATCCGGTGCGACCTCCCCTGTCTCGCCCGGCAGGCCGGCGTAGGAGGCGTCGATGTCGATCACCACGCCGCGAAAGGCGGCGTCGCGGTGACGGACGATCTGGCCAAGGCCGAATTTTGCGACGGTTTTCTGGGTCATGACGGGAGATTGCCTGACCCAACCTGAGCCTTGTCCGTGTCGCGCCATTCATTTTCACGTCAGACACGCTTGGCGTGGAGCTGCGCACAGTCCTAGAGTGTTCGGGACGGGCGCCGCTTCGGACCGCCCACCATGAAAGTTCGGCCCATGCCGGAGACCGACGGCGCGCCGCCACGGCGTGACGACCGGTCCCAGCCTCGGCGGTCCGACGGGCAGCGCGCCGCGAACGGTGCCGCCCCGGATCCAGGGGCGTCAGGTCGTGACGCGCAGCTCTATGGCGCGCTCGATCTCGGGACCAATAACTGCCGGCTGCTGATTGCAAAGCCGGCGCGCGACGGCTTTCGCGTCGTCGACTCCTTCAGCCGTATTGTGCGTCTGGGCGAAGGCCTGTCTCGCACCGGCCGGCTGGACGATTCCGCCATGGACCGGGCCTACGAAGCCTTGGTGCTGTGCGGCGAACGGGTCGCGAAGAAAGGGGTCGATTCCTCGCGTCTCATGGCGGTGGCTACCCAGGCCTGCCGTCAGGCTGAGAATGGGCCAGCCTTCATTGAGCGCGTGCGCGTCGGAACCGGTCTGAAACTGCGGATCATCGACCCGGTCGAGGAGGCACGACTGGCGGTACGGGGCTGTCTGAACCTGTTCGACAATTCAGCGGCGGCCGTGCTGGTCGTCGATGTCGGCGGCGGATCCACCGAATTGAACTGGCTTTCGAAGCGTGGCGACAGCTTCGTGCTGGAAGGCTGGATGTCGGCGCCGGTGGGAGTTGTCACCCTGGCGGAGCGGCATCCCGAACCTGCGGCCGGCCTTGAGGATTGGTATGAGGCCATGGTCGTCGACATGGGTGCCGCCATCGCCGATGCGCCTGTCAGCCCCGCCCTGCGAGAGCTGTTTGTCAGCGGCCGCGCCCATATGGTCGGCACGTCAGGCGCGATCACCAGTCTGGCAGGCATCCACCTGGGCTTGCGACGCTACCAGCGCAACCTGGTGGATGGCCTCTGGATGACACGGAGCGATTGCGAGGCGGCCGCTGACACGCTGAAACGCATGGGTGCCGACGGACGGGCCGCTGAGCCCTGCATCGGTCCCGATCGCGCCGATCTGGTGCTGGCCGGCGCCGCAATCATGGAAGCGGTGCAACGGGCCTGGCCGTCCGAGCGGGTGCGGGTCGCGGACCGCGGCCTTCGCGAGGGTCTTTTGCTGCAACAGATGCGCGAGGACCGCAAACCGAACCGGAGACGCCGCCGCGGCCGGTCCTAGTTCGTGACCTGAACCGGCAGGACGACATCGCAGACCGAGAAGTCCGCGCCGCGCGATACCCGCGTCTCGTCCACCATCGCCCGGAACCTCGGAGAGTCGGTGGCCAGCACCTGCACTGCCGGACGTTCGCCCTGCGCGATATCCGCCGCGATACGCACCCGCGTCATCCGGTCCGGCTCGGCCGTGACCATCCCGTTGTCGCCGTCACCGACTCGCAGCGAGCGCACAACGTCGAGTCCCGACACCGTATTTCCCCAGATGGTGTAGCGCTTGTCCAGCGCCGGATAGGCCTGACGCATAAGGAAAAACTGGCTGTTGGCGGTGTCGTTGCCCTCGTCGCGGGCCATGCCTGCCACGCCGGGGCAGTACAGGCCCCAGCCATGAACCTTGCCGTCGCCGGTCAGGGCGAAGGCGGCGTCGGGCTGGGTTTGTACAGGCAACGAGTGGAAGAAGCCCACCCGCGCACCAGCCGGTTCGGCGACGGCCACGAAGGGCATCGCGCTGTCGCGGCGGAAAGTGAATTCGCCCTTCAGGTCCGGATAGGGGCTCTGGCCCTCGCCATTGCCCAGGGGATCGCCCGTCTGGGCCATGAACCAGTCGATGACCCGATGCCAGGGCACATTGTCGTAGAAGCCCCGGCGCGCCAGCAGCTTGATCCGCTCGACGTGCAGCGGTGCCACTTCCGGCATAAGCTCGACCAGAATGCGCCCACGCGTCGTATCGATAACCAGCAGGTTTTCGGCCGGCACTGCACGCCATTCGGGAAGGACCACGGTCGTCGCCGGTGCGGGGGGCGGTGGCGGAGGCGGAGGGCCGCCAACGTCCTGCGCCAGTGCAGGGCCAGCGATCAAAACGGACAGGGCCGCGAGCCCGGTAATGGTCTTCATGGCAAGACCCTCGGAGCCGATCATCCGCCGGTAACCTCGGCGATAGGCTGGATATCACAAACGGTAAAGCGCGCGCCGCGCTCGGTCCGTACCTGTTCCACCAAGGCGGTAAAGGCCGGGCTGGACGTCGTTCTGACCCGGACGACCGGGCGCTGCCGTTCCGGCAGTGAGGCAGCGGTACGGGCGCGGGTCATCAGGTCGGGATCCTCGACCCGGCCGTTGGAGGCCTCGACGCCCGGCTTGAGCGCGCGCACCACATCCAGTCCCGCCAGGACACGGCCGAACGGCGCATAAAGGCCATTCAGACCCTCATTGGTTCCGGTCATGATGAAGAACTGGCTGTTGGCACTATGCGGGTCCTGACCCCGCGCCATGCCCAGGACGCCCGGACAGAACAGGGCCTGGGCCGCGGTCTTGAAGTCGGCTGTGACCATCATCTGGGCGTCCGGCTGGGTGAAGACCGGCATGGATCCGGCGACGCCCAACAGACCCGCCTGACCCGTGGCCAGGTTCACGAAGCCCAGATCGCGACCGCGCCGGAACTGGAACTCGCCCTCGATGTCCGGCAGCTCACTGCTGCCCTCACCGGTCCCCAGCGGGTCGCCGGTCTGGGCCATGAAGTCCGTCAGAACGCGGTGAAATTTCAGACCGTCATAGAAGCCCTGGTCGGCGAGCGTGCGGATGCGCGCGACCGACAGGGGCGCCATTCGCGGCTCCAGCTCAATCAGGATGCGGCCCTTGGCCGTATCGATGATGAGCAGGTTTTCGGGCGCGATCGTGCGCCATTCCGGCGACGTCGTTTGTGCGGCGACGGGGCCGGACGCAGTCAGAAGGACGCTCGAAAGCGCGGCTGCAAAAGCAATCTTGACGTTCATTCTAACCCTTGACCTTGGCCCGCACCATTTCGGCGACGGCGGGGCTGACAAAACTGTCGATCGCGCCGTCCAGACGGGCGATCTCCTTGACCAGACGCGAGGCGATGGCCTGATGCCGCGGATCGGCCATCAGGAAGACCGTCTCGATGTCGGCATTGAGGCGCTGGTTCATCGCCGTCATCTGGAACTCGTATTCGAAGTCTGCGACGGCGCGCAGCCCCCGCACAATGATGCCGGCGTCCAGTTCCTCGGCGAAATGCATCAGCAGGCTGGAAAACGGTCGCACCTCGACCCGGTCGCCCAGGTGAGCGACCTCGGCCCGGACCATCTCGACCCGCTGATCGGTGGAGAACATCGGGCCCTTCTCATCATTGCGGGCGACACCGATGACCAGCCGGTCGACCAGCTTCACCGCGCGCCCGATGATGTCCATATGCCCGTTGGTTACGGGGTCGAACGTGCCCGGATACAGGCCGATGCGCATCGCTTTCCTCCCCGTCGCTACAGTGGTTTAGCAGGCGCCAAACCGCTGGCCTAGAGTGGCTGGACCGGGTTCGAGGCCCAGGCTCGCTGCAGGCGGTCAATCAGGCCGGGCGCCATGGTGAAGGCGCGCTCGCCGATCGCCGCAATGGCGCAGGCGGGCGTGGCGCTGTTGCAGAGGAAGGCCCCGTCGAAAAGGGCGAGGTCGGCGACGCGGACAGGCTCGGTTCGGCCCGTCATCCCGGCGTCGGACAGGCCGCGCTCCACCAGCGCCTGGGCCACGCCCGCCAACATGGGGGCCTGGGGCCAAATGACGTCGTCGCCTTTGACGAAGCCGATGTTCCACAGACTGCCTTCCGAAATCCGCCCCTCGCTATCCACGAACAGCGCGTCGTCAAACCCGGCCGCCCGCGCCGCGCGGCGGGCATGAATCAGGCCGAAAGTGGCCACATGCTTCAGATGGGCTGCCTCGCGGGCATAGGACTGGAGTTGCAGCCGCGGCGCGTCGGCGAAGGGCGGCGGCGGCGGCGACACCGCGATCATCGGGGACTGATGTCCGGCGAGAACAGGCTGACCCGCAGCCAGCAGGCGTCCCGGCCAGCGACAGCACCGCGCATCAGGCCGCGCAGGCGTTCCTCGCCGACAGCTTCGCCGAAAAGTTCGGCGGCCTCGGCCTCCAGACGCGCAAGATGCAGATCCAGCCCGCGGACACCGCCCTGCTCCACCCGGAAGGAGGTATAGGCGCCGTAGTTGACCAACGCCACGTGGGTCAGTGCGCCGAGCGTGGCCGGGGTGCCGTCGATATACAGCGTCGCGCTCAAGGGTCTGACGACTCCGGGATGGAGGCCGGGCGTCCACTCTTCAGCTTGGGGGTCTTCTTCCGCCACCGGCCGAGACTCCAGAACAGGATCGCCGGGATAGGCAATGCCGCCATCAGCATCCAGGGATCAGCGGGGCCCATCCCCTTCAGGATGCCGGCACCAAAAAGCGTGAAGTAAATCGGCTGGAACGCGAACGCGCCCGTCGTCCAGTTCAGCGTGAACTGGCCGACGCCGAACAGATTCAGGATCATCCAGCCCCAACGCCTGCGAACACCGGCGACGACAGCGGAAACAAGGCAGAGCGACGCTGACAGGACAGCGCCCGCCAGAATGAGATAGTGCGCAGGAGATTTTCCCGTCAGGGTGAAGCGAGCCGCTGCGGCCTGCTCTGCAGCGGCCTTTTCAGCGCCTTGGACCGCCGCCTCCGAAACGCGAACGGCCCTGAAGCCGTCGATACGCCAGACGCCTGAGCCGTCCCGGACCATCAGCGCTTCGGTTTCTACCAGCCCTTCCGGGTGCGTGTACCGCCGTACAATACTGTACGTAGTCCCGGCCGCCGTCGAAGTATTGCTGGACCAGCCAATCGTGGTCGCATCGGTCGGCGCACTGGCATGCACGTGACCCTGCATTTCGCGGAATGCTCCCGCGAGGTCCTGAGTCTCAAGCGCGGGCGTCCCGATAGCCTTGACGGCGGCGACGTCATTGCGCCGCACGGCCTCGTACACCCGATCGGCTTGGGCCTCGCGTTCCTGATCTACGCTCGGCAGCGCGCACGCACCGAGGCAAAGCGTCAGGACAAGTACCAGATAGCGCAACATTTCAGTCCCCCTTGACGACGCACCACCATGCAACGTCCGGGCGAACGCACGCAATCAGGATTGCGGAGTCTCCGACCCCGTCTCCTCCGCCTCTCCCTCATCGCCGCCGCCGCTGTCCGGCAGACGCTCGACCGAGACGACCTTTTCGCCGTCAGCGGTGCGGAAGATGGTCACGCCCTGGCTGGACCGCCCGACGATACGGACCTGATCGACCGGGGTGCGGATCATCTGGCCGCCCGAGGTCACCAGCAACAGTTCGTCGCTGTCCTCGACCGGGAAGGAGGCCGCCAGACGCGTGCCGGCCCGGCCGCCCAGACCGTGAGCCGTCAGCCCCTGCCCCCCCCGGCCTGTCCGCCGGTATTCATAGGCCGAGGATCGCTTGCCGAAGCCGGTCTCGGTGACCGTAAGGATGAACTGCTCGGCAGCGCCCAGCTGGGCGATACGCTCGGTCGAGAGGATGGCTTCACCCGCGGCCTCGTCGCCTTCGTCATCAGCAGCCGCGACAGGTTCGTCCTCGGCTCCGTCCGCCGCCCGGCGCATGGCCGAGGCGTGTTTGACATAGGCGGCGCGTTCGTCCGGCGTTGCGTCGACCCGGCCCAGCACGGCCATGGATATGACCTCGTCGCCCTTTTGCAGACGCACGCCGCGGACGCCGGTCGAGTCCCGGCCCTTGAAGACACGGACGTCGTCAGCCTTGAAGCGGATGGCGCGGCCCAGGGCGGTCGTCAGCATGACGTCGTCCTCGGCGGTGCACAGGGCCACCCCGACCATGTGATCGCCGTCCTCAAGTTTCATGGCGATCTTGCCGGCCCGGTTGACGGTGGCGAAATCGCTGAGCTTGTTCCGCCGCACGTCGCCCGACTTGGTGGCGAACATGATGTCGTAGTTGCCCCACTCCGCCTCGTCCTCCGGCAAGGGGAGAACGTTCATGATGCTGTCGCCCGGCTCGATGGGCAGCAGATTGACGAAGGCCTTGCCGCGCGACTGGGGATTGCCCAGCGGCAGACGCCAGGTCTTGAGCTTGTAGGCCTTTCCGTTGGTGGCGAAGAACAGCACCGGCGTGTGGGTCGAGGCGGAGAAGACGCCGACGACGGCGTCGTCCTCCTTCATCGCCACGCCCGAACGGCCCTTGCCGCCGCGATGCTGGGTCCGATAGGCGTTCAGGGCGACCCGTTTGACGTAGCCGCCGTGGGTCACGGTGACCACCATGTCCTCACGCGGGATCAGGTCCTCGTCTTCCAGCTCGTAGTCACCTTCGCCGATCAGGGTCCGGCGCGGAACCGCGAACTCGCCGCGCACGACCAGCAGGTCCTCGCGGATCACGGCGAGGATGTTGGCGCGGTCGCTGAGCAGGGTCAGGTGGCCCTGGATGGTGTCGGCCAGACCGCGCGCCTCGGCGAAGATGTCGTCGCGGCCCAGGCCGGTCAGGCGGGACAGGGTCAGGCCGAGGATGGCGCGGGCCTGTTCGTCGGTCAGGTTCAGCTTGTCGCCGTCGACCAGCATGGAGCGCGGGTCGGCGATCAGTTCGATCAGGGCGATCATGTCGCCCACCGGCCAGCTCTTGGCCTGCAGCCGCTCGCGGGCCTCGGCCGGATCGGCCGAACTGCGGATGATGTGGATGACCTCGTCGATATTGGCCACGGCCACGGCGAGACCAACCAGCACGTGGCCGCGGTCGCGAGCCTTGGCCAGTTCGAACTTGATGCGGCGGACGACCACTTCCTCGCGGAACTCGAGGAAGGCCTCCAGCAGCTGGCGCAGACCCATCTGGATCGGGCGGCCATGGTTCAGCGCCAGCATGTTGACGCCGAACGAGCTCTGCATCGCCGTGAAGCGCCACAGCTGGTTCAGCACCACATCGGCCGAGGCGTCGCGCTTCAGCTCGATGACCATCCGCATGCCGTCGCGGTCGGATTCGTCGCGGACGTCGGAAATACCCTCGATCCGCTTCTCGCGGACCATTTCGACGATGCGTTCGATCAGGGTCTGTTTGTTGACCTGATAGGGCAGCTGGGTGACGACGATGGCCTCGCGATCCTTGCGGATCGTCTCGATCGTCGCCTGTCCGCGCACCACGACCGAGCCGCGGCCGTCGCGCAGGGCATTGCGAGGTGCCGTCCGGCCCATGATCTCGCCGCCGGTGGGGAAGTCGGGACCGGGCACGATGTCGAGCAGGGCGTCGTCGCTGATGTTGGGATCGTCCAGCAGGGCCACGCAGGCGTCGACAATCTCGCCGAGATTATGTGGCGGGATGTTGGTCGCCATGCCGACGGCGATGCCGCCCGCGCCGTTGACCAGCAGGTTGGGGATCCGCGCCGGCAGGACGACGGGCTCCAGCTCCTTCTCGTCATAGTTCGGCTGGAAATCGACCGTGTCCTTGTCGATGTCGGTCAGCAGGGCCGAGGCCGCCGGGGCCATTCGGGCCTCGGTGTATCGCATCGAGGCGGGCATATCGCCGTCGACCGAGCCAAAATTGCCCTGGCCGTCGACCAGCATCAGACCCATGGAGAACGGCTGGGCCATGCGCACTAGCGCCATATAGACCGAGGCGTCGCCGTGCGGGTGGAACCGGCCGAGCACGTCGCCGACGACGCGCGCGCATTTCGAATAGGCGCGGTCGGGCGTCATCTTCAGGTCATGCATCGAGTACAGGATGCGACGGTGCACGGGCTTGAGCCCGTCACGCGCGTCCGGCAGGGCGCGGGACACGATCACGCTCATGGCGTAGTCGAGATACGAGCGTCTCAGCTCGTCCTCGATGGTGATGGTGGAAATATCGCCGCCGCCGGCCCCCGACGAAGGAGGAAGGGCGTTTTCGTAGCTGTCGTCAGTCAAGGAAATCAGGCTTTAAATGGCCGGAATCGGAACGTGATCCGCGAACCGGTTTTCTAGCATCCAGGGGCTGCCGTGGCAAAGCGGCGCCAGGCCCTCCAGCACCGCCCGGACAAGGACACCAACCATGCGCGCCGCCCTCGCCCTTCTGCCCCTCACCGCCGTCCTCGCAGGCTGCATCAGCGTCACGGCCACCGACGTGTCCGACACACCGCCACGCGCAGCGCCAGGCGCTTTAGGCGAGGCGTCCCTGATCAACGCCTCGGGTGCACGGGTCGGGCGCGCCGTCCTCAGCCAGGGCGCGACGGGCCTGCTGATCCGGATCGAGGCCGATGGCCTGACGCCAGGTTGGCACGGCGTCCACATCCACGCGACGGGCGAGTGTGCCGCGCCTTTCACCTCGGCGGGCGCCCACGTCAATCACGGGGATCCAAAAGCCCCGCACGGCCTGCTGAACGCAGGAGGGCCCGACGACGGGGACCTGCCCAACATCTTTGCCGACGCCGCGGGCCAGGTCAGGGCGGAACTCTTCACCACCCGCGCCCGGATTGCCGAAGTGGGGCCCGGCCAGTGGTTGTGGGACGCCGACGGCTCGGCCCTGGTCATTCACGCCAATGCCGACGACCACGCCACCCAGCCGATCGGCGGGGCCGGAGCCCGGGTGGCCTGCGGCGTGATGGCCGCGGGATAGCCTATTCGGCGACCGGCCGGGTCAGATCGAACTCGACGCGCAGGTAGCGGTTCGCCCGGCGGAGTTCATAGGCGTAGACCCGCCCCGGATGCACCTCGACCGCCCAGACATTGGTGGTCGAAACCGAGGCGTTACCGGCATTGAACAGCTCGATCGAGAATTCGTCGACCGGGAACTCCTGCCGGTTCGCCGTCCCTGCCGCGGTCGTGTCGCCGCCGTACCAGTGCAGGCCGTCGGGATTGCCCTCGGGGTCGCGGTGGTCGTGTTTCAGCGTCAGGCCGCCGTCCTCATTGCGGCTGATCACCCAGGTCCGGGATTTGTCCTCGCCGACCCAGAACGGAATGCGAACCTCGTCGGACGAACAGTCCCGGACGTGCATCAGCAGGCGCGAGCTTGCGAAACTGGCGTCAGCGGCGTCCGTGGTGACAACTCGCCCCACGAATCGCTGCCCGCACAGGGCGTTGAGACTGGCCATAAAGGCGTCCTGCTGCTGCGCGGGCGCAGGCATGGTGGCGCAGGCAGACAGGGACAGGGAGGCGCAAAGCGCGGCGGCGGCGAGGGCGGCGATCTGTTTCATTACCCCAGCCTAGCCCGAACAACCGCGCTTACCTAACCTGACGGCATGGCCGACACCGTGACGCTTCGCCTCATTATTGCGGATCCCCTGCCGGGCGTGCGCTACAGCCTGCAGAAGGACGACTTACCGTTTGAGCCCCGCACCGCTGACGAGGGCCCGCTGGCGTTCGCGCGCCAAGATCGATATCCACGACATCCCCAGGGCTCTGCTTGTCCCCAACGCCCTGCTGGAGGTCCATTTGCCGGGACGCGGCAAGGACGGTTCCCCGGCCTGCGCCACGGTGCGACCCGTCATTGGATGGCGGCCTGTCTGACCGGCGTTGACTTTGGAGCGCGCCTGAGTATGTTCCGCGCCTCTTATTTCAGCGGCTTTCGCCGTCGCAAAGGTAATTCCGATGGCCAAGCCGGCTTCAATCAAGATCCGCCTGAACTCGTCCGCCGACACCGGCTTCTTCTACGTGACCAAGAAGAACGCCCGGACCATGACCGAGAAAATGGTCGTCAAGAAATACGACCCCGTCGTGCGCAAGCACGTCGAGTTCAAGGAAGGCAAGATCAAGTAAGGCTCACGCCCTGCTGGTTTTCAGAACGCCCGGTGGAAACGCCGGGCGTTTTTGTTTGTTCGGCGATGAGGTGATCGCTGGCGTGCTAGGTTGCTGGAATGACTGATCCGACGGAGACCGGCAAGTCCAAGCCGTGGATGAGCCGATAGCGGCCCTCAGGCCGCCCGCGCGATGACCTGGTTCCGGCCGCGCGCCTTGGCTTCATAGACGCCCTCATCAGCCCGCTTCAGCAAGGCGTCCGGCGTATCATCCAGACCCGTGCTGGCGGCCACGCCCACCGAGACGGTGACGGTCAGGGCCTCGGTGCCGCTCATGATCGGGAAGGGCTGGGCGCCGACGTCGCGACGAATGCGGTCGGCGACATGGGTCGCGTCCTCAAGGCTCGCGCCCGGCATCACCACGACGAATTCCTCGCCCCCCAGACGGCACGGCAGGTCGATGGCGCGGACATTGGTGGCCAGACGAACGGCGAACTCGCGCAGGACCTCATCGCCCGCATCGTGACCGAAGCCGTCATTGACCAGTTTGAAGTGGTCGATGTCCATCACGAGCACCGCCACGCCCTCGCCACCCTGCCCGGCCCGGCTCATCAGGGCCTGTAGCTGGCCCGCCATATAGCGGCGGTTGTGCAGGCCGGTCAGCGCGTCGGTGACCGCCATCTCGAGGCTGTAATCCAGCTTCTGCTTGAGAAAATCAGCATAGCGTTTGCGTTTGATCTGGGTGCGTGCGCGCGCCTCGAGCTCTTCGGGATCAACCGGGCGCGGCAGGATGTCGTTGACACCCAGCTCCAGCGCCTTGAGCAGGCGGGGCCGGTCAGCCGGGTCGACCACTGCGAGAATGGGGATTCGCCGCGACATCTCGGTGGAGCGGGTCTGGGCCACGAACCTCAGGCCGTCGAACTCGGCGCTGGAGACGTTGACGATCATCAGATCGACGGGCCCACGTGCGGCGATCAGGGCCGCGGCCGGGTCGCTTTCGACCGTAGGCCGATGCTCGCCCGCAAGATGTTCGACCATCTTCTCGGCCTGACGCGCATTGTCGTCGACGATTAGGATCCGGCCGCCGGAGCCGCGCAGGCGCCCGGCCCCGTCGGTGTCGACGCCCATCCGGCGACCGCTCTCCTCGCGCTCCCGCAACTCATCCATGACCGACTTCAGACGCAGCAGGGAGCGTACGCGGGCGAAAA
>VFBG01000169.1 GCA_006515835.1 bacterium | reverse complement strand
CAATACACCGGGCGAGGCCCGGCCGCCCCGCGCCCTCCCCGAACTTTCCGGCAGCGATGCCGGAGAGAGCTTCAGCCTGCGCGAAGCGCCAGGCCGCGTCGGGTCGACCCGAAGGGCGGCGCGTAGCAGTCAGAAGGCGGAGCCTGCTGACCGCGGCCCAACATCAAGGTCTTTGAAAATCAGGAGAAGGCCACGAAGATCAGGGCCACGACGGTGATGTCGATGGTGCGGGCGAGGATCGTGAGCATGGCGGCGGTCCCGAACGAGGCGTGAGAGCCTGTCGTTCAGCAAGGACCGTGCCGCGCTCTCAGATGTCGGTGTCTTTCGCCTTGCCCGGCAGCGGGCGGCGCTCGGCGGCCCCCGAATGTTCCGCGCCGAGGTAGGCCGAGCGGGCGGCGTCCAGCACCGGCGGGCCCCCTTTGAGGCCGCGGCGTTGGCCGGTCTGTCCGATCATCTGTGCCGCGAAGACGGCCGCGCCGGGGTCGGCGGGCGGCGTCGGGGCAGGTCTTGCCGGGGGCTCGGCAGCCTCGACCGGGAAATCCACAGGGACAAGGGCGCGCGACGCTGAGGCGGCCCGGCGTTCCGCGGCGCGCCGGTCATCTGCGCGGCGGTCTGCGCGGCGTTGGACGGGGCCGACGGGGCGAACCTCGTCGGTCATGTCAGCCGCCCTTCGACAGCTTGTCGAGCTCATTGCGCATCTCATCCATCTGGCGGCGCATCTCGGCCAGCGGGTCAGCGGCGGGCGCCGGGCCTGGCTGGGGTGCCGCGCCGGGCGCCGGGCCACCGGGAGTCAGGGCGTTGAAGCCGGGCCACATCTTCATGGCGTCGGTGAACAGAGCCATGTTGCGCTTGACGGCCTCGTCGAGAATGCCGGCGCCGGGCGCCGCCCCGAAGGCCTTGGAGAACTGGCCGCGCATCTGCTCCTGCTGCCGGCTGAAGCTGTCGAGCGACATCTCAAGATAGCTGGGAAGGACCCCCTGCATCTGGCCGCCGTAGAAGCCGATGAGCTGGCGAAGGAACTGGACCGGCAGAAGCGCCTCGCCCCGGCTTTCCTCGTCAAAAATGATCTGGGTCAGAATCTGGCGGGTCAGGTCGTCGTTTGTCTTGGCGTCGAAGACGACGAACTCCGTGCCCTCGCGGACCATTTTGGCCAGGTCCTCGAGCGTCACATAGGCGCTGGTGGCCGTGTTGTAGAGTCGCCGGTTGGCGTACTTCTTGATGACGACGGTCTCGCCTGTCCCGGCCTTCTTATCCGCCACGCCCAACCCCTGAACTGTTGCAACGGCGCACTATCCCGCAGTGCGAAGCCGCATGCAAATCAACCCATCGCCGCGGGGGCGAGAACGACGCCTACGAGCACCGCGGCCCAGTGGACGGTTGCGCCGGTGACGACGAAGCCGTGCCAGATGGCGCGGCGGAACTTCACCGTCGGGCTGATGAAGACGAAGACGCCGGCGGTATAGATCAGCCCGCCCAGCACCAGCAGACCGAGGGCAATAGGGTGGACCGTATCGATCAGGGGCTTGGCCGCAACGAGGGCCAGCCAGCTGAACCCGAGATAGACCAGGCTCCAGAAGGTGTCCGAGATGCGCGGTGCCACCAGCTTGACCACCACGCCGCCCAGCGCCACCGCCCAGACCAGGACCGTGAAACCGATAGACCAGGCCCCTTCGAACCTCTGGGTGGTGAAGGGGGTGTAGCTGCCGGCGATCATCAGGAAGATGGCCGCCTCGTCCATGCGCCGGAGCAGCGGCCGTGCAGCGCCCGGATGAGCCTGGTTGTAGATGGCCGAGACCGTCAACATGATGATCAGGCACAGCGCGTAGGCGGCCGTGGCCACCACGGCTCCGATTCCGGAATAGATCGCGGCCAGCACGGCCAGGACGATCCCGCCGACGGCGGCCAGGGTCAGGCCGACCACATGCACGATCAGGTCGGCGGTCTTTTCCGCCGGCGTCCGGTAATGCTCGGCCATGTCCAGCTCATCGGGGACACAGACCTGTACGAAGACGTTCTTCAATCTCTTGAGCATGGCCCCATCAAGCCTTTCTCGCTCTTGTTTGTTCCCCCGAACCTAAGGGCGGGAGGTGACCATTCGCTGAACAGCGTCGTCATGGGTGACGAAGGCGGCGGGATGCGGCAGAAACGGCACGATTAGTTTCGAGCGGCCTAATGCCCGGGAAGGGCGTAGAGGTTTCGTTTTCCATGGCCCGGACGCTCTCCCGTCCCGGCCGGTTTCAGGGGTCACCGCATGTCCATTGAAGTCGTCATCGTCTCCGCCGCGCGCACGCCGGTCGGTTCCTTCCTGGGCGGGCTGTCCAGCCTGCCAGCCTCGAAGCTGGGCGAGGTGGCCATCCGGGCGGCGCTGGAGCGGGCGGGGGTGAAGCCGGAAGAGGTCGATGAGGTCATCCTCGGCCATGTGCTGCAGGCGGCGGCCGGGCAGGGGCCGGCGCGGCAGGCGGCGATGGGCGCGGGCATTCCGAAGGAGGCCGCGGCCTGGAGCCTGAACCAGATCTGCGGCTCGGGTCTGCGCGCGGTGGCGATTGGGGCCCAGCAGATCGCGTTGGGCGACGCCCGCATCGTGGTGGCCGGCGGGCAGGAGAGCATGAGCCAGGCACCGCACGCCCAGGCCCTCCGCACCGGTCAGAAGATGGGCGACATCAAGCTGATCGACACCATGATCAGCGACGGCCTGTGGGACGCCTTCAACGGCTATCACATGGGCCAGACGGCCGAGAACGTGGCCGACGCCTTCCACATCAGCCGGGCCGATCAGGACGCCTTCGCCGTGGCCAGCCAGAACAAGGCCGAGGCGGCGCAGAAGGCGGGGCGGTTCGACGACGAGATCGTTCCGGTCACCATCAAGGGCCGCAAGGGGGATGTCGTCGTCGACAAGGACGAGTTCATCCGCCACGGCGCGACGCTGGAGGCCATGCAGGGGCTGAAGCCGGCCTTCACCAAGGAGGGCTCCGTCACGGCGGCCAACGCCTCGGGGCTCAACGACGGGGCGGCGGCGCTGGTGCTGATGAGCGCGGCGGAGGCTAAGGCCCGGGGGCTGGAGCCGCTGGCGCGGATCGTCTCCTCGGCCACGGCAGGGGTCGATCCGGCGGTCATGGGCACCGGGCCGATCCCGGCGTCGAGGAAGGCGCTGGAGAAGGCCGGCTGGACCGTCGCCGATCTGGATCTGGTCGAGTCCAACGAGGCCTTCGCGGCCCAGAGCCTGTGCGTGCTGCGCGAGCTCGGCCTCGACCCGGACAAGGTCAACGTCAACGGCGGGGCCATCGCCATCGGCCATCCGATCGGGGCCTCGGGGGCCCGCATCCTGACCACCCTGCTGCATGAGATGAAGCGGCGCGGGGCGAAGAAGGGGTTGGCCACGCTTTGCATCGGCGGCGGCATGGGCGTGGCCCTGTGCGTCGAGCGGGACTGAGGCCGCGGCCCGACGGCCTGTCGCGACGGCGCGTCGGGGGAATTGGACTGTCAAAGACCCAGGCGGGGCGGGGATTCAGGCCCGCTTCGCCTCTGGTCATAGCTGGGGACCGTAAAGGGCGGCGCAAGGGGCCTGACTCGGTACGATCGGGGGGCGAAAGGGGCGAGATTATACGGGGCGGGAAGACACTGTTTCGCGGGGGGCGCCCGGCGACAGACGGGCGGTGTCGTGATAGCCAGGGGGATGCGGCGGGACCGTCGCGCCGGGGGGCCTGTGATGACCATGATCGCCGCGACGGCCCTGGCCGGGCTTCTGCTGTTGGCCTCGACGACGCCGACGGCGGCGCAGGCGCCTGACGTGCACGCGGTGATGGCCGACCATGCGGCCGAGGTCTGCGCCCCCGGCCCTCAGCGCGCGACCCCCGCAGGCGAGCTGCGTTGCGACGCGGCGGGCAAGCTGGCCGAGTTCGTGGTCTTCGTCGAGG
>VFBG01000168.1 GCA_006515835.1 bacterium | reverse complement strand
GTCCTGCAGGATGGGGCTGGATTCGAGGATCGGCCGAGCGATCTCGATCTCGTCCAGCGCAAGGACGTTCACCAGGGCAGCCGGCGCCCATTCAGCGTGGGCCAGCTTTTCCGACAGGGCCTTGCGAACCTCCCGTTCGGCCTGGCGGGCGAGGGTCAGGAATATCTCGCCGAGGACCGGAGACAGTTCTCCTGACGGCGGACAGGCATCACAGAGGGCGACGACGCCCAGCAACAGGCGTTGGCGGGCTTCGGTGCCGGGGTTGTGCGCCAAGGCCAACAGCTCGCTGGGCCGCGGCACGGGGCCGGCGGTTCGACTGGCGGGCACGAGTTGGACGAGTACCACAGGCGTCTCCGGCGCACCGACGAAGGGGCAGCATCATCCAAGCTAGGCCGGCCCCACTAAGACGCGGTTAACGGAAGCTGAATCTTGACGACGGCTTCATGCGGCGCGAGCGTGTTCGGCCAAGCAGAACGAGGATCAAACCCATGGCCGATGGTGCCGCTGTTTCCCTGAAGTCCAGGGTCTCCGAGGGGGAATGGAGCGCTCGGGTTGAGCTGGCGGCCCTTTACCGCCTGGTCGCGCTGCACGGGTGGGACGACATGATCTTCACCCATATTTGGAGCATCATTTCCTGATCAACCCGTACGGCTGGTATTTCGAGGAGATGACCGCGTCCTGCCTGGTCAAGGTCGATCTGGACGGGAACATCGTTCAGGACACGACCAGCTTCATCAATCCCGCCGGCTTCACCATCCATTCGGCGATCCACGGCGCCCGCGAGGACGCGCACTATGTCATCCACCTGCACACGGTGGCCGGGGTCGGGGTGGCGGCGCAGACGGAGGGTCTGCTTCCCATCGGCCAGAACGCCTGCCTGCTTAAGCATCAGGTCGCCTATCACGGCTATGAGGGCCTGGCGCTGAACCATGAGGAACGCGAGCGACTGGTGGCTGACCTCGGCGACAAGCCGCTGATGCTGCTGCGCAACCACGGCACGCTGGCGGTCGGACAAACGGCGGCCCAGGCCTGGATCGGAATGTTCTTCCTCGAGCGCGCCTGCGCCCAGCAGGTCGCGGCCCTCTCTGGAGGGCGGGAACATGTGCTGTTTGCGCCGGACGCGGCACAGGCGGAGACCAAGGAGCAGGGCCGTGGCATAGGCTTCGTCTCTTCACTGGCCTGGCCGGGAGCTCTGCGGATGCTGGATCGAAAATCGCCGGGCTACGACGTGTGATACCTGCCGGCCGACTTCTGGCCGCCATGGCCCTTGCGGCGATGGCGGGGCCCGCGGTCGCCGGCCCCTGGACCCAGCCGAAAGGCGAGGGGCAATGGATCGTCAAATACGAGGATATGCGGGCCGATCGGGGATTTGATCCCGACGGCGAGTTGGCCAATCTGCCGGGTGAGCGTCGCGACAGCGTCGCCGGCGTGTTTGCGGAATATGGGGTCACCGACCGGCTGACGCTGCAGTTCAAGGCCGACTGGCAGTCGGGCCACGACGCTTTTGTCGAATACGAAGGGCGCGGACCGATCGAGATCGGCGTGACCTGGCAGTTGTGGCGCGACGAACGGACGGCGGCCAGCCTGTACGCCGGCTATGCCGACGGCGGGGAAGGGCGCAATGCCGGCTATGCTGCGCCCGGTGTCGGTGTCAGCGACTGGGAGGTGCGGGAGGCGGCGCGCCGGATGCGGCAGGGGCTGCCGGACGAGACGCGCATCGACGCAACGGCCGGTGCGCACCTCAACGAGGACTGGATGGTTCTGGGTCAGGCTTTCGGCGGCCAGGCCGACGACGGCGGGCCGCAGTGGCTGTCGGTCGAGGCCTCCGTCGTTCGCGACTTTGGCGACTGGAGCCTCCAGGCCGGCTGGCGGCGGGCCGTCGCGGGACGCGAGACACCGGAGAGCAGCGGCCCGGTTGTTGCGCTTTGGCGGCGGTTCTGAGCGCGACATTCAGGCGCGCATTTCGGCGACGGAAACCGGAACAGTCTCCGTTACAAGGACTTTAGTTGCGTCGACGGCCAAGGCCGCTAAGTCGGCTCGTTCATTCACCAGAGAGCGTCCGCGTGATCAAACGCCACTTCTTCCTCGCCGCCGCTGCTGTCCTGCTGGGCCTGATGGTTGTGGCGGTCGTTCTGAGGATGGCTTTCGCCGGCGATGAAAAGACCGGCGGCGGTCCCGGCGGGCGCGGAGGCCCGGGTATCGGGTCCCGGCCCTTTACGGACGAGATCCGGGTCCTGGGCGTCGCGCGTGGCCGACGCTCGGTCAACATCACTTCTTCGACCAGCGAACTGATCACACGCGTCCTGTTCACGGACGGCCAACGGGTCGCCGCCGGCACGCCTCTGGTCGAACTTCAGGCGCGGGAAGAAGACGCCGGCATCATCGAGGCGCGGGCCGAGGTGGCTCAGGCCCAACGCCAGTACGACCGCTACAAGACGCTTGCCGACCGGGGCATCGCTCCTCGCGTCACGGCTGAGGACGCAGAGACCGGGCTGGCGACCGCCCAGGCTTCGTTGAACGCTGCGCAGGCAAGACGCGGAGACCGCATGATCCGCGCCCCTTTCGCGGGCGTGCTGGGGCTCAGCTCCGTGACGGCCGGCACCCTGGTCAGTCCGGGCGGGATCATCACGACGCTGGATGACATTGCCGTCGTCCGGGTCGATTTCCCTGTGCCGGAACGCTATCTCGGCGTTCTGCGCGCGGGGACGCCGATACGGGCGTCGATCGACGCGTATGGCGATGAAGTCTTCGGTGGACGGATCGCTTTGATTGACACCCGCATCAATGAACAGACCCGTGCCGTGACGGCGCGGGCGGAAATTCCCAATCCGGGTGCCCGCATTAGGCCTGGCATGGCGGTTCGGGTCGCCGTCGAGCAGGGGCAGCGCACGTCGCCGGCCGCGCCGGAAGCGGCGGTCCAGTATGAAGGCGAGGGAGCCTTCGTCTATCGTATCGCACGCGGCGAAGGCGGCTCCACGGCGCAGCGTGTCGAGGTCGAGACTGGTTCGGTCGAGGGTGGGTTCGTGGAAATCCTGTCCGGGCTGAACGTCGGCGATCGGATTGTTGGATCAGGTCTGAACCGCATCCAGCCGGGTGCTCCGGTTCGTGTCGCCGGCCAGGGCGGCGGGCAGGGCAGAGCTCAGGGCGGAAGTCGTCCGGCTGCCGCTCCGGCGCGGGGCGCCGCCCAATGATGCTGTCCGATCTCGCCGTCCGCCGCCCGGTATTCGCCGCGGTGGCGGCTATCGTTCTGTGCGTGATCGGCGTCGCAGCATTCTTCTTCCTGCCGGTGCGCGAACTGCCCGATGTGGACCCGCCCATCGTTTCGGTCAGCACCAGCTATGCCGGGGCCTCCGCCGAGGTCATCGAGAGCCGGATCACCGAGCCGATCGAACAGCAGATCGCCGGCATCCAGGGCGTAGAGCGGATCAACTCCTCGAGCCGAGACGGCCGGTCGAATGTCTCGATCGAGTTCTCGCTGGACCGCAATATCGACGACGCCGCCAACGATGTGCGCGACCGGGTGTCCCGCGTTGTCGGGAGGCTGCCTGATCAGGCCCAACCGCCGGAAGTGTCCAAGGCTGACAGCGACAGCCAGCCGATCATGATCCTGTTCCTGCGCTCGACGTCGATGAACCGGCTCGAGCTGACAGACTACGCTGACCGCTATCTGATCGATCGCCTGGCCACCGTGCCCGGCGTGGCCCAGGTGCAGATCTATGGCGAGCAGCGCTACGCCATGCGCATCTGGCTGGACGCCGCCGCCCTGGCTGCCCGCGGCCTGACGGTTACCGACGTCGAGTCCGCCCTGACTGCCCAGAACGTCGAATTGCCCGCCGGCCAGCTCGAGTCCGGTCAGAAGGACTATACGGTCCGCGTCGCCCGCACCTATGCCCGCGCCGAGGACTTCCGCCAGTTGCCGATCGGCACCCGCGGCTCGGGCGGCACCGCAGCTGCCCAGACCGGCAGCGCGACGGCCCTGCCCAGCGGTGCGTCGGGCGCCATCCAGGGTCAGTCCGGCTATGTCACCCGGCTGGGCGACATCGCCCGGATCGTCGAGGCACCGGCCGAGGACCGTCGCCTGTTCCGGGGCAATGGACAGGACCAGATCGGTCTGGCCGTCACCCGTCAGGCCCAGTCCAACGACCTCGCCATCTCGGAAGGCGTCGCGGCGATGCTGGACGAGGTGCGATCCAGCCTGCCCGAGGGCACAGAACTGGTCATCGGTTCCGACAACTCGGTCTTCACTTCGCACGCCATTGACGAGGTATGGATCACCATCGGCATCTCGCTGGCGCTTGTGGCCCTCGTGAACTTCATCTTCCTCGGGAGCTTGAGGGCGGCATTCATTCCGTCGATCGTGGCGCCGATCTGCCTGCTGGCGACCTTCATTGTCCTGGCTCCGCTGGGCTTTTCCCTGAACCTCCTGACTCTGCTGGCCCTGGTTCTGGCCATTGGTCTGGTGGTCGATGACGCCATCGTCGTGACCGAGAATATCCAGCGCCGGCTGGACCACGGGGAACCGCCGCTGGTGGCGGCAGAGCGCGGCGCGCGACAGGTGTTCTTCGCTGTTGTGGCGACGACGGTGGTGCTCCTGGCCGTGTTCGCGCCGCTGCTGTTCCTTCCCGGCTATGTCGGCCGGCTGTTTGTCGAATTGGCCGCAGCGATTGCGGCGGCCGTGGCCTTCTCGGCCTTCCTGGCGCTGACGCTATCGCCGATGCTGGCGTCTCGGATTCTTCGCCCGGCGAAGACCGGCGGCTGGGTCGCGCGCAAGGTCGATCGCGCCATGGAGGCGCTACGCAACTCCTATCAAAACTCGCTGCAGGCCCTGCTGGGCAAGCGGATCGCTGTCGTAGGCATGGTCGGTCTGATCGTGGCAGTGGCCGGCGGGGCCGCCTTCATGTTCCTGACCCTGCCCAACGAGCTTGTGCCGGCGGAAGACCGAGGACGGGTGCAGATCCGGGTCCAGGGACGCGGCGGCAGTTTCAACTCCGGCAACGGCAGCCTGATCCTCAGCGACTGGTCCAAGCGCGACCGCGCCGCCGACGAGATCGCCCAGGAACTGAACGGCAAGCTGCGCGGCCAGACAGACGCCCAGGTCAATGCTTCGGTCCCCGGCGCATTCCAGCGCGGCGGCGGCAACTCCAACTCGATCGAGATGGTCGTGACGGGCGCCGAGTACGAGGACATCTACAAATGGCTGCAACCGGTCCTCGCCGCGTCGTTGGAAAATCCCGGCCTTTCACGACCCCGTCTGAACTATGAGCCGAACGCGCCGCGCCTGCTGGTCGACGTCGATCCCGAGAAGGCGGCGGCCCTGGGCGTCTCGTCACAGGCCATCGGCCGTACGCTTGAGACCATGTTCGGATCCCGTCGCGCGACCACCTATCTGCGCGGCGGCCAGGAATATGATGTCATCCTGCAGACCGAGCGCGCCGACCGCCGTAGCGTGGCAGACCTTGAGGCCCTGTATGTTTCCACAGGCTCAGGACAACTGGTGCCGCTGTCCGCGGTGGTCACCACCGAAACCTCTGGCGATACGCCCGACCGGCGACGTCTGGATCGCCAGCGCGCCATCTCCATCTCTGCCGACCTCAACCCGGGCACGACTCTGGTGGATGCGACCGAGTTCATGACCCGTGTTTCACAGGAGCAGCCTCAGGGCGTCGTCAACACCCAGTGGGGCGGAGCAGCGCGCGATCAGCAAGAGGCCGGCGGTGCCGTTGCGGCGGCGTTCGGACTGGCCCTGCTCCTCGTCTTCCTCGTGCTGGCGGCCCAGTTCGAGAGCTGGATCACGCCGGCCGTCATCATGCTGACCGTGCCCCTGGCCGCAGCCGGCGGCCTGTTCGGTCTGGTGATGGCGGGCTCCAGCCTGAACATCTACAGCCAGATCGGCCTCATCATCCTAATCGGTGTGGCAGCCAAGAATGGCATCCTGATCGTGGAGTTTGCCAACCAGTTGCGCGACCAGGGTCGGTCCATTCAGGAAGCGATCATCGAGTCGTCGACGCTGCGCCTTCGGCCCATCATCATGACCTCGATCGCCACAGCCTTCGGCGCCTTGCCGCTGGTGCTGTGGCAGGGCGCAGGCGCGGGCAGCCGTCAGACTATCGGCGTGGTGATCTTTGCCGGTGCCATGTTCGCGACGCTGCTGACCCTGTTCGTGGTGCCGGTGATCTATGGCGCGCTTGCGCGCTTCACCAGGTCACCGGAATACACCGCTCGCAAGATCGAGGAATGGGAAGCCCATGAGACCACCGCCAATGATGCGGTTCCAGCGGCGGCGGAATAGCCGTCAGGGCTGCGGCGACGGCGCGTAGCCGGTCTCGACCTTGAGAAAGGCGATCACATCGCGGCGGTCGGTCGCGTCGGGAATGCCGGCGAAACTCATTTTTGTGCCCTTCAGGAAGGTGCGCGGGTTCTCAAGCCAGCGGCCCAGTTGGTCTCCGTCCCAAATGAAGCCGGCCTCCTTCAGGGCTGTGGAATAGTTGAATCCCGGACGCGCGCCGGCCTGCTGGCCGAAGATGCCGTAGAGGTTCGGCCCGGTCATGTTCGGGCCGCCCTCTGTGATGGTGTGGCACGAGCGGCAACGGGCGAAGACCCGACGGCCGTTGTCCAGGTCACCCGCGTTCCAGGGCGCGGGAAGCGTGGCCAGAATCGCAGTCTTTTCTGCTGCGTTCGGAGCGGGTGTTGCCGCAGCCGGAGCCGGAGCGTCGCTCGCCGGGGCCGCCTTCTGCGCCGGCTCTTCCGCTTGACCGCAGCCGGTCAGAGCGAACGTGACGAAGGCGAACAGAGCGGGGCGGTACATAGCGGTCTCCGGGTGTCTGCGCCCGTGATAACTCAACTATGGCCCCATACAATGGGCTGCGGCTACCAGGCGGGCTGGACGAGGGCTAGTCGCACCTGATAATCAGTGTCAACAGGCGCTGCGGCGCGCCGCTGGTCCACGAGCGTAATGTCCGACACCCAGAAACTCAGCCACGCCCGCAAGGGCGCTCGCGGCGTCATCGTACGGGTGGGCGACCGCGCTTCGACGGATGAACATGCGCTTGAGCTGGAGCGACGGCTGCTGGAACTGGGCTTCGTCGAGGGTGCAAGAGTTGAACTGCTTCATGAGGGCCTGTTCGGCCGCGATCCGATCGCCATGAAGGTGGACGACATGCGCGTCGCCCTGCGCCGTCAGGAGGCTGCAAGCCTGACCGTGCGGTTCGAACCGGCCCGGCCCGCCTGATGGACACGGCGGTGCGGAGCGCGAGAGTCGCGCTCGTCGGAAATCCGAACAGCGGCAAGACCGCCCTGTTCAATGCCCTGACCGGCGCTCACCAGAAGGTCGCCAACTATGCCGGCGTCACGGTGGAGCGGAAGGAAGGTCTGATCCGTTCGGCGGCGGGCCGGCCAATGTCCGTCCTCGACCTGCCCGGCACCTATTCCCTGCGCGCCCGCAGCCCTGACGAAGAGGTCACACGAGACGCCGTCCTGGGCAAACTGGCCGGCGAAGAGACGCCGGACGTGATCGTCGCCGTCGCCGACGCGACAAACCTGCGACTTGTGCTGAGGCTGGTGCTCGAGCTGAAGGCAGTCGGTCGGCCGATGGTGCTGGCGCTCAACATGTTTGACATCGCCCAGCGTCAGGGGCTGCGCATCGACCTTGAGCGCCTGTCGAGCGAACTGGGTCTGCCGATCGTGCCCACGACGGCCACGCGGAAGCGCGGCATCGATGAACTGGTCGCCGCAATCGATTCGGCTGCGGGTGGGTTGTCCGCTGCTGTAGAGAACAACTGGGCGGCACCGGATGCTGACGCCCTGCGTGGCGCGGCGCGGGAAGCCGAGCGGATCATGAAGGCCTGGGTGCGCCCGCCGGAAAGGCCGGACACCCTGACCGGCCGGATCGATTCCGTCCTGCTGCATCCCGTCGGCGGCCTGTTGATCCTCGGCGTTCTTCTGTTCGTGATGTTCCAGGCCGTCTTCACCTGGGCCACGCCGCTGATGGACGGGATCGAGGCCAGCCTCGGCGCCCTGGGCGGCTGGATGGCGGCGGTCATGCCCGACGGCATCTGGCAAAGCCTGATCGTCGACGGCCTGATCTCGGGGGTCGGCAGCGTGCTGGTCTTCCTCCCGCAGATTCTGATCCTCTTCCTCTTCATCATCATGCTTGAGGACTTCGGCTATATGGCCCGGGCCGCCTTCCTGATGGACCGGATCATGGGCGGGGCCGGACTTCACGGCCGGGCGTTCATCCCCCTGCTCAGCAGCTTCGCCTGCGCGATCCCCGGGGTGATGGCGGCGCGGGTCATCGACAGCAAGCGTGACCGTCTGACCACAATCATGGTAGCCCCGCTGATGACCTGTTCGGCGCGGATCCCGGTCTACACCCTGATCATTGCCGCCTTCATTCCGAACGAGCAGGTGTGGGGCTTTGCGAGCCTGCAGGGTCTGGTGATGTTCGGCCTTTACGCGGCGGGCATCATCAGCGCCCTGGCCGTGTCGTTCGTCATCCGC
>VFBG01000167.1 GCA_006515835.1 bacterium | reverse complement strand
CCGTCGACCTCGCCCGCCGCCACCAGTGGCTCCAGAACTGGCACGAAGCGCCGCCAGTTCCCGAGATCCGAGTGCTGCACGATCAGGAAGGCGGCGCTGGCGGCCTGCTCGCCATAGGCGCTCTTCAGGAACCAGCCTTCGGGCGGGACCATGGTCAGAAGCTCGGCCATCAGTCGCTCATCCATCGCCATCAACGGTGCCCACATCGCCGAGTTGGCCGCCGCGCGCTCTGCCTCCGGAAGCAGGGTGAGATCGATAGGGTTCAAGGCGCGGCGACCCACCTGGTCCAGCACGCCCATCCGTTCCAGCCGTTCGCGATCATTGGCCGCTGGCGGCAACGCCGCCTGCCTCGCCTGTTCCGCGGCGATCGCCTCCGCCACCGGCGCGATCAGGGCGCGAGCCTCGGGGCTCAGCGTTGCGGGCTGCTGAAAAGCCAGAAGCGCTGCTAGCAGTAGTGCTATCATGATGTCCTCCCCGGCAGACGAGAACAGCCGCCGATTACGGCGAATATACGATCATTAGTAGAGCAGGTACGGCTTCCGCGCTTCCACCCACGCCGCCTCATCCGGCCCGGCCAGCGCCTCCAGATCAGCCGGCGTCGAGGCCGGATCGTCGACCCATTCGCGAAGCCCCGGCCCACCGTTGATCACGTCGATGGCCAGCTTGTCGAAGACGTATTCGTACGGGAAGTCCCGCCACAAGGCGTAGTCCGGATACAGCCGCCGGATCGCCTTGAAGCCCAGCGCCTGCAGCCGCCACGGCCGGAACGCGGCATGGTCATAGGCCGGATCGTCGACGTGGATCTGCACGCCGTTGCACAGCTGGTGCACATGTTTGTGGAAGGTCGGCTCGAACCAGCAGTCGCGTAAGGTACAGCCCTTCAGCCACGCTGGCGCGAACGCCTGCATTTCGGCGATCACGGCGCGCGCATCGATATCGGGTGCGCCAAACAGCTCCAGCGGCCGCGTCGTGCCCCGGCCCTCCGACAGGGTCGTCCCCTCCAGCATAACCGTCCCGGCATAGGCCCGCGCCATCGACAGGTTCGCCGCATTGGGGCTGGGGTTGATCCAGCTGCGCTCGCCGATCGGCCAGCCGAAGCCCGGCCCCTGATCAGGTGCCCAGCCCTCCATCTCGATGACGCGGTATTCCACATCCAGCTTGAAGTGGTCGATGAACCAGCGGCCCATCTCGCCCAGGGTCATGCCATGCCGCATCGGCATCGGCCCCGCCCCGACGAAGCTCTCCCAGCCCGGCAGCAGAGTCGTGCCCTCAACCGGTCGCCCGGCGGGGTTGGGCCGGTCCAGCACCCATCAGCAGCGTCGTCACGAAGGTGTAGATGCGGCAGCCCAGGTCCTGCATGTCGACCAGCAGGACGTCGAACGTCCCCATCGCCTGCCCGCTCGGCCGCCGCACCTCGCCGTAGAGGCTGAAGACCGGAATGCCGTGCCGCGGATCGGTGAAGTCCGGGCTCTCCATCATATTGTCCTGCAGGTCGCCCCGCATGCCGTGCTGCGGCCCGAAGGCGGCGGTGACGTTCAGGTCCGCACAGGCCATCAGTGCATCCAGCGAATGCGTCAGGTCCGCCGTTACCGAGGCCGGATGCCCCAGCAGGGCGACCCTTCGGCCCTTCAGATCGGTCTGGAGCGCGGGCTCGGACAGCAGGCGGTCGATGCCGAATTTCATGCGGGCTCCGGAGGCGGCAGGGTCAGGGCGAACGAGTCGGGGTGGTGGAAATCCGGCTTACCGGGCGGATGGGCCAGCGCCCAGTAGGAGATGCCGCCGTCGACATCCTCAATGACCGCCGACAGGCCCACGCGCCATGGCCTTGCCTGGTCGCCGATCACCCGGTCCAGATCAAAGGTACCGGCCAAGCTGAAGCTCGCCTTGTCCTGCACCCGCCGCGGGTCGCGCTTCTCGACGCCTGCGTGGCCCTGCATGCCTTCTCGATAGCCCGTGAATTCGTAGGCCGGACGGACGCGGGCAGGACCACCCGGGATACCTCGCCGGACAGGACGTAGCGCAGCGCGACGCCGGCTGTCCGGGGACGCAGCACGTCGACATCGATCCGGATCGCGGGGCCCGGCGTGTCCGGGTGCGGCTTGAGCGTGACCAGCATACTCCTTCGATAGCGCGCCCTTGACGCGGGTCAACGGCGACGGCTACGCCAAGGGCCATGTTCGCCCGCGCCATCACTCCCGGCCTGTATTACCGCCTCTCGATCTGACGAGCGGCCAGCGAACCCACGCGCCGCCCACACCGGCGCGCAAACTCCCATGACGCCCGCCGGCATCCCTGCTAACGGAGCCGCCATGAGCGACCAGAATTTCAAGTCCGACTTCCTGCGAACCCTCCAGGCGCGCGGCTATATCCATCAGATCACCCACCCGGCCGAGCTCGACGCGGCCGCCGCCTCCGGCGTGGTCACCGGCTACATCGGCTTCGACGCCACGGCGCCGTCGCTGCACGTCGGCAGCCTCATCCAGATCATGATGCTGCGCCGGCTCCAGCAGGCGGGCGGCAAACCCATCGTCCTGATGGGCGGCGGCACCACCAAGGTCGGCGATCCGACTGGCAAGGACGCCTCGCGCCCCCAGCTGACCGATGAAACCATCCAGTCGAACATCGCCACCATCAAGACGGTGTTCGAGAAATTCCTGACCTTCGGCGACGGACCGACCGATGCGGTCATGGTCGACAATGACGCCTGGCTGTCGGGTTACGGCTACATCCAGTTCCTGCGCGAATACGGCACGCATTTCACTATCAACCGGATGCTGGCCTTCGACTCGGTCAAGCTGAGGCTGGAACGCGAACAGCCGATGACCTTCCTCGAGTTCAACTACATGCTGATGCAGTCGGTGGACTTCCTCGAGCTCAACCGCGCCCGCGGCTGCACCCTGCAGATGGGCGGCTCGGACCAGTGGGGCAACATCGTCTCGGGCGTCGACCTGGTCCGCCGCGTCGACCAGAAGGCCGCCTTCGGCCTGACCACGCCGCTGCTGACTACCGCCTCGGGCGGCAAGATGGGCAAGACGGCCCAGGGCGCTGTGTGGTTGAACGCCGAGCAGCTGAGCCCGTATGACTACTGGCAGTTCTGGCGCAACGTCGACGACGCCGACGTGGGCAAATTCCTGCGCCTGTTCACCGACACGCCGCTGGACGAGATCGACCGGCTGGAGGCGCTGGACGGCGCGGCCATCAACGACGCCAAGAAGGCCCTCGCCGACGCGGCCACGACCATGCTGCACGGGGCTGACGCCGCGGCGACGGCCCGTACCGCCGCTGAGGGCGCGTTCGAGCGGGGCACGCTCTCAGCTGACCTCCCGACCGTCGAACTGGCCGCGGACGAAGTGATCGGTGCCATGATCGCCGCAGTCACGACCAAGGCCGGCCTGACAGCCTCCAACGGCGAGGCCCGCCGCCTCGCCCAGGGCGGCGGCCTGCGCCTGAACGACGAGGCCATCACCGACGGCGCCCGGCTGATCGAGGCGTCCGACGTCAATGCCGACGGCGTGCTGAAGCTAGCCGCCGGCAAGAAGAAGATCGTACTGGTGCGGCCCATTTAAACTCCGCCCATCGCCGCGAAAGCGGGGACCCGGTGTTTTGGGTGGGCGGCGGGCCGGAGCGTGCGCGCTACGGAAAGTCCTGAGGTGCCGGCGTCGCGCTGGACAGAACTGGGTCCCCGCTTGCGCGGGGATGAGCGGAGAGTGGAATGACTGACATCACCGAAGGCTCGAAAGCCCCCGCATTCAATATGGCCACGGCCGATGGCGGCCGCGTCTCGCTGGACGGGCTCAAGGGCAGCAAGGTCGTTCTCTACTTCTATCCGAAGGCAGACACGCCGGGCTGCACCACCGAAGGCCAGGATTTCTCGGCCCTCATCGCAGACTTTGAACAGGCCGGCGCGACCGTCATCGGGGTCTCCCGCGACCCGGTGAAGAAGCTCGACCGTTTCAAGGCCAAATACGACCTCAAGGTCGTCCTCGCCTCAGACGAACCGGAAGACGTCACCGAGGCCTGGGGCGTCTGGGTCGAGAAGAAGCTCTACGGCCGCGAATACATGGGCATCGAACGCGCGACCTTCCTGATCGATGGCGACGGCGTCGTCCGGCGTGTGTGGCGCAAGGTGTCAGTCAAGGGTCACGCCGCTGAAGTCTTGGCGGCGGTTGAATCCCTCTGAACGGACACAGGCGGAGATGTAACCCGCGTTACAAAGATTCGCGGACTCGCCTCTCAAGCGAATAATCGGGGCGAATACCGATGTTCTTCGCGTGAAGACCATCCAGCGTGGTTAACAAGCCGTGAACAGACTTGTACCCAAGCTGTACCATGGCGCATAACCCCTCGTCGTACGTTCTGGGGGCGTTGCGTGATGACCGAACAAGAGCCGACTGTCAGGCGGTCTCTGATCGGAAAGTGGTTTCCGACCCGATATCTCTACCTGCGCGACGGCGAGTCCGTCCGCGCCTGGGCCCTGACGCCGGGCAAACAGGCGGCCGGCGCCGTCGCCGCTGTCCTGCTGGGCGGCTGGACCGCCATGGCCTCGGGCAGCCTGATCTTCGACATGGTGGCGCAAAGCCAGGCGGATCGAACGGTCGCCCGCGCCCGCGCCGCCTCCGAGCGGATGAACGCAGACCTTCAGGCCCGCCTGGACAGCGCCGTCGTGCGCATGACCGCCACGACAGGCTCGCTCGACGAAATGGCCCAGATGGTCGAGCGCCGCCACGCGGCCCTGACCCAGGTCATGGGCATGTTCCGTGGCGTCGAGGGCGCCGAGCAGGCCTTGCGCCCCGCCCCGGCCCTCAATCCCGACCGCTCCTCTCCCGTCCAGCGCATGATCGCCGTGCGCATGGACCAGGAGCGGCTGATCGCCCGTGCCGAGACTGAAGCCCAGACCCGCGCCGAACGGCTGCGGCTGGCCTTCCGGCTCGCCGGCCTGAACCCCGCCGCCTACACCCCGCATGACGCCGCGCTTGGCGGCCCTCTGGTCGAGGCGCGCGATCCGCGAGCCCTGGCCGCCGTGCTGGATGTCGATGAAGCCTTCGCGGTGCGCATCAGGCACGCCGCCGACAACCTGTCCGACATGCGCTCCCTGGCCAACGCCGCAGAGGGCATGCCCTTCCGCCGGCCAACCCAGGCCCGCACCACCTCGGGCTTCGGCGTCCGCTTCGACCCGTTCAACGGCCGCCCTGCCCTGCATCAGGGTCAGGACTTCGCGGCCCCGCTGAACACGCCCATCTACGCCCCCGCTCCCGGGATCGTGTCTTTCGTCGGCGTTCGTTCAGGGTATGGCAACACCGTTGAGATAGATCATGGTCGCGGTTTCAAGACACGTTACGCCCACCTGAACGCCACTGCTGTCCAGCCCGGCCAGCGGATCACGCTCGGCCAGCGTGTCGGCGCCATGGGAACCACAGGACGCTCCACGGGCGTGCATCTGCACTATGAAGTGTGGATGAACGGCCGACCACAAAACCCCGCCCGCTTCATGAGAGCCGGAGA
>VFBG01000166.1 GCA_006515835.1 bacterium | reverse complement strand
CACCGCACAGGCCTCGGTCGCCGAGGCAGAGGCGGCCCTGGTCGCTGAACAACGCACCGCCGGTGTGCTGGGCTCGACCCGCAGCCAGAGCCTGGCCGCCGTCGACGTGGCCCGCGCCCGGGTCGAACAGGCCCGCATCGCCCTGGACCGCACCGTCATCCGGGCACCCGTCGGCGGCGTGGTCGGCGCCCGCGGCGTCCGGGTCGGGCAGTATGTGCGGCCGGGCGGCCAGATCCTGTCCATCGTGCCGCTGGGCGACGCCTATGTGGTGGCCAATTTCAAGGAAACCCAGCTCGACCGCCTGCGCCTCGGCCAGACCGTCGAGATCAGCGCCGACGCCTTCCCCGGCGAGCCTCTGGTCGGCCATATCGACAGCTTCGCCCCGGCCACCGGCTCGGAATTCGCCCTGATCCCGGTCGAGAATGCGACCGGGAACTTCACCCGCATCACCCAGCGCGTGCCCGTCCGCATCCGGGTTGACCAGGCGGGCGCCGCGGCGCTGCGGCCGGGCCTGTCGGTCGAGGTCAAGGTCGACCTGAAGAGCCGCGGCGGGCTGAATTTCGCCGAGGCTGCGACAGGACCCGTCATGGCCGCGGTCCGGTGACCGCCGCCGTGAGTCTCGTGTCTTTCCGCTCATCCCCCGAGGTCAAGGCACCCGAAGTCAACTGGACCTTCCTGCTGCTCGGCTTCGCCGGGATGGTGATCGGCCAGTTCATGGCCATCCTCGACATCCAGATTGTGGCCTCGTCCCTGCCGCAGATACAGGCGGGGGTCGGCGCCTCGGCCGACGAGATCAGCTGGATCCAGACCGCCTATCTGATCCCCGAGGTCGTGATGATCCCGCTGTCGGGCTATCTTTCGCGTCTGTGGGGGACGCAGAAGGTGTTTCTCGTCTCCTGCTCCGGCTTTCTGCTGATGAGCCTGGCCACCGGCATGTCGTCCTCGATCGAGGCGATGATCTTCTTCCGGGCGCTGCAGGGTTTTGTCGGCGGGGCCATGATCCCGACCGTCTTCGCTGTGGCTTTCACGGCCTTTCCGCCGGACAAGCGGATCACGGCCAGCATCGTCATGGGGCTGATCGTGACCCTGGCGCCGACGGTCGGACCGACCCTGGGCGGGCATCTGACGGAATGGCTGAGCTGGCGCTGGCTGTTCTTCATCAACGTCATTCCGGGAATGCTGGTGCTGTTCCTGGTCGGCCGCTACGCCGATTTCGACAGGGGCGATCCGTCGCTGGCCAAGGGGTTCGACTGGGCCGGGCTGGGGCTGATGGCGACCTTTCTGATGAGCCTGCAGTTCGTGCTGGAGGAAGGCTCGAAGAACGACTGGTTCGCCGACGACATGATCCTGTTGCTGGCCGTGGTCGCCGCGATCACCGGCCCGGCCTTCATCTGGCGCTCGCTGACCTACCGCAATCCGATCGTCGAGCTGCGCGCCTTCTCCAACCGCAATTTCGTCGTCGGGGTGGTGATGACCTTCATCGTGGGGGCGGCGCTGTTCGGCGGGACCTTCCTGCTGCCACTGTTCCTCGGGCGGGTGCGCGACTATTCGGCCTCCGAGGTCGGGACCACCATGGTCGTGTCCGGCCTGGCCATGTTCCTGACCGCACCGTTCGCGGGGCGGCTGGTGCGCAAGGTGGACCTGAGACTGCTGATGTTCGGCGGCTTCATGCTGTGCGCCTGGGGTATGTGGGACGCGCGGCTGGTCACGGCCGACTGGGGCTTCTGGGAGTTCGCCGGGGTGCAGGCGGTGCGCGGCTGCGGCGTCATGCTGGCCATGATCGCGGCCCAGCAGGTCACGATGTCGACCCTGCCGCCCGAAATGGTCAAGAACGCCTCGGGTCTGGTCAATCTGAGCCGCAACGTCGGCGGCGCCTTCGGCCTGGCGATCCTGAACACCTCCCTCACGCAGAACACCGCCCTGCACATGAGCGAGCTGACCCAGAACATCCCGGTAACCAGTGCAGGGATGCAGGACATGCTGGCGGGGATGCAGGCGCGGTTCGCAGGCTCGATCGATCCGGCCGGTTCAGCCATGAAAGCCGTCTACGGAATGCTGCAAAAGCAGGCGACGACCCTGGCGTTCGGCGACGCCTTCGCCATGCTGGGCATCGCCTGCGCCTTCGCGGCCTTCGTCACCCTGTTGTCGCGTCCGGTCAAGACGCCGGCCGGGGCCCCGCCGATGGAGGCCCACTGATGGCGCGGGTGCGTGGACAGGTCGACGAGACCAAGACCGAGGCCATCCTTGAGGCGGCCACAGCCCTGTTCGGCGAGAAGGGCGCCCTGGCCTCCATGGATCAGATCGCGCGCCGGGCCGGGGTATCGCGCCAGACCCTGTACAACCGCTTTCCCAACAAGCTGGAGATCGGCCGGGCCCTCGCCGCCCGCCGATCCGACGCCATCAGCGCGCCGTTGCGCGCAGGCGGCGATCCCGCGACGGTGCTGACCGCCTTCGCCGTCGGCCTGCTGGACAAGCTGTTCCGGGTGGACGCGGGGGCTTCGCTGCGCGGCGTGGCCCTGATGTCGCCGGAGATGCCGGACCTGGCCGACGCCATCTACCAGGCCGGACCGGCCGAGGGCATGCGCCGTCTGGCGGCCTGGCTGGCGGAGCAGGACCGGCTGGAACTGCTGCGCATCCCGGAGCCCGAGGTCGCGGCCGAGATGTTCGCGGGCATGGTGCTGGGGCACGGCCACCTGCGCGCCATCCTCGGCGTGGCCCAGCCGCCGCTGGACCTTGAAGCCCATGCCGCCGAGGCCGTTCGCAGGTTCGTGCGGGCGTTTGCCCACTGAAGGTTGGCCTTGCGCCGCAATCGGCCTAGACCGCGCGGAATTCTCCGAGGAGCCCCCATGCTGATCCATCTGTCGTCCTGGCCCGAGATCGACGCCCGGCTGAAGACCACAAAGACGGTGGTGGTGCCGATTGGCTCCAACGAACAGCACGGCCCGACCGGCCTGCTGGGCACAGACTGGATGTGCCCCGAGATCATCGCCCACGCCGCCGAGAAGCAGGACGCCAGCCTGGTGGTCGCCCCGACCTTCAACATCGGCATGGCCCAGCACCATCTGGCCTTCGCCGGCACCATCTCGCTGCGCCCCTCGACCTTCATGGCCGCCATCACCGACTGGGTCAGCTCGCTGAGCCGGCACGGGTTCGAGCGGATCTATTTCCTCAACGGCCACGGCGGCAATGTCGCCACCATCGAGGCGACCTTCGCCGAGATCTATGCCGAGTGGTCCTTCGTCGAGGAGCAGCCGCCGTTCGTGCTGAAGCTGAAGAACTGGTGGGACCTGCCCGGGGTCAACAGCCTGTGCAACCGCATCTTCCCGACCGGCCACGGCATGCACGCGACGCCGTCCGAGATCGCAGTGACGCAGGCGGCCTACCCCGACCATATCAAGTCCGCGTCCTACAGCCCGCAGATCGCGCCCAATGGCCCGATCCGCGACGCGCTCGACTATCGCGCGCGCTTCCCCGACGGCCGGATTGGCTCGGACCCTCCGCCGAGGTCTTGCCCGAGGCCTGAATCAGGCCCAAGGCTTGGCCATGACCCAGTTTGATCGTGCCTTGAAAACCGGCCGCCGCCTGACCCGGGACGGCGCGCGTGCAGCCAATACGGCCCTGTCCGGCGGCGAGATGATGAAGGCCGCGAGCGACGTCATCAACGCCCGGCTGGAGATCATGGCCGCAGGCATGGTCGATCCGCGCAAGGCGGACCTGACCGAAATGTCGCTTATGAGCTCGGAGAAGGTCGAGGCCCTGTCGGCCTCCGCATCGGCCATGGCCAAGACGTTCGGCGACATCGGCGGCCGTCTGGGCTCGGGCGTCATGACCGAGGCCGGGCTGGCGTCGAAAGCCGCCACATCGATCGCCACCGCCGCGACCCCGGCGGCCGCCTTGCAGGCACAGTACAGCTATGCCGTGGGCTGGTGGAGCCGGGCGGCGGCGCAGATGCTGACCCTGAACAGCGCGATGCTGAAAGGTCAGGCCGACGCCATTCGCCCCATCCACAAGACCGCCGTCGCCAATGCGAAGCGGCTGAAGAAGTAGATTTTGCGTTCTCCCTCCCCCTCCGGGGGAGGGTGGCTGAGCCGTAGGC
>VFBG01000302.1:638-1530 GCA_006515835.1 bacterium | reverse complement strand
AAGGACGCGCTGATGCGCGAGATCCACCACCGGGTGAAGAACAATCTGCAGATCATCTCGTCGCTGCTGTCGATGCAGCAGCGGGCCCTGACGGACCCGGCGTCGAAGGCGGCGGTGGGCGACACGCGCCAGCGCATCTCGGCCCTCGCCCTGATCTATCGCACCCTCTACCAGAGCGACGACCTGCGGTACGCCGACGCCCGCATCTTCCTGACCGAACTGGTCGGCCAGCTGGTGGCCAGCGAGGCCGGGCGCGGCATTGTCGTCACCTCCTCGGTCGAGGCGGACTCCCTGGTCGTCGACCCCGACAAGCTGGCCCCCCTGGCGCTGTGGCTGGTCGAGGCCGTGACCAACGCCCAGAAACACGCCTTCGCGGGCTGCGGCGGCGCCCTCCAGGTCCGCTTCCAGGTGCGCGGCGACAAGAGCGTGCTGGAGGTCCAGGACGACGGGCCGGGGGTCAGCGAGACCTTCCGCGCCGGCGTCGGGCGCACCCTGATGGGGGCCTTCGCCAAACAGCTGAGGGGCGAGGTCGAGATGATCGCGGCGCCGGGCGGAGGAACGATCGCGCGTCTGGTCTTCGCCACGCCGGAAGCGGTCGTGCCGACGGATCCTTCCGACCTTGGAACCTGAGCGGGGCCGCGACGTTGTTACGGCAGACACCGCCTCCCCGGTTCCTGGAGCTGATCCCATGCGCAAGATTTTCGTTCTGTTCGCCGCCGCCGCCGCCCTGACCACCGCCGCCTGCAACACCGTGTCCGGCGTCGGTCGCGACGCCTCGGCCGTCGGCGACGCCGTGACCACCGCCGCGGAAGACGCCAAGAACTAGTTACAAGGTTCCCGACCGCGTTTCCCCCCCGACGCGCGGATCGGTTGAAGGAGGCCCGCCAGCATC
>VFBG01000302.1:0-590 GCA_006515835.1 bacterium | reverse complement strand
TCGTTTGTCCGGGCCCCGCTGGAGCCTTGCGTGTCCGCCCCGGACGGCTAGCATCCCGGCACAGGCGTCCGCAGAGGCGCCGGATCAACGCGGGGGCGAACGATGACGGAAGCGGTGGAAACCAGGGCGGAGCCGGGTCTCAGGACGGTGGTGGTGGCCTCGGCCGCGGGGACTGCGTTCGAATGGTATGATTTCTTCGTCTTCGGCTCGCTGGCCACGGTGATCGCCCGCCACTATTTCGCCGACGCCGGCGAGACGGTCGCCTACATCCTCGCCCTGCTGACCTTTGGCCTCGGCTTCGTGGTGCGACCCCTGGGCGCGCTGGTGTTCGGCTGGTTCGGCGACCGCACAGGGCGAAAGACCACCTTCCTGGTCACCATCACCCTGATGGGTCTGGCCACCGTGGCCATCGGCCTGCTGCCCGACTATGGCCAGATCGGCCTGGCGGCGCCCATCCTGCTGCTGATCATGCGCGTGCTGCAGGGTTTCGCCCTCGGCGGTGAGTACGGCGGGGCCGCCATCTATGTGGCCGAGCATTCGCCGCCGAAGAGGCGCGGCCTGCTGACCGGCTGGATCCAGACCACGGCCGC
>VFBG01000165.1 GCA_006515835.1 bacterium | reverse complement strand
CCCACCCGGCCGCGTGGTCGAGCTGGGCACGCAGGTGGTGGTTTGAGCCGCGAACCCGGGCAGGGCCGCAGCTCCGCCGCGCGCGGCCGCCGCATGGCTGACAAGGCCCGTGCCGGAACCCGCCCCCCGAAGCCCCGGGTTCAGGTCGCGGACCCTCGTGACGACGGCCCCGACATCGGTGTCGAGGCCCGTCTGGCCGCCGGCGTGCTGCTGAACGCGGCGCTCGAAGGGCGGGGGGGGCTGGATACCGCCCTGTCGTTCCGGGAAGTCGCCGACCTGCCCGGCCCCGACCGCGCCTTCGCCCGCGCCGTGGCCATGGCGGCCCTGCGCCGGCTCGGCGAGATCGATCAGATCCTCGACCGCAAGCTTCAGAAGGCCCCCCCGCTCGCCGTGCGCACCATCCTGCGCGTGGCCCTGGCCCAGACACTGGTGCTCGAGACGCCCGCGTTTGCGGCGGTCTCGACGGCCGTGAAACTGGCCGAGCGTGAGGTCAAGACGCGCCCATACAAGAACCTCGTCAACGCGGTGTTGCGCGGCATCGAGCGCGAAGGCCCGGGCCTGACGACGGCTGAGTCCAACCTGCCCGAATGGCTGGCCGCCCGCTGGCGCGCCACCTATGGCGAGGCGACCCTGACCGGGCTGGCGCTCGCCGCCCGCGAGGAGCCGTCGACGGACCTGAGCCTCAGGCCGGACGTGGACGCCGCCGTCGTGGCTGAGGCGCTGGACGGCGAGGTGATGGCCGGAAACACCGTCCGCACCGGTCGCCGCGGCGATCTGTCGGTCTGGCCGGGTTTCGACGACGGCATCTGGTGGGTCCAGGACGCGGCCGCCGCCGTGCCTGTCCGGCTGCTGGCACCGAAGGCCGGCGAATCCATCGTTGATTTCTGCGCCGCCCCCGGCGGCAAGACGCTGCAGATCGCCGCCTCGGGCGCCGCGGTCGTGGCGCTGGATCGGTCGGACAAGCGGCTGGACCGGCTGCGCGCCAATCTGGCCCGCACCAGCCTGTCCGCCGAGGTCGTCGCCGTGCCCGCCGAGGACTGGGACGATCCGCGCGCCTTCGACGCCGTGCTGCTGGACGCGCCCTGCACCGCCACGGGTACCTTCCGCCGCAATCCCGAAGTCCTGCGCGCCACCAAGCCCGCTGACGTGGCCAAGCTGGCCGATGTGCAGCACCGGCTGCTCGACGCCGCCGCCGAACGCGTGAAACCCGGCGGGCGTCTGGTCTATTGCGTCTGTTCGCTGGAACGCGAGGAGGGCGAAACCCAGATCATCGCCTTCCTGCGTCGAAACCCCGCCTTCAAAACCGCGCCTGCCGTCCCGACCGAGGTCGGTGCGCCGGACGAGGCCCTGACGCCGGAAGGCTGGCTGCGCATCCTGCCGTCGATGTGGGCGGAAAAGGGCGGGCTGGACGGCTTCTTCATCGCCCGGCTGGACCGCGTCACCTAGAGCGAAATCGGTCTTGGTGGACGCAGTCCGCCAAGACTCAGATTTCGCTCCAGCATAATTCTGGACCATTTTTTGGGTTCAGGTCGATTCGACCTGAAACAAAAATGGTCTAGGCCAGCACCGTATAGGTCATCCGCGCGCGGACGCTGAATCCGAGGCCTTCGTAGAAGGCGACGGTCGCCGTGTGTTCGGCATAGGCATGCAGAAAGGCCTGCTCGCCCCGCGCCAGAATCCGCGACACGACGGTGCGGCTCAGCACGCCCGCCAGACCCTGACCGCGGAAGTCCGGATGTGTGCAGACGCCGCTCAACTCGCTGTAGCCCTCCACCTTCATCCGTTCGCCGGCCATGGCGATCAGCCTGCCCTCACGTCGCACACCGATGAATCCGCCGAGCCGCAGGGTCCCGCGCCGGAACGGGCCGGGCCGGGTCAGGGTAGCCAGGGCCAGCATCTCGTCCGCGTCGGTCTCGCCCAGCGTCAGGATGTCCAGATCGCCATCGTGGCTGGCGGTCAGGGCGGCGGCGGTCATCTGCACGCAGGAGGCTCGCGAGATGACCGGCACATCCGGAAGGACCGCCGCGATCGGCTCGCCTTCAGGCTCGACCAGACCCGCGCCCGGATACTCCCGGCACAGGGCGTCCAGCAGCCCGCGGCTCGCGGGCGTGTCGTCGGCGGCGGCGACGAAGACTCCCACGTCCGGGTCCAGCCGCACGGCCGACCCACCGTCCTGCGCGCGGCGTATGGCGAAGGGCACCACGCGGGTGTTGAGGGCGCTCCAGACGGGTCGGTCGAGGGGGTGGGCGGGGTTCATCGCCCCTGTCTATCGCAAGCGTCACCGTTCGCCAGAGATGACCGAGGCGTCGGGTCCGAAAACCGCCTTATGAAGCGCTACCGCGCCGGAGCCGGCGAGGCCTGGCTGAGCGGGACGGTCATTTCGCCGGCGCGGGCGAAGCGCAGGGTGATCGTCGATCCGGTTGACCAGTAGTCGCCGCGCTCCAGCCCCGTCGCGCGCACCACCAGCGGCAGGTAGGAAGGCTCGCCGTCCGGCGGCGGCAGGGTGATCGGCAGGGCGACCGGTGCCTGGCTGCTGAACACATTGCCATCGGTCCTGAACTCCAGCGCTTCACCGATCGGCGTGGAGACCGCGACCAATTGGTCCGCCTCGGTCCCCGTGTTCTGCACGACGACCCTGATGTTGGCCTCGAACCGCGCGGTCGTGCCCGAGACGATGAAGGCAGTATTCACGACCCTCAAGGGCGCAGCCGGCGCCTCCTGAACAGCGGGGGCAGCCGTGAGCGCAAGAAGCAGTTCGATCATCAGCCCCTCCAGAAGCCGACGATCTTCTTGACCTCATCCACCACCGGATCGGCGATGGCGGCGGCGCGTTCGGCACCGTCCTTGAGCACGCGGTCGATCTCGGCCGTGTCAGCCATAAGCCGACGCATCTCGGCGCTGACAGGGGCCATGGAGGCGACGGCGAGGTCTGCCAGCGCCGGCTTGAAGGCACCGAAGCCCTGTCCGGCGAACTGGGCCAGTACCGCCTCGCGGCTCATGTCGGCGAGCGCGGCGTAGATGGTGACGAGGTTCTTCGCCTCGGCGCGGCCCTCGAGGCCTTCCAGCGTCTCGGGCAGGGCGTCGGGGTCGGTGCGGGCCTTGCGGATCTTGGCGACGATGGTGTCGGCGTCGTCGGTCAGGTTGATGCGCGACTGGTCCGAGGGATCGGACTTGCTCATCTTGGCCGCGCCGTCGCGCAGGCTCATGACCCGCGGCGCCGGCCCCTGGGTCAGGGGTTCGGGCAGGGGGAAGAAGCCCGGCGCGTTGAAGTCATTGTTGAATTTCGCGGCGATGTCGCGGGTCAGTTCCAGATGCTGCTTCTGGTCCTCGCCGGTCGGCACCTCGGTGGCCTTGTAGAGCAGGATGTCCGCCGCCTGCAGCACCGGATAGGTATAGAGGCCGACGCTCGAGCGTTCCTTGTGCTTGCCCGACTTCTCCTTGAACTGGGTCATCCGGTCGAGCCAGCCGAGGCGGGCGACGCAGTTGAGGACCGGACGCCAGATAGGCGGCGGCGATCTCGCGCGTCTGGGCGGTCAGCAGGGCCGGGTCCTGCCAGACGGTGATGGCGTGCAGGTCGGCCACGAACAGGAAACAGGGGGCGCCGGTCTCCTGCAGCTGGGTGAACCGCTTCAGGGCCCCCAGATAGTTGCCCAGATGCAGGGCACCCGAGGCCTGGATGCCGGACAGGATGCGGCGGGGGCCGGCATAGGCGGAGGCGGAGGGGGCGTCGTCGGTCATCAATCCAGTCCGGTCGGCGCGACAGCGCCCGGTTCACGCTTCAGCGTCGCCTTCAGTTCGGCCACGCTGACGGCGCGGAAAAGCACGATGCAGGCCGCATAGACAAGGGCTCCCGCGCCACAGACGACGAGGACGGCGATTTCCTTGGCCTGTAACACCCGGCTCAGGGTCCCGTATCCCATGCCCGCCACGACCAGCAGCCCGGCCATGACGGCGCTGGCGGCCAGAACCCGGAACAGGCGCGACAGGAAGGCCGGCGAGGGCCGCCAGATGTTCTCGCGCATCAGGGTACCGCCCAGCAGGGCGACATTGATCCAGGCAGACAGGCTGGTGGCCACGGCCAGGCCCAGTACGCCATCGACGCCCATCCGCGTCAGGACGAAGAACAGGGCGGCCCCGACGACGACGGTGAAGATCACCGCCGTGATGGCGTAGATCATCGGTCGGCGGGTGTCCTCGCGGGCAAAGAAGGGCGGGGTCAGGACCTTGGTGAGCACGAAGGCCGGAACGCCCCAGGCGAACTGGCGCAGGACGTCCGCAGTCCGGGCCGCATCCTCGCTGGTGAAGGCACCGCGGGTCACGGTGGCGTCGATGACGAAGAAGGGGATGACGAACAGGGCCACCGCCGCCGGCAAGGTGAAGGCCATGGCCAGGGTGATGCCGTCATCCAGCGTCTTTCGCCCGCCTTCGTGATCATCGGTGACGAAGGCCCGGGTCAGGCGCGGCACCAGCGCCAGGCCGATGGCGACCCCGATCAGGCCCAGCGGCAGCTGGTAAAGGCGGTCGGCGTTGTAGAGCACCGACCGGGCGCCTTCATCCGAACCCGCCAGCATCTGGCTGACCACGGAATTGATCTGCATGGCCCCACCCGCCATCGCCCCGGGCACGGCGAGGGCGAGGGCCCGTTTCACATTGGGCGTCAGCCGCGGCCAGGACAGGCGGATGGTGATCCCCAGCCGCTGCACGCCCCACCACAGCAGGCCCGCCTGGATCAGGCCGGACACCGTCACAGCGGCCGTGACCCACAGCAGCACCTGCGGCTGACTGGCGGGAATGACCCATGCGGCCAGCAAGGGAGCGAGGGTGCACAGGTTCAGGAACACGGGCACGCCGGCGGACAGGGCGAACCGGCCGCCGGTGTTGAGCACGCCTGACAGCAGCGAGGCCACGGTCATACAGGCCAGATAGGGCATGGCGATCTGGGTGGCAGTGACCGCGACCGTCATGATCTCCGGCTGGCCCCGATAGGCCGAAAGCAGCCAGGGCATGATCCACGGCATCAGCACCTGCAGGACGATGCAGAAGCCGGCGACGACGGCGAGCATGAAGGACATGGCCTCCGATGCCGTCACGGCCGCCGCCTCGTCGCCCTCACGCGCGCGGACGCCGCCATAGACCGGCACAAAGGCCTGGGCGAAGGCGCCCTCGGCGAACAGCCGCCGGAACATGTTCGGCAGCATCAGGGCCGTGGTGAAGGCGTCCATCATCGGCCCCTGGCCGAAGCGGGCGGCCAGGGCCATGTCGCGGGCGAAGCCGAGCACCCGGCTGCCCAGGGTCAGGGTGGCTTGGACCAGAGTATTGCGGGCGAGGCTCATCAGGGGCTCGGAAAAGCGGTTCGGGTCAGCGCTTATCCTGCTTCCGGCGCGCGCGATACGGGGTCCGGCGCGGAAGCGCGCCGCCCGACTTCGGACACGTCGCGCAGGCTGGCCCGAACGGGGGTGGACACCCGTGTTCCCGCGCGGTCCCCGCGGTCCAGCACGGCTTCGAGCTCAAGCCGGAGCCGCTCCAGTTTCGATCCCGGGCCCGGCTTCCGCCCTTTCGAATCGGTGACATAGAAACTGTCCACCGCGCGCTCGCCGAAGCCGGCGATATGGGCCGAGCGGATGGACAGGCCGTTTGCCGCCAGGACGCGGGCAAGGTCGGCCAGCAGGCCCGGCCGGTCGGCGCCGGACACCTCCACTACGGCCGCGTCCGGGCTCTCGTCCAGATCCACAATGGCCGTAGGCCGCACGTCAAAGGCGGCCCGGCGCGGGCTGGGCGCCGGTGTCGGCGCGGTGGCAATTCTGGCTCCGCCGCGGGCTGCCGCCTCCAGGGTGGCGATCAGCCGGGTGAGGCGGCGCGGCTCGGCCTGGCCATAGGGCGCGCCGCCGCCGTCCTGAAGCTCAAATACGTCCAACGCCGTCCCGTCCCCGGCGGTCGCCAC
>VFBG01000301.1:727-1623 GCA_006515835.1 bacterium | reverse complement strand
CAATGTGGCGCGGGCCATGGCGAAGACTTTCGGCCGGCGCAGCGCGGTCGTCACGGCCCTGCCCGACAATGACCTCGGCTGGCTGGCGGACGACCTGATCGCCCAGGGGGGCGTGGACCGCGGCCATGTGATCTGGCGGGACGCCGACGGAATGGGCCGCAACACCCGGCTGGGTCTGAACTTCACCGAGCGAGGTTTTGGCGTCCGCCCTGCAAGGGGCCTCTCCGACCGCGCCAATTCCGCGGCCAGCCAGATGCGGCCCGGCGAGATCGACTGGGACCGGCTGTTCGGCGAGGAGGGCGTCCGCTGGTTTCACACCGGCGGCATCTTCGCGGCCCTGTCGGCCTCGACCGCGGAGGTCGCGATCGAGGCGGTGGAGGCCGCACGGCGGCACGGGACGGTCGTGTCCTATGACCTGAACTATCGCGCGAGCCTGTGGGACAGCCACCCGGACCCGGACGCCGCCCGCCGGGTGAACCGGGCCATCGCGGGGGCTGTCGACGTGATGATCGGTGACGGCCACGGGTTCCGGACCTGCCTTGGCATCGACGCCACAGGGACGACGACAGGTGACGACGCCGGCCTTGGCGCTTCCGCCTTCGCCGCCGCCGCGCGGGCGTTCTGCGACCTCTACCCCGAGGTGAAGGTCGTCGCCGCCACCCTGCGCCGGCCATCGACGGCCAGCCGCAACGACTGGTCGGCGGCGGCGTGGAGCAGGAAAGAACTGCACATGGCGCCGGTCTGGGCTGATCTGGAAATCCTCGACCGGGTCGGCGGCGGGGACAGTTTCGTCTCCGGCCTGGCCTGGGGGCTGATGAACGGCCTGCCGGTCGGCGAGGCGGTCGCCTGGGGGGCCGCCCACGGCGCCCTGGCCATGACGACTCCCGGCGACGCCT
>VFBG01000301.1:0-694 GCA_006515835.1 bacterium | reverse complement strand
TCGCGTCAGGAGATCGAGGCCCTGCTGGCCGGTGGCGACGGCCGGTCGATCCGGTGATCCCGTGCTGACCCGTCGCGGCACGCTGGCTGCACTGGCGGCGACCACGGCGATGCCTGCCCGGTCGGTTCATGCTTCGGCGTCACCGCGCGCAGGCACGACCCACGGCCCCGTCGTCGGTTTGCGCGACGGCGGAATTCTCAGCTTCAAAGGCGTGCGCTACGGCGCCGACACCCGTCAGACACGGTTCCAGCCGCCGCGGCCGCCGGCGCCCTGGACGCGGCCGGTCGAGGCGCTGGACTACGGCGCCGCCAGTCCGCAGCCGGGCGGCGAACCGAACCAGTCCGAGGACTGCCTGTTTCTGAATGTCTGGACGCCCGGGCTGGACGCCGGGCGTCGGCCGGTCATGGTCTATGTCCACGGCGGCGCCTATTCGACGGGGTCAGGCTCCTCGCCGCTGACGGACGGCTCAAGACTGGCCGCGCGCGGCGACGTGGTGGTGGTTACGCTGAACCATCGGCTCAACCTGTTCGGCTACGCCTCCCTCGCCCGGCTGGACCCCGGCTTTGCGTACTCGGGCAACGTGGGACAGCTGGACCTTGTTCTGGCGCTGCGCTGGGTGAGGTACAATATCGCGGCCTTCGGCGGCGATCCGGATCGGGTCATGGTGTTTGGCCAGTCGGGCGGCGGGGCCAAG
>VFBG01000164.1:7872-11718 GCA_006515835.1 bacterium | reverse complement strand
CGACGGGCGTGCAGCAACAGGAACGACAGGTCACGGCCGGCGAGACTCTCCTCGACGTCGCCGCCCCCCGCGGCCAGCACCGCCGAGCGGATCGGGCTACCGGACACCGTCGCGGCGTTCAGGGCCACGCCGGCGCCTCGGGAATAGCCCCAGAGCGCCACCCGGCCCGGCGAGACCCCGGGCTTGCTCGCCAGTTCGGCCGCCGCGTCCAGGGCCGCCTGCCGCCAGGCCCGCGCGTTCACCAGCCGTCGGCCCCGGGCGGGCTCATCGGCATCGAAATAGGCCGGCAGCATGACCCAGTAGCCGCGCGAGGCCAGCTGAATGGCATGGGCGTCGAACAGGATCGCGTTCATCTCGAACCCGGTCCCGCCGTGCAGCATTACCAGACCGGTGCCGTTGGGCTGGCCCCGTGGCCCGTAGAGCCAGGCCCGTATCGGACGCCCCCTGCTCTCGAAGCTGACCAGGGTTCTGGACGCCTGGACCGCGACGTCGTCGCTGCAGCCGGGAATGCCGACCTGCGGCTGCGGCACTGTCTGCGCGGCAGCGACAGATCCGGTCGCAGCCGCCAGCAAAACCAGCGCCGCAATGAGGCTGGAGCGCACCGGTGCGTTACGACGCCGGGGCTGCGGCGGCGGCCGGCAGCAGATTGGCATCGAGGAAGCGTCGCGTGTGCTGGAACACCTCGCACCAGACCGGGCCGGACATGGTCCGCTCGGAGGCCGCCAGCATCTGCACTTCGACAGTGCCGCCGCGACGGCGCAGGTTGGCGGCCAGTTCACGCATGGTGGCCGAGGAAATGATGGGGAAGGTCGAATAGCCCTCGATCAACATCATGGGCAGTTCCCTGCGGCCGCGGCTGGCTTCGAAAATGTCCTGACCCGTCCCAACTCCGATGGCCACGCGCGCCGTCGAATCCGGGTGAGCCGATCCGTCCGTGGCGACGAATCCACCGAGCGAGAAGCCCCAGATGCCGACCCGCGCAGGATCAACGCCTTCCAGCGTGCCCATATAGGTGACGGCGTCATGGCCTGCTTCTTCCCACAGGCGGATATCACGGCCGTTCCACGGAACCTGACGCGCCCGGGCCTCGAAATAGTTCGGCACCAGCACGTGATATCCACGGGCGGCCAGCTGAATGGCGTGCGGATCGAACGAATGGGCGTCGACGGACAGGCCTTCAGAGCTGTGAAGCAGGACCACAGCCGCGCCATTGGCGGGGCCGGTCGGCTTGTAGATCAGGCCGCGCACCGTCTGGGAGTTGCTGATGTACTCGGCCGGTCCGCGCGTGGCCCGCTGCGGGACGTCATCGGCACAGCCCGCCGGGGCCGCTGCCTGGGCCGAGGCGTTTGAAGCCGGGCCGAAGAAGGCGGCAGCGGCGAAGGCGGCGGCGATGGCCAGGGTCGGAAAGCGTTTCATGGAAGGGCCTCAACAGCATTTCATCGATATGTCGCCCAGTCAGGACCACATTTTCGCCGCCGTCCAGTCAACTCGCCTCATTTCCTCCGCTGGTCCCCAGAAAGGCCCGCCGCCGCCTGGTAGCCGCCTAACGGTTCAGACTCAGATGGTTGATCAGGTCGGTCCGCGTGATCAGGCCAACGAACTGCTCACCGTCCAGCACGATCGCCACCCGATCGCGGTCAAACAGGGGTATCAGGGCGTCCAGACTCTCCCCTACCTGCACCGTGTCGAGGTCGCGGGTCATGGCCGACGCGACCGGACGGGCGAACCGTTCCTTGCGGGTGATCTCGTCGGTGTTCATCACATGGACCAGGTCGCTCTCGTCCAGAATGCCGACCAGACGGCCATCCTGGATGATCGGCAGTTGCGAGACGTCGGCACCGCGCATGCGCTTGAACGCCGTGTCCAGCGTGTCTTCGGGGGATGCGAAGACCACATCGCCGTTCTGGTATTTGCGGCTGATCAGGTCCGAAAGGTCGCCGTGCATCGGCTGACCCCCCAGGCCCTGATCGGCCAGCCAGGCGTCGTTGTAGACCTTGGACAGGTATTTCGCCCCTGTGTCACAGACGAAGGTAACGACCCGCTTCGGCTCGGTCTGTTCGCGGCACCAGCGCAGGGCGCTGGCGATCAGGGTGCCCGATGACGAACCCGCGAGGACACCTTCCTTCAGCAGCAGTTCCCGCACCGTGGCGATCGCCTCGGCGTCGGGGATGGAATAGGCCTTGTCGATCAGGCTCATGTCCGCCGTGTCGGGCACGAAATTCTGGCCGATGCCTTCGACGGTGTAGGCAATGCCGGTGATGGTGCCGCCCGAGCCGATGCCCGCGACGAAGGCGTCGATGTCGCCGCCCATCTGCTCCCAGATCTCCGGCCCCGTTGTCTGGAAATGCGCCAGCGAGTTGGCGTCATTGGCGAACTGGTTGACGTAGAACCCGCCCGGGATCTGCTGCGCCAGCCGCTCTGCCATGTCGGTATAGTATTCCGGATGCCCGTGCGGCACGTCCGAACGCGTCAGGCGAACATCGGCCCCCATAGCCCTGAGATGCTGGATTTTTTCCTTGGACATCTTGTCCGGAATGACCAGAAGCACCTTATAACCCTTGGCCTGACCCACCAGCGTCAGCGCCAGACCGGTGTTGCCGGCCGTTGCCTCGACGATGGTCCCGCCGGGCTTCAGAAACCCCTCCGCCTCGGCCGCCGCGATCATCGACAGGGCGATGCGGTCCTTGATCGACCCGCCCGGGTTCTGCGCTTCCAGCTTCAGGAACAGACGGCAGGGGCCGGTGTCGATCTTCGTCACCTCAACCATCGGCGTCTGGCCGATCAGGTCCAGCAACGAGCCGGTCGGACCGGACAGGACGGGCTTGGCGGCCAGCGACATTCAAACAACTCCAGAGGTTTCAGCGCCGGAAGCTAGGCGCGCCCTCTCCCCATCACAAGCTGCGCAAGAATTCGCCTCCGAAGAGGCCTGTCGTGCGTTATCAAGGATACAAATGAGCAAATCACCCCGCCGGCCCGTCGCCGGACTCCCCGACGAAGCCACGCTGATCGCCTTCCTCCGCGAAGCCGGATCAGCGGAGAAAACCGATATCGCCCGCCATTTCGGCCTCAAGGGCGGCGAGCGCCGCGCCCTGCGCGAAATGATCCGCGCCCTCGAAGAGGCCGGCAAGCTGGGCAAGCGCGGCCGCAAGGGCTTCTCCGAAGTCGGTGCCCTGCCCCCCGTCGGCGTGGCCGATGTGGTCGAGCGCGACCTTGACGGCGAGCTGTATGTCCGTCTGGTCGAGGCCTCGGCCGACGCCCCCCGCGCCCTGCTGATTCCCGACAATGGCGGCAAGACCGGACCCGCCCCCGGCATGGGCGACCGCGTCCTCGTCAAATTCGCCCGCGGCGAGGACGGCTGGGAAGCCCGGCTGATCAAGAAGCTGGACGCCGGCGCCAACAAGGTGCTGGGCGTCATCCGCAAGTCCAATAAGGAGGTCCGGGTCGAGCCCGTCGACCGCAAGTCCAAGGACGTCCTGCTGGTCCCCCACGCCCAGGCCGAGGGACTGCGCGACGGCGATCTGGTGCTGGCCGCCATTGAGAAGGGCGACCAGCGCTACGGCCCCAAACGCGGCAAGATTCTGGAGAAGATCGGCCACGAGGGCGACGCCCGCGCGGCCTCCCTGATCGCCATCGCCGCCCACAATGTCCCGATGGGCTTCTCCGAGGCCGTCGAGAAGGAGGCCGAGGATCAGGAACTGCCGTCGCTGAAGGGCCGCGAGGACCTGCGCGACCTGCCGCTGATCACCATCGACCCCGCCGACGCCCGCGACCACGACGACGCCGTCTATGCGATGCCCGACGAGGATCCGAAGAACGCCGACGGCTGGATCGTCTGGGTCGCCATCG
>VFBG01000164.1:0-7822 GCA_006515835.1 bacterium | reverse complement strand
TACGTCCGTCCCAACACCAATCTGGACCGCGAGGCGCGCGACAAGGGAAACTCCACCTACTTCCCTGACCGCGTCGAGCCCATGTTGCCCGAACGCCTGTCCAACGGCCTGTGCAGCCTCAAGCAGGGCGAAAACCGCGCCTGCATGGCCGTGCGAATGGTCTTCGACCGGGAAGGCCGAAAGACCGGCCACAAGTTCGTGCGCGGCCTGATGCGGTCGCAGGCCAAGCTCAGCTACGAACAGGCCCAGTCGGCCATCGACGGCCAGCCCGACGACACGACCGGCCCGATCATGGCGGCCATCCTCAATCCGCTGTGGGACGCCTACCGGACCATGCTGAAGGGCCGGCTGAAGCGCAGTCCGCTGGCCATCGAGAGCCCCGAGCGTCGCATCCGCATGAACGATCAGGGCCAGATCATCTCGATCGAACCGCGCGTCAGCCTCGAGGCCCACCGGCTGATCGAGGAGATGATGATCCAGGCCAATGTCTGCGCCGCCGAAACGCTGGAGCAGAAGAAGACGCCCCTGCTGTACCGCGTCCACGACGCCCCCAGTCAGGAGAAGCTGTTCAACCTCGGCGACTTCCTTCAGACCATCGGCAAGCCGTGGACCAAGGGCGAACCGGCCACGACCAAACGGTTCAACAAGCTGCTGGAAGAGACCCGCGGCGGTGACCACGCCGAGGTCGTCAACGAGGTCGTCCTGCGCAGTCAGATGCAGGCCATCTATTCAGCCGAGAACGTCGGTCACTTCGGCCTCAACCTCGATCGCTACGCCCACTTCACCTCGCCGATCCGGCGCTATTCCGACCTGATCGTCCACCGCGGCCTGATCCGGGCCCTTGGCCTCGGCAAGGACGGGCTGACCGACCGGGAGGTCACGGAACTGCCCGCCATCGCCGAACAGGTGACCATGACGGAGCGCCGCTCCATGGCCGCCGAACGCGCCGCCATGGACCGCTACATGGCCGCCTTCCTGCAGGAGCGGGTCGGGGCGACCTTCCCCGGACGGATCACCGGCGTCACCCGGTTCGGCCTGTTCATCCGGCTGGACGAAACCGGGGCTGACGGCCTGGTGCCGGTGTCGAGCCTCGGGACCGAGTATTTCACCCACGACGACAAGTCCCACGCCCTGGTCGGAGAGCGCACCGGCGCGCGCTGGACCCTCGGCCGGACGGTCGAGGTGCGGTTGAAGGAGGCCACTCCGATTACCGGCGGGCTGGTCTTCGAGATGCTGTCCGATCCGGGCCCGCGCGATCCCAATGCCCCTGCACCGCGTCTGGGTCAGCGCGCCCGCGGCCCGGGCGGCGGCGGCTTCCCCAAACGTGGCGCAGGCCGCCCCGGCGGACCCAAGCCGTCCGGCGGACTGAAGGGTGTTCGCAAGGGAAAGCGGCGCTGATCGAAATCGCCACGACTTCGCCGCACGCAATCGGCTAGTCTGCTCGAGGGGGAGGACAAAATGATCAGACCGAACCGGGGCGTCGTCGCCGTACTGGCCGCCATCCTGCTCGCCGCGCCGGCCGCAGCAAACGACAGCGTCGCGTCCATGGGTGCCGGCGGACTCGTCCTGCAGCGGACGGACGGCATCGAGATGCGATCGGAGGACCTCTATGTCTCGGCGGCCGAGATCCGCGTCCGCTACCGCTTCTACAACCGCACTGAGCGGGACATCGCGACGATCGTGGCCTTTCCCATGCCCGACCTTCAGGGCGGCATCGAAAGCGACGTCGCGATCGAGGACCCGCTGCGGATGCCTTTCACCACCACGGTGAACGGTCGCCGTGTGGCGACCAATGTCGAGCAGAAGGCCGTGTTCAACGGCGTCGATCACTCCGACATGATGCGGGGCCTCGGGCTGCCGCTCAGTCCCCGAGGCGAGGCGACCATGCAGGCTCTGGCGAGCCTGCCGCGGCCACAGGTCGAGATGCTGATCGAGATGGGACTGGTCGAGGACCGATCCTGGATGGACCGGGGCGTCCGGGTCCTTGAACTTGCGCCGTTGTGGACGCTGAAGACGACCCACTACTGGACGCAGGTCTTTCCGACGGGGCGTGAACTCGACGTTCGGCACCAATACACCCCGGCCATCGGCGGTTCGGCCGGCAGCAATTTCGGCTATCCCGCCACACAGGGGGCCGACCAGGCTGGCGAGGACGCGGCCCGCTACTGCGCCGACGGTGCCTTCCAGGCCGGCGCGCGGCGGATGCGGTCGCGTGGCCTGTATCTGAGCGAGACCTGGGTCGACTATATCCTGACCACCGGCGCCAACTGGGCCGAGCCGATCGGCGACTTCCGACTGGTCGTGGACAAGGGATCGTCGCGCAATCTGGTCAGCTTCTGCGGCGAGGGCGTGCGCAAGATCAGCTCCACCCGGTTCGAAATCCGGCGACGAAACTACACGCCGACCCGTGACCTGTCCGTGCTGATCCTGACCGGGACACGGATCGACGACTGATCGTCTGGCCAGTCGTGCGACGGCCGGCGAGCGTGCTATGGCCCGCGCATGGCCACGCCTTTCGACTCGACCCGCGACCTCACCGACGCTCCGCACGCCGGCGGCCGCCAGACGCCGAAGGACGCCGCCACCCTGATCCTGACCCGGGTCCGCAAGGGCGAGGCCGAGGTGCTGATGGGCCGCCGCGCGCCGGGTCACGTCTTCATGGCCGCCACGCCTGATGCGCGAGGTGCCCGCCCGCCGCGCCCGCGCCCTCGCCCTGGCGGCGGTGCGCGAGACGTTCGAGGAAACGGGCCTTCTGCTGGCAGAGCCCGCGCCGGTTGCGTCCGTCGCCGGTTCATGGCGTGAGTTCCGGGCCGTCGGGGCTCTGCCCGATCTGGCCGCCCTGTCCTATGTGGCCCGAGCCATCACGCCGCCCGGACGGACACGGCGTTTCGACGCCCGCTTCTTCATGGCGGACGCGCGCGCCCTGCTGCATCCCGAGCCCACAGCCGGCTCGGGCGAGCTGGACGAGATCGCCTGGCTGCCCCTGGCCGACACCCGATCGCTGGACCTGCCGGCCATCACCCGCTTCGTATTGGGTGAGGTCGGCGAACGCCTGTCCCATCCGGACCGGCCACTGCCCTATGTGCGCATGGTGCGCGGACAGCATGTGATCGAGCATCAGGACTGACGCCGCGGGCACATGGACGCCGTCCAACGGCAAGGCTAACCTGACCCGATGACGCCAATGATCCTGGCCGGCCTTGGGGCGTATTCCCCGCGTGAACACCGGTCTTCGCAGGCGCTGGACGCCATCTTCGGCCAGCCTGAGGGCTGGACCGAGGCGCAGTTCGGCATCGCCTCCCGCGGCGTCGCCGCTCCGGACGAAACCACCTCGATGATGGGGGCCGAGGCGGCAAGGCGGGCTCTGGCGATGGCGGGGTGGGAGCCGGGCGACATCGATGTCCTGATCGGCGCCTGCGGAGTCATGGAACAGCCCATTCCCGGTGCCTCGGTGCTGATCCAGGAGGCGCTGGGCCTCGGCCAGTCGGGCATATGGGCCTTTGACGTCAACCAGACCTGCCTGTCCTTCGTTACCGCCCTCGACGTCGCCGCCATGGGCTTCTCCACGGGCCGGTTTCGCCGCGCCCTGATCGTGTCCAGCGACATCGCCTCGTGCGGACTGGACTGGGACACGCCCGCCTCCGCCGCCATCTTCGGCGACGGCGCGGCGGCGGTATGCGTCGAAGCCGGCGACGACCTCAACGGCCCGGGACTGTTGGCCCGCGGCTTTGAGACCTATGGCGCGGGAAAGGACCTGGCCTCCGTCCGCTCCGGCGGAACCCGTGTTCGTCTGGACGACGGACTCGAAGCGTTCGCCGATGGCGCCCGCTTCCGGATGGACCCCTTCGGCATCTTCAAGGCCGCCTCACGGACCCTGCCCGCCCTCATCGACCGGGTCCTCGGCGAGGCGGGTCTGACGCGCGAGAGCGTCGATGTCATCGTCGGACACCAGGCCAGCCGGCCCGCCCTCGAACACGCCCGCCGGCTCATGGGCGGCGATCCGGAGCGGGTGGTCGACATCTTCGCCACGCGCGGCAACCAGATCGCGGCCTCCCTGCCTACGGTGCTGTTCGAGGCGCATGCGACAGGGCGGCTGGGACCCGGCAAGACCGTCCTGCTTCTGGGCACGGCGGCGGGGATCAGCCTCGCCGCGATGGTGCTGAGGACGTGAGCCGGCGCGCGCTCGTCACCGGCGCGACCGGCGGCCTCGGACTGACGCTGACGCAGGACCTGCTGGACGCAGGCTATAAGGTGCGCGCCGCCGGCCGCAGCCCGACCGCCCTCGACCGCCTGCGCGCGATGGGGGCCGAGACCCGGACGGGGGACCTGTTCGAGCTGGGCCCGGACGCCCTGTGCAGGGACATCGACGTGGTCTTCCACGCGGCCGCCCTGTCCAGCCCCTGGGGCCCCGATGCCGACTTCCAGCGGGCCAATGTGGACCTCACGCGCGACCTGCTCGCCGCCGCACAGGGAGCGGGCGTGGAATCGTTCGTCTTCGTCTCCTCCCCCTCTGTCTACGCCCGTTGGGCCGACCAGACCGGACTGACCGAGGACACGCCCTGGCCCGCGCGGCCGCTGAACGCCTATTCCCGGACCAAGGGCGAGGCCGAACGGCTCGTGGTCGCGGCGGACGCGCCCGGCTTTCGCACCGTGTCGATCCGTCCTCGCGCCATTATCGGGCCAGATGACGCGGTGCTGCTGCCCCGCATCCTGCGGCTGGTGAAGCGCGGGCGTTTCCCGCTGTTCCGCGGCGGGCGGGCGCTGGTCGAGATGACCGATGTCCGCGATGCGGCGCGCGCGATCCGGCTGGCCGACGTCCATCGCGAGGCGGCCGGTGGTCATGCGTTCAACATCACAGGCGGGCGACCACTGCCCGTCCGCGATCTCGTCAGTCGGCTTGGGCAGACGCTCGGCGTCGAGGTCCGTATCGTCTCCATCCCCCTCGCCGTGGGGCAAGCCCTGTCAGTCGGTGCGGACGCCATTTGCCGCGTCCTGCCCGGCCGCCCCGAGCCGGTGCTGACGCCCTATACCCTGTCGACCCTCGCCTGGTCGCAGACGTTCGATCTGGGCAAGGCCCGCCGCCTGCTCGGCTATGAACCCGCCCACGACGCGGTCGAGACCGCTCTGGCCGTCGCGCCTGGACTGTCGGCATCATGAAACGCTGCCGGGTCCATATCCTGCGCGCCGGGGCCTGTTCGCATCCCGCCGTCATGACCCGCCGCGACGCCGGCCTGACACCCGCGGTCTTCCCTGCGCTGGCAGCGCTGATCGTCCATCCGGACGAGGGGGCGATGCTGTTCGACACCGGCTATGACCCCGCCTTTTTCGCCGCCACCGAACCATTTCCCGAACGCATCTACCGCTGGACCACGCCGGTGACCCTGGAACCGGGGCAGGCCGTCGCCGACCAGTTGCCCGCCTTCGGCTTCACGCCGGAAGACATCCGGGCGGTCGTCGTCTCCCACTTCCACGGCGACCACATCGCCGGCCTGACCCGCTTCCCCAACGCTCGCATCTTCTGCGCCCGCGCCGGGCTCGCGCAGGTCCAACGCAATGGCCGTGTCTCCCGCGTCCGTCGAGGCGTGCTGGCGGCCCTCGCCCCGGCCGACATCAACGCCCGCGCGCTCTTCTTCGAGGACCGGCCGCCGGTCGCCCTCGGCCCGGACATGGCACCGTTCGAGACCGGGGCAGACCTGTTCGGCGACGGCTCCCTGCTCGCGGTCCAGCTGCCCGGTCACTGTCCAGGCCATTGGGGCCTGCTGGTCCGGCAGACGGACGACCGCATGCGCTTCCTGATCGCCGACGCGGCATGGTCCAGCGGCGCGGTGCGGGACGACGTCCCGCCGCCGCGCCTGACTACCGCCCTGCTGGGCGAGACCGGCCCCTATCGCGCGACGCTGAATGCCCTGCATCGGCTATGGGCGCGCAATCCCGAGCTGATCGTCACCCCCTCCCACTGCGGAGAGGTCGAGATCGAGACGTGCCGTGCCAACTGACCGGATTGCGGTCCTGCGGGCCTGGCTCGGGGGCCGCTGGAGCGGCTGGAGCCTGCGCTCTCCCGAGGATGTCGAACGGCGGCAGACCCGGCTGTGGCGGGCCATGGTTCCGGTCATCCACCAAACTCCGGCAGTCAGCGCTCTCGCAGGCCATCCGCTCGCCGACTTTCCGATCATGTCGCCGGATCACCTGCGAGGGGCCTTCGACGCCTGGAACACCCTCGGCCTGACCCGGACCGAAACCGAGGGGGTGGTCGCCGGCTTTTCCACCGGTTCCTCGGGACGACGCGGCCTGTTCGTGACCAGCGCGGCCGAGCGCGCCGGCTGGGTCGGCCACATCCTCGCCCGCCTGCTGCCAGCCGACGCTCTGCTGCGCTCCACACGGATCGCGCTGTGCCTGCGGGCGGACAACCAGTTGTACAGCGATGTTGAGTCGGCCGGCCCCATTCGCTTCCTGTTCGTCGGCCTTGAGCGGCCCGCCCGGGAACGGTTCGACCAGCTGCGGGATTTCACCCCTGACGTCCTGATCGCCCCGCCGCAGGTTCTGGCGGACCTCGCCCGGCGTACGGACCAGCCCTGGTCGCTGCGCCGCCTCTTCTACGGCGCAGAGCCGATGGGCGAGGCCGAGCGTAGCTGGATCGGCTCAGTCCTCGGGGTGCGCCCCGACCCCATCTATCAGGCCACGGAGGGCTTCCTCGGAGCGGCCTGCCGCTTCGGGACGCTGCACCTGAACGAAGACGTCCTGATCGTCGAACGCGAGGCCGTGCCTGGGAGCAACCGCTTCGTGCCGATCGTCACCGACCTGCGCCGCACCACCCAGCCGATGATCCGCGTCCGCCTGCCCGACCTGCTGGAGCCGCTGGCGGCGCCCTGCCCCTGCGGCTCGCCCCTGACCGCCGTGCATCCTGTCGAGGGCCGACTGGAGGACCTGTGGCGCTGGCCTGGCGCCGTCGTCTGCCCGCGTGAGGTCGAGACCGCCGTCAGCGGCATCCTCGGCCCCGAACACGACTGGCGGGCGCTCGCCACGCCCGGTGGCGTAAGGGTCGAGGCAGAACCTGACCGGATCGAAACCGCAAAGTCCGTCGTGGAGACCCTGCTCGCGGGGCATGGCGTTGCCGTCCCCGTGACCGCCGGCGGCCGCGCGATACAGGACAGCGTCAAACGGCGGCGGGTGCGCTGGTCCGATGGCTGAGCGGGTCCTGATCACCGGCGCGCGGGCGGTCGCGGCGCTGGACATCGCCCGCAGTCTGCGCGCCGCCGGCTATGAGCCGCATCTGGCCGACTGCAGCCCGGCCTGGGTGGCGCGCCTGTCCAGTACCGCCGGACCGGTGCATCGATACGCCTCGCCGGTCGACCAACCCGCCGTCTTCGCTCGCGACATCCGCAAACTGATCGCCCGGCTCGATCCCGTGCACATCATACCGACCTGCGAAGAGGTGTTTCACCTTACCGCCCTGGCGGAGGCCGACGGGTTTTCCGACCTGGTGTTGGCGCCGCCATCGGACCGGCTGGCGACCCTGCACGCCAAGGACCGGTTCGCCGTCCTGTGCCGCAGGCTCGGCCTGCCCGTCCCTGAGACCACTGTGGTCGCAGACCGGGCAGCGCTGGAGGCGTTCTCCGGCGATGCAGCTGACCATGTGTTCAAACCGGTCTGGTCGCGCTTCGGCACCCGGGCCCTGATCGCCCCCACGCACCCGGAACTCGGCCCCGTTTCGCCGTCGCCCGAGGCACCCTGGGTCGCCCAGCGCCGGATCGTCGGCGAGGAGGCCAGCTTCTATGCGGTCTGCCATGAGGGCCGGATCGCCGCCTTCTGCGCCTACGGGTCC
>VFBG01000163.1 GCA_006515835.1 bacterium | reverse complement strand
CCGGGGGCGCGGGTCTGGCCGGGGAAGGCGGGCTGCTGGTTGGCGCCGTTGGCGGGGCGGGTCTCGACCGGATCGCCGGGCCGGGCCTCGTCCTGTCCGGGGGCAGCGCAGGCGGCGGCCAGGGCCACGGCGGACACGGAGACAGCGAGGACGAGCAGGCGCATGGGAAACCCCTTGAATCGGTCAGGCGGGAAACGGTCGCTGCAGCCTAGCCGTTCCGGCCCGGCGGCGTCACCTGCGTGCGACGCATGGCCCCGGCCCCGCAGTCGCGTGAAGGCGGCTTGAATCCGCCATCGCCTCCCTCTATAGGCACCGCTCTTCCGGCGGACAGACCAGTTCCCGCCGGGACTCGAGCGACGCGATCGTCAAACGGGGCTGGGTAGCTCAGCTGGTTAGAGCGGTGGATTCATAACCCACAGGTCGGCGGTTCGAGCCCGCCTCCAGCCACCATTTCCGCAACCTGTCACGCTTCCCCGCGTTAACCGCCAAGGTTCAACGCTGATCGGGGATATCCCATGCGCATCCAGTCCATCACCCTTGCCGCCTTCGCCGCCCTGGCCCTGGGCGTCGCCGCCTGTACCCCCGCCGAGGAGAAAAAGGCCGAGACCGCCGGCGACGCGGTTCAGGAAGAGGCCGCGCAGGTCGGCTCGACGATCGCCGCCGGCGCGAGCGAGGTCGCCCAGGAAGTCGATGAGGCCACGGACGAGCTGGCTCAGAAGGCCGATGAGCAGAAGGCCGAGACCGCGACCGACGAAAAGGGCAACTAGGCCCGGGGCTCCGGACACCTTGTCATCCCGGACGCCGCAACGCGGCGATCCGGGACGGTGGACCCAACCCAGTGACCGTCCCGGAAGCGGCGGCAGCCGCTATCCGGGGCAAGGGTCAGGAGGACGAGCTGGTCGCCACCCTGCTCCCGGCTCAGCCCTGCGGGCTGTCCGGGAGGTGAGGAGTGGGATGGCCCGTCCCGTCCCGGCTCTCCGCTTCGCTTCGGCCGGGATGACAAGCTGGACCTAGAAGCTGCTGCCGTCCGAATGCACGACGGGGGTCAACGGGCCGGCTCCGCCAGCAGCGCGTCGATCAGGGCGCGCGCCTCGGGGCTGGCCCAGTCCGCCTCGCCGGCGAAGGAGGCGCGGATGCGGCCCTGACGGTCGAGGATCACGGTCTGGGGCATCTTTTCCTGCTGGGGCAGCAGGAAGGGCAGCTGGAATTTCATGTCGCTGTAGAGCGGCAGGGGTTCGTGCACGTCGATGAAGCTGCGTGCGTCAGCCAGACCGTCCGGCGTGGCGTCGACATTGATCGGCAGGACCATCAGGTCGCTGTCGGGATAGGCCTCGTCCAGACGGGCGAGAGTCGGCATCTCGGTGCGGCAGGGCGCGCACCACATGGCCCAGATGTTGACCACCACCACCTTGCCGCGGAATTGGGCGAAGGTGGCGTCAGCACCATCCCGGTTCTTGAAGACGTAGTCGGGGGCCATGGGCGTGACCTTGAGCGTCTCCAGCCGGGTCAGGGAGCCGGTGGCGAAACGGGCCAGTTCGCTCTTGGCCGCCGGTTCCGGCGTTGCGGCTTTGAAGAAGGCGTCGCGATTGGCGTATAGCAGCCCGGCGCCCACGATCATGCCGACCGCCAGCGCGCCCGCGATCGCTAATCCCGCCGTCTTCGAGCCCTTCATGACCAAGCCTTCCCCGCCGCCAGCGACAGTTAAGCCTTCTCCGAACCCGGAAGGTCAAGACATGTGGGGCGGTCGCTTCTCGGCGCGACCGGCCGACATCATGCAGGCGATCAACGTCTCCATCGGCGTCGACCGCCGTCTGTGGGCCCAGGATCTGGCCGGCTCGCGCGCCCATTGCCGCATGCTGTCACCGCGGCCGACGCCGAAGCCATTCTGGGCGGGCTGGACGCCATCGAGGCCGAGATCCGCGACGGCACCTTCCCGTTCCGCGACCAGTTCGAAGACATCCACATGAATGTCGAGGCCCGGCTGGCCGAACTTGTCGGCGAGCCCTCGGGCCGGCTGCATACGGCGCGAAGCCGCAATGATCAGGTAGCCACTGATTTCCGCCTGTGGGTCCGCGCCGCCTGCGACGCCGCCGTCGAACAGCTGAAGGGCCTGCAGTCGGCCCTGCTGGTCCGGGCGGAACAGCACGCCGGCGACCTGATGCCCGGCTTCACCCATCTGCAGCCGGCCCAGCCGGTGACCTTCGGCCACCATCTGATGGCCTATGTCGAGATGTTCGGACGGGACGCCGCGCGCTTCGCCGACGCCCGGACGCGGATGAACGAGAATCCGCTGGGCGCCGCGGCCCTGGCCGGGTCGCCCTTCCCCATCGACCGCCACATGACGGCGGCCGAGCTCGGCTTCGACCGGCCGATGGGCAATTCGCTGGACGCCGTCTCGGACCGTGATTTCGCGCTGGAAAGCCTGGCCGCCGCCTCGATCTGCGCCGGCCACCTGTCGCGGCTGGCCGAGGAGATCGTGATCTGGATGACGCCGCAGTTCGGTTTCGTGACCCTGCCCGACGACCTGACCACCGGCAGCTCGATCATGCCGCAGAAGCGCAATCCCGACGCCGCCGAACTGGTTCGGGCCAAGACGGGCCGGATCATGGGCTCGATGGTGGCTCTGTCGACGGTGATGAAGGGGCTGCCGCTGGCCTATTCCAAGGACATGCAGGAGGACAAGCCGCCGGTGTTCGAGGCCTTCGACGCCCTGACCCTGGCCCTGGGCGCCATGACGGCCATGGTTTCGGCCCTGCAGCCGAACACGGCACGGATGCGCGAGGCCGCCGGTTCGGGCTTCTCGACCGCTACTGATCTGGCCGACTGGCTGGTGCGTGAGCTGAACCTGCCGTTCCGCAAGGCGCACCATGTCACGGGCGCGGCGGTGAAGCGGGCCGAGGCCCTGAACGTGGATTTGTCGCAACTGCCGCTGGCCGAACTGCAATCGCTTGAGGCGGGCGTGACGGAAGCGGTTTACAAGGTGCTCACCCCTGAGGCTTCCTGCGCCAGCCGCCAGAGCTTCGGGGGCACGGCGCCGGAACAGGTCCGCGCGCGCATCGCCGAGTGGAAGACGCGTCTCGCGTAAGGGGTTTGGGATGAAGAAGATCGTTCTTGCGGGCGTCGCCGCCCTGATCGCCGTCTCGGCCGCCGGTTGCGGACGCATGGCCGACCTCGACGCCCCGCCGGTCAAACAGACCGAGCGCGGCATGCGCGACGAGCGGGCCCGCAACCTGCCCGAGCCCGCCACCGTCAACCGTCCGCCCAGCCAGGTTCCGATCGACGGCGGCCCCAGCTCGAGCCCCTATGGCGGTTCGGGCTCCAACCCCGGCTAAGGCCTCCCTTGCACCATTTCGACCGGATCGACGGCGCGCTTCAGGCCGAGGGCGTGCCGCTGGAGGCGCTCGCCGACGCGGTCGGCACGCCCGCCTATGTCTATTCGACCGCGACCCTGACGCGGCACTACGGCCTGCTGGCCGACGCCGTCGCGGCCCATCCGGCCGCCCTGGGCGACGCCCTGATCGCCTTTGCGGTGAAGGCCAATTCCAATCTTTCGGTGCTGGCCACCCTTGCCCGCCTGGGCTGCGGCGCGGACACGGTGTCCGAGGGCGAGATCCGGCGGGCGCTGAAGGCCGGCATACCGGCGGACCGCATCGTCTTCTCCGGCGTGGGCAAGACCGACGCCGAACTGGCCTTCGCCATCGAGGTCGGGGTGCGCCAGATCAATGTCGAGAGCGCGGTCGAACTGGACCGGCTGATCGAAATCTCCTCGTCGCTCAAGCAGCGAGCGACTGCGTCGCGAGCGATAGCGACCCCAGAGATAGCAATCCGCGTGAATCCCTCCGTCGGTGCCGGCGGGCATGCCAAGATCACCACCGGCGGGGCGACCGACAAATTCGGCGTGCCGGCCGATGAGGCGCACGCCCTCTACGCCCGGGCCAGCCTTTCGCCGCATGTGACGCCGGTCGGTCTGGCCTGTCACATCGGCAGCCAGATCACGACACTGGAGCCGCTGGAGGCGGCGTTCCGGGCGCTGCGGACGATGACGCTGGAGCTGCGCGCCGCGGGCCTGACCGTGTCGCGGCTCGACCTCGGCGGCGGGCTCGGCGTGCCCTATCACGGCCAGTCGGACCTGCCGTCGATCGAGGCCTATGTCGCCATGGCCGCGCGGGTCCTGGACGGTCTGGAAGTCGAGGCGGCCTTCGAGCCGGGCCGTCTGCTGGCCGCCAACGCCGGCGTCCTGCTGAGCCGGGTCATCCAGGTCAATGAGCGCGGCAGTGCTTCAGGCGTGGGGGGGCGGCGGTTCCTCGTTCTGGACGCGGGGATGAACGACCTGATGCGTCCGGCCCTGTACGACGCCTTCCACGATCTGGTCCCGGTGCGGCCGCGCGACGGCGAGCCGCGCCTGTACGATCTCGTCGGCCCGATCTGCGAATCCACCGACATCTTCGCCCGCGATCGCCTGCTGCCGCCGATGCAGGCCGGCGATCTGGTGGCGTTTATGGGTGCTGGGGCTTACGGCGCGGTGCTGGCGAGTGAGTACAACTCGCGGCCGCTGGTGCCGGAGGTCCTGGTGGACGGCGACCGCTGGGCGGTGGTGCGGGCACGGCCGACGTATGATGAGATGCTGGAGCGGGAGCCGCGGGCCGACTGGCTGAGGAGTGATTAGTGGCTAGTGATTAGTGGTTGGCCGCCGGGCGGGGCGAGGCTCGATTTGCGCCGCCCTTCCGCCACCAGCGAAGCAGGCAACCACTACTCACTAACCACTAATCACTCAGTCCAGCGCGCAGACATCGGGCAGGCCCCTCAAAGCCCCCGCGTGATCCAGTCCATAGCCCACGAGGAACCGGTTCGGCGCCTCCCAGCCGACGAAGTCCGGCTCGGGCGCGCGCGGAAGGGGCCAGGGCTTCTTGGCGAAGACGACAGTGAGGACTTCCGAGGCGCCCTTTTCCTTCGCGATGCGCACGGCCTCGGCCAGCGACAGGCCGGTGTCGAAGACGTCGTCGACGATCAGCACCCGGCGGCCCTCGATCGAGCGCTGGAAGTCCGCATAGACGTCGATCCGGCCCCGGCTTTCCTTCTCGTCGCCGTAGGACGCGAGCCAGAGGGCGTCGAAGCGGACGTTGCGGCCGATCCGCGACAGGGCGCGGGTCAGGTCGGCGGCGAACCACAGGCCACCGGTCAAAAGAACGGCCGCCACCGTCTCGTCGTCGATCACCGGGGCGATCTGCGCGGCGAGGTCGGCGACGATGCGCTGGACCTCGGATTCGGGGAGCAGGACGGTGGGCTTTGGGGAGGTGTCAGCCATGCGAGGCGGATACCGCCTCTTCCCCATGGGTGTCCACCACCGGCACGGCGTCGATCGGCTGCATGTCCAGCGGGGCTGAAGCGCCGGGCGACAAAGCGGGGCGCAGGCCGCTGTCGGCATGGCCTTCCGTCACGGGTTCGGGAGCCGCGTGGGCGGGCGCTGCCGGCGGCGGCCGACGCGTGTCGGAATGGACGGCCGGAGGACGCGGCGCG
>VFBG01000300.1 GCA_006515835.1 bacterium | reverse complement strand
CTGATGCTGATCGTTCAGGTCCGGCTCGGCTCGCCGGACCTACCTGGCGCGGCGCTCGGCCGCGTACAGTATTGACTCGCAGGGGAATAATATACCGGCGGACGGCAGGGCGTCCGCAAAAGACGCACGCAGTTTCGGCGCAGCCGCTGCAATCGTTGCTTCCCGTCGCCGTGGGCCGGCTGGCATTCCCGCTAGACCCGGCGTTTCCCTTCTCTGGACCCTTGTGAAAATGGCGAACCTGGCGAACGTCCCTCCAGCCCTGAATTCCGTCTGGTCGAAATCAACTGGCGACAACCGGCGACCGTCCAATCCGTGTGGCGACCAGGCCGGGAGGCAGCTGAGGGGCGGCTGCTTGCCGCTGGCCCGCGCCCGGTCCTCTGGGGACATCATGAGCTTGCACTTCTTTCCGACATCACGTGTCCGTGAATTTACCCGAAATCCTGGCCGCGCGGCGCGCACCCTCGGGTCCGCCCTGGCCGTCTTGCTGACGAGCCTGGCCGTCGGCAGCGCCGCCACCGTGGCGCCGGTGCCCGTGGTCGTGGCCACCAACCAGCGGCGCACGCCGCTCGTCGAACTGGTCGAGCGCGTCCGCAACTGCGTGGTCAACATCCACAGCGAACGCACGGTCCAGGGGCCAGCCGCCGAGGACCTCTTCGCCATGACGCCCTCGCAGAACCGCGTCAACGGCATGGGCACCGGCATCGTCATTGACCCGCGCGGCTACATCCTCACCAACCAGCACGTGGTCGAGGACGTCAACGTCATCCGCGTCCGCCTGGCCGACCGCACCGGCTACAGCGCCCGCGTCCTGGCCCGCGACCCCGAATCCGACCTGGCCCTGCTCAAGATCGAACCGGCCCGGCCGCTGCCCGTCGTGCCGCTGGGCACCTCCGCCGACCTGATGGTCGGCGAATCCGTGGCGGCCATCGGCAACGCCTATGGCTACGAGCATACGGTCACGCGCGGCATCGTCAGCGCCATCAACCGCGACGTGACGCTCAACAAGGACGTGTCCTACAAGGCTTTGATCCAGACCGATGCCAGCATCAATCCGGGCAATTCCGGCGGCCCGCTCCTGAACATCAACGGCGAGCTGATCGGCGTCAACGTGGCCATTCGCGCCGGCGCCCAGGGCATCGGCTTCGCCATCCCGGTCGATACCACCCTCCGCGTGGCGGCCGACATGATGAGCATCCGCAAGCGCACCGGCGCGACCCACGGCCTGATCTGCCGGGACCGCGTGGACATCACCCAGAACCCGCCGACGCGCAGCCTGATCGTCGAGCGGGCCGATCCCGCCGGCCCGGCCGGCAAGGCGGGCGTCCAACGCGGCGACGTGATCGTGCAAGCCGCCGACACTCCGATCACCTGCGCCCTGGAACTGGAACGAGCGATGTTGGACCGCCGCGTCGGCGACAAGG
>VFBG01000299.1:796-2005 GCA_006515835.1 bacterium | reverse complement strand
CTATCCGGTTCCCGGCAATGACGACGCCATCCGCGCCATCCAGACCTATTGCGACCTGATGGCCGGCGCCGTGCTCGACGGCATTCAGGCCGAGATCACCCGCGGCGGCGGCGATGTCGGCGCCAGTGCCGAGGCTCCGGTGGAGCAGATCGCCGAGATCGTGGCCGAAGCCGCCGACGAGGCTCCCGCCCAGCCGGCTTGAGCCGTTTGTGAGTATCCGAATGGCGGCGACACCCGTTCGCCGCCATTCGCTTGAGATAGTCCGTATTCAATGGCTCCGAGCGAGCCACCGCCCGAGAGAGGGAGACCGCCGGCGACGTCGAGGCCGCCATCGACTGGCTGCGCAAGAAGGGCCTTGCCGCCGCCGCCAAGAAGGCCGGCCGCGTCGCCGCCGAGGGACTGGTGGGCGTTGCCGCCGCCGGCACCACGGGCGTCGCCGTCGAGGTCAACGCCGAGACCGATTTCGTCGCCCGCAACGAGCAGTTCCAGGGCTTCGTGTCGGCGGTGGCTGCCGTCGCCCTGGCCAAGGGTGCCGACGTGGCGGCCATCAACGCCGCCGAGTGCCCCGGTACCGGCAAGAGCGTCGCCGAGCAGCTGACCGCCCTGATCGCCACCATCGGCGAGAACATGAACCTGCGCCGGGCCATCCGCCTGGACGTCGGCAGCGGCGTCGTCGCCTCCTACGTCCACTCGTCCATCGCTCCCGGCCTGGGCAAGATCGGCTGCCTGGTGGCGCTGGAATCCACCGGCGATCAGGCTCGCCTGACCGAACTGGGCAAGCAGCTGGCCATGCACGTGGCCGCCGCCAATCCGCAGTTCCTCGACCCCAGCCTGGTCGATACCGCCGCGCTGGAGCGCGAGAAGGCGGTGCTGACCGAGCAGGCCCAGGCCTCGGGCAAGCCCGCCGCCGTCATCGAGAAGATGGTCGAGGGCCGCATCCGCAAGTACTACGAGGAGGTCTGCCTGACCGAGCAGGTCTTCGTCATCGACCAGGAGAACAAGGTCTCCAAGGTGCTGGAGATCGTCGGCAAGGAAATCGGCGCGCCGATCAAGCTGACCGGCTTCGCCCGTTTCGCCCTGGGCGAGGGCATCGAGAAGGAAGAGAAGGACTTCGCCGCCGAAGTGGCCGCCCAGCTCGGCCGCTGAGTCCTCTGGAAATTCGGGCCGCTTTCCCGCGAAGGCGGCCCGATTGCCCCGACAAGGGGCGCG
>VFBG01000299.1:0-772 GCA_006515835.1 bacterium | reverse complement strand
GTGAAACATCGGTGCCGGCCCCACCAGAATCGAGGGAGTCCATGAACAGCGACGCCAAATTCCGCCGCGTTCTCCTCAAGATATCCGGCGAAGGCCTGATGGGAACCCGTGAATACGGGCTCGATCCCGCCACCGTCGAACGCATCGCCCGCGAAGTCAAATCGGTCCGGGACCTTGGAATCGAGGTTTGCGTCGTCATCGGCGGCGGCAACATCTTTCGCGGCGTCTCCGGCGCCTCCAGCGGCATGGAACGGGCGGCCGCCGACAACATGGGAATGCTGGCCACCGTCATCAACGCGCTGTCGGTGCAGAATGCGCTGGAGCGGGTCGGCTGCGAGACCCGGGTCCAGTCGGCCATCGTCATGCCGACGGTGTGCGAGGCCTTCATCCGCCGCCGCGCCATCCGTCATCTGGAAAAGGGCCGGGTGGTGATTTTCGCCGCCGGTACCGGCAATCCGTTCTTCACCACCGACACCGCCGCCGCGCTCCGCGCCGTCGAGATGGGCTGCGACGCCCTGCTGAAGGCCACCCAGGTGGACGGCGTCTATTCCGCCGATCCCAAGAAGGTCAAGGATGCGGTCCGCTTCGACCGGCTGACCTTCAACGACGTGCTGTCCCGCGATCTGGCGGTGATGGATACCTCCGCCATCGCGCTGTGCCGCGAGAACAAGGTTCCCATCGTGGTGTTCGATCTCCACCGTCCGGGGGCCTTCGCCGAAGTGGTCTCGGGCCGTGGATTGTTCACCATTATCGCGAACGATTAGAAAAGGGG
>VFBG01000162.1:374-6660 GCA_006515835.1 bacterium | reverse complement strand
GCAGTCAATACGGTGGGCGGCGCCTTCGGCCCGCGCGGTGCCTGTTTCGACTGCCACACCATCTTCCGGACGCCGACGATACGCTTCACCCCGGTGCGCCTGCCCGGCGACTTCCTGAGCCGGGGGGCGTTTGATCACAGCGTCCGTGAGCACCGCGTCGACCGCCAGGGCCAGCCGTCCTGCGCCCAGTGCCACGCTGCGGCGACCTCGGGCTCAGCGACCGATCTGCTGCTGCCGTCAGTCAGCGAATGCGTGGAATGCCACGGCCAGACAACGGCCCGCTCGCCCACCCCGGCCCCGGCAGACTGCGAGACCTGCCACAGCTTCCACGCGCCGTCGCATCCGACGCCGCGTCCGCCACGGCCAAACTTCAGCGCGCAGCCCCGGCTCGTACCGACGGTTCAGACCACCCCGTAGGCCGGCACCACCCCGGCGACCCACCTGAAGCCCGCGATGAAACGGGACAGGTCAACATGATCAGAGACGGCCATGACCGGTCCCTTCCCGGTTATCAGGGTATGGGGTCCAGCGTGACCGTGTCGCAGCCGCCGCCGCCCTGGCTGGGTCCGCCGGGGCTTTGAATCGGCCCTCCCCTGGACTCACATCCGACGGACGGCTCGATCGGATCAGGATTGGGACCCCGGTCGCTGAAGAAGACATCGCCGGCAGCGACGCCCGCGGACAGAACATCGCCGGGGCCAGAATCCGCATTCGACGTCGGCGCCGCCCTGAGCAGGGCGCTGAGCCGCGCTGACGCCTCATCCGACAGTTCGAACGGCCCTAAGCTTCCGCCGGCCCAGGCGAACATCGCCAGACCGGGACGATCGAGCGTCAGCGTCGTGTCGCCGCTGGTGATATCAACGGCGCCGGGCGTGTCGAAGCCCGCGCCTCGCGGGCCGGGTCCGCGCAGGACGATCAGGGTGGCGTCATCGGGCGAGCCGTTGAAAGCCGGCAGGCCTGGGTGGCCCTCCAGCACGAACAGGGCGTCGGGGCCCACAACCGCCTCAACCACGGTGCCGCGCACGCCGATCGAAGATACGGGGGTGCGTACAGCGCCAGGCCGGGCCCCGCCGCGGCCGGACACGAACCGGAACGCGCCGCGCGCAACCGAGGCAGATGCGCCGCCCGCACGTCGGTCGGTATCGATGACGAAGCGATCAATGGTCACCCGCGCATTCGAACCGACCGTAAAGATCGACTGGTCCCTGAGCAGGATCTGCAGCTGGCTCTGCGCGCCGCTGACGAAGACGTCACCGGTGCGAACCTGGCCTCTCAGGGCGGCGGGCCGAAGCGCGCTTTCTCCCGCCGGCTGGGTGCGGACGCTGTTGCGGATGGCGGCGTTTACGCCGACGGCCTCCTGCGCCTGGGCGATGGCGGCGACCGGGAAGGTGCAGGCCAGCGCGGCGATAGTGGCCAGGGTGCGAACCGGGATCATAGGCATCTCTCCTAGTTGGCCGCGCCGAAGCGCCACGTCAGGCGTAGTTCCGCGCCCCAGCTGTCGTAGTCGGCGAGGGGCGCAGCGGAATCCCGGGCACCATAGGTCAGCGCGCCTTCGATACCCACATCCTGCCGCCAGTCGCCGGTCGCGCCGGCGGCCGTGAAGGCGCTGAACGGCGCGCCGATCGCGACGCGCGCCCAGCTACGGGTGTCCTCGCGCGCCGGCGCGCCAAACCCGACAAAGACCGGGTCAGGTGCGTCATACTCCAGCCACTGAATGCCGCCTGAGATCGCCACATACTGGCCGCGAGCACTGCTGGTGTCGTAGCGCGCCTGAACGCCGGGCCCCGAATAGCCGAAGGGCTCGTAGTCAGCCTGCTTGTCCTGCCAGCCGGCCGAGACGCCGATGGTGGTGCGGGCGTCCAGCCGGTGCGTCAGGCCAGCGTTGAAATCATAGCGCCAGCCGTCGCGGTCGCCGCCGATGAATACGGCGAGGGCGTCCACACCCGGCTCATCGAACGTCTGGCTGACCGCCTCGCCCGAGATGGAGAAGGTCGTCGCATTGCTGGTCCGCCAACGTGCCTGGGCCTTCAGCCCGACTTCGCGCATGTAGGGGTCATCAAGAAGATCAAGCGCGCGCGCTACCGCACTGACATTCCAGGAATTCAGCCTTCCAACATAAGACAGGCCGGCTTCCAGGTCCCCGCGCCGCACATTGCCGTCAATGTCGCCGAAGGTTGAGCGGTCATAGCCGCCGATCGAACCGAAGGCGGTATAGCCCGCGGCGCCGTCGAGATCGTGCGCGATGTTGAGGCGTGCGGCGAACACGGCCGCGCCGCCCTCCTGGCTGACCGGCGGGGCGAAGATGGAGTCGAACTGGGTCGTCAGCGCGCCCGCGGCGTCTTCCTCATAGGTGACCGCGGCTGATGCGCTGCCGCTGAACCGGGTCGTCGACCGGCTGCGTTCGATCCGTGCGCGATAGCGCGTCGCCTCGGCCCGCTGCAGGGGCGTCAGCGTCACCGGCTCCAGCAGATCGAGTTGGTCTCGTGCGCCCTGCAAATCGTCGAGCCGGTAAAGGACAGCGGCGTACATCAACCGGGCGCCGTGCCGGTTCGGATCCGCGATCAAGACACGCTCCAGAGCGCCGGCTGCCCCGTTGAGGTCGCCCGCACGTCAACCGTCGCTGCAGACAGTCCCACAACCGCGGAAACCAACAACCCGGCCCGAAAAATCGAGGCGGGACGATACGCTGGACGTTTCATGTAATCCCCCAACCGCTTGCAGATTGTCCGGGATAGTCTATCCCCGAACTGCGGAGCGATCAGGCTAACATCGTTCCGCAAGAAGCGCATGGGCTAATCGAGCAGTGCTTTTTTGAGTGGGGCGGACGCATGGGGGCGGAGCCTGAGACCGAGCGATTGAAGGAAATCGGGTCGCGCCTGGCGCGCTCCAGCCTTTCGCTTACGCGCTACATCGCGACGGCCGGGCCAGGCCTGATCGTCGCATTGTTTCTGCTTGTCCTGCAGATACTTGAGCCGCCATTCGTCGGTGCCATCAGCAATCTGGTTTTCGACACCTACCAGCGGGCCTACCCGCGCCCCTATGAGGATGCTGGCGTTCGTGTCGTCGATATCGATGACGAAAGCATTCGGCGCCTCGGCCAGTGGCCATGGCCTCGGACAGACGCCGCTCGCCTGACTGATGCGCTCACCGACGCCGGCGCAGCGGCGATCGCCTTCGACGTGGTCTTCTCTGAACCGGACCGGACCTCGCCGGCGCGCGCAGTCGAGCTGCTGCGACAGAACCCGGAAGCGCGCGGCGACTATTCCGACATCGCCGCCCTGACCGACCATGACGAACTGCTGGGCCAGGCCATGGGGCGCGGGCCTACCGTCACCGGATATTTCCTCACCGGAGAAACCAACAACGCACGTCCCGCGGAGCATGCCGGCGTCGCGGTATCAGGCACGCCGCCGCTGGAGGCCTTGCCGGAATACAGCGGTGCCATCGTCAGCCTGCCCCTGATCGGCGATCGCGCGTCCGGAGCCGGTTCCGTCAGTCTGGACGCGGGGCGGGACGACATCATCCGGGCCGTGCCGCTCATCGCCAATCTGGACGGCCAGATCATACCGTCGCTCTCGCTGGAAGCCCTGCGGGTCGCCCAGGGGGCCGGCGCGATTTTGGTCCGCAGCAGCGACGGCAGCGGTGAGACCGGAGACCGGGGGCTGACACAGGTCGTTGCCGTCAAGACCGGTGACTTGCAGGTCCCGACGACCTCGGCGGGCGAACTTTCGATGCACTACACCGCGCCGCACCCCGAACGCATCGTGCCCGCCTGGCGCATCCTTCAGGGCGATCTGCCGGAAGCGGAGATGCGGCGGCTGTTCGAGGGCCAGATCGTCTTCATCGGCACGGGCGCGCAGGGCCTTCGTGATCTCCGCAGCACACCGACCAATTCCGTCGAGTTGGGCGTTGTGATCCATGCCCAGGCCGCCGAGCAGATGATCCTCGGCAAGTTTCTCACGCGGCCTGACTGGGCGGTGGGGGTAGAGCGCGCGCTGATGGTGGTGCTCTGCCTGCTGATCGCGCTCTCGGCCCCTGCACTCGGTGCCCTGCGCGGCGGGGTGCTGGCCATGCTCGCCCTCGGCGGCGTGCTGGCCGGGTCCTGGTTCGCCTTCCGGAACAGCGGCCTTCTGCTGGAGCCCATCTTCCCCGCGCTGGGCGTGGTCTCGGTCTATATCGCCATTACGGCGGTCTCCTTCTACCGGGAGGAACGCGCGCGGAGTCACATCCACAACGCCTTCGACCGCTATCTGTCGCCCGAGCTCGTCGACCGGATCGCCCGCGATCCTGGCCAGCTGGAGCTCGGCGGCGAAGTCCGTCAAATGACGGTTCTGTTCAGCGACGTCCGGGGGTTTTCGCGCATCTCCGAGCGCTTCGGCCCTCAGGAGTTGATCGGATTCCTGATCAACCTGCTGACGCCGATGACGGACGTGCTTCTGGCCCGCAAGGCCACGATCGACAAATACATCGGCGACGCCGTGCTCGCCTTCTGGAACGCCCCGCTCGACGACCCAGAGCACGAACGGAACGCGGCCTTTGCGGCTCTGGAAATGCTTGAGACGGTCAAGCGACTGAATACCGACCGGGCGAACGATTCCGCCTGGCCGGGCCAGGTGGCCATCGGCATCGGGCTCAACACCGGCCCGTGCTGCGTCGGCAACATGGGATCGCGCCAGCGCCTCAGCTATTCGCTGATCGGCGATACGGTGAACCTCGCTTCGCGACTGGAGAGCCTGACCAAGGCCTATGCGGTGAACATCCTCGTCGGCGAAGACCTCGCCGCCCGCCTGCCTGACTTCGCTCTCATTGAGCTGGACATCATCCGCGTCGTCGGCCGCGACGCGCCCGAGCGGATTTTCGCCCTCATGGGGCCGCCGGAATTCTCTTCAGACCCGGCCCTGGTTGAAACCGGGGCCCGGATGGCCGCCGTGCTTGAGGCATATCGGTCCCGCAACTGGGCGGCCGCCGAGGCCGCGCTGGCGATACTGCAAGGCTCGGGTACGTTGCCGGGCTTGGAGGGCGTGGCGGCCATTTACGCCACGCGGGTTGCCGAATTCCGCCAGAACCCGCCGCCCGACGACTGGGACGGGATCAGCCAGGCGCTGGAGAAATAGAGGCGACATGACTTTGAACGGGGGAACGGCGTCATGTTGATCGTTCAGATCACCGACATCCATATCGGCTTCGACCAGAAGAGCCGGTTCGAGATGAACAAGAAACGCTTCCGCCAAACGGTCCAGGCGGTGCGGCGGCTTGAACCGAAGCCCGATCTGATCGTGATCACGGGCGACATCGCCGACAAGGGCGACGTGGCTTCTTACGAATGGTTTCGTCAGGAAATCCAACAACTTTCCCTGCCCATCCTGATGTGTATGGGCAACCATGATACGCGGGCCAACTTCAGTCAGGTCTTCCCCGATACGCCCCAGGAAGACGGCTTCATCCAGTATGCTGTCGACGACTACCCGCTACGGATCGTGGTGGTGGACACGCTGGAGCAAGGCCGCCATGGCGGCGGCTTCTGCGAGAAGCGGGCGGCCTGGCTGGAGGCCCGTCTGGCCGAGGCGCCGCAGCGGCCGACCCTGTTGGTTCTGCATCACCCGCCGATCGATACGGGCATCGAGTGGATGACCATCGGCCCGGCTGAACCCTGGGTGCAGCGCTTCACCGACGTGGTCTCACGCCACAACCAGGTCGTCGGTGCCCTGTGCGGCCACGTCCACCGCACCATCGTCACCTCGTGGGCCGGCACAACCCTGACAGTCTGTCCTTCAACCGCCCCGCAGGTGGTACTGGACCTCAAGCCGATGAACCTGGACCGTCCGGACAAGCGGCCAATGATTGCCGAGGCGCCGCCATCGTTCGGCATTCACCGCTGGAACGGCCGCGGGTTGGTCAGCCATTTCACGGCGGTCCAGCGCTACAAGATCCTCGCCCGCTATACGCACAAGATGCAGGCCTTCATGAAGCATCTCGCGCAGGAACGCGCCGGGACGGCCGGGCCACACCACCACTGACGCCGGCGGCTATTGCGCCGCCAGCCAGCCGTCCAGCGACGGCCGGTCGCTCACCCGGTACACCTCGCCCCGATAATCGAGGAACAGCCGCTCCATCTCGGTCCTGTTGAACGGTCGGGAGCCGAGGCGGCCGAATATGGCGATCTGGTTCCCTGTCTCGTCCACGCCCCGGTCGCGGTCCAGCCCCTTGGACAGGGCAAGGGCCGGCGACGGCGTCCGCGCCCAGGCGATCAGCTCGGGACGCGGCTCCGGCGAGAAGCCGTAGAAAT
>VFBG01000162.1:0-360 GCA_006515835.1 bacterium | reverse complement strand
GAGAAGCCGTAGAAATTCCGCTGGCTGTCCGGGCTGGTCAACTGCAGCACCTTCAGCCCGTTTCGACCATCGGCGACATAGGCGAACAGGGAGGCGTTGGTGGAGGCCACGACGACGTCCTCGGCGTCGTTCAGCCGGCCGTCGAAGGTCACCCGCTGGTGCAGGCGAGGCTGGCGGGGGTTTGTCACATTGATGATCACCAGCCCCTCGCCCTTGGCGGCGACATAGGCGTAGGTCCGCGCGACATAGAGGCGGCGCGCATCGCCCAGAGGCACGACGGCACCCTCGATGGCGCGCGGGTCCTCCAGCTTTGTCACATCCAGAACCCGCATCCCCTGCGCGTCCGTTACGAACAGATAG
>VFBG01000161.1 GCA_006515835.1 bacterium | reverse complement strand
GCAATGTAGCGGTGCAGCGGCGCCGGCACTTCGATGTCGATCCGGTGCGAGCCGCCATCCGGCGTGACCGAGATCACCCGACCCAACCCGTCGACATGGCCCGAGACGATATGGCCGCCCAGTTCGTCGCCCAGCTTCGCGGCGCGCTCCAGATTGACCGGATCGCCCTCGCGCCAGTCTCCCAGCGTCGTTTTCGTCAGGGTTTCGCCCGAGACCTCGACCGCGAACCAGCCGGGGCCCTTCTCGGTGACCGTCAGGCAGCAGCCGGCGTGACTGATCGAGGCACCGAGGTCGATGCCGGACGTGTCCCAGGCGGTCTCGATCACATAGCGCCTGTCGCGCTCGGTCTGGCGGACCGAACGGACGCGGCCGATGTCTGTGACGATGCCGGTGAACATGGGCTCAGGAGACTCTCTCGTAGCGTTCCCACAGGTCGTCACCGCAAGGCTCGACCGCAAGGCGCCGGTATCGCGGGGCGTCGGAAAGTCGCGACAGGGCGAGCGCGGCCACACAGGGTCGCCCCTCCCCGCCCAGCAGGATCGGCGCCCGGAACGCTGGCCGCCACCTGTCCGCCGCCCTCGATCAGCACGGAGGTCACACCCCGGCGCTTCATCGCAGCAAGGCAGGCGGCCACGGACGGACGGTCCCCCTCCGTCTCGACCCGTTCGACCACGGCGTCGCCGACGGGCTCAGGCTCGGCGGCGGTGAGGATCAGAGTGTCCCCCCCAGTCGCGACCCTGGCGGTTGCCGGCGTCCGCAGGCGGCTGTCGAGCACCACGCGCAGGGGCTGGTCCACGGGTCGGCCCGGCAGGCGGGCGGTCAGCTCGGGGTCGTCCGCCAGCACGGTTTCGATGCCGACGAGGATGGCGTCATGGGCGGCGCGCAGCCGGTGACCTTCCAGCCGCGCTGCCTCGCCAGTGATCCATTGGCTTTCGCCGGACGCGGTGGCGATCCGGCCGTCCAGCGAGGTGGCCAGCTTCAGGGTGACGCGAACCCTCTGGTTCGAGACGGGCATCAGCTTTCGTCCAGACCCTCGTCGCCGAGGAACCGGGCGAAGTCGCCGGTGTGGCGGAAGTCCTTGTAGACCGAGGCGTAGCGGACGTAGGCGACCTCATCGACCGACTTCAGCGCCTTCATGATGAAGTCGCCGACCGTCGAGGACGGGATTTCGGTCTCGCCCAGGCTTTCCAGCTGGCGGGTGATGCGGCTGACCAGCTGCTCGATCTGTTCGGCCTGCACCGGACGCTTTCGCAGGGCCACGTTCAGCGACCGCTCCAATTTGTCCCGGTCGAACGGCGCGCGGCGGCCGTTACGCTTCAGGATCATCAGCTCGCGCAGCTGCACGCGTTCGAAGGTGGTGAAACGCCCGCTGCACTGCGGGCAGGACCGGCGGCGGCGGATGGCGGCGCCGTCATCTGACGGGCGGCTGTCCTTCACCTGGGTGTCCTGATGTCCGCAGAAGGGGCATTTCATCAGTAAGTTATCCGTAAATCGGGAAGCGACGCGTGAGCTCGCGCACCTCGCCCGCGACGCGCTGCGACACGCCAGCGTCCGCCTCGTCCGTGCCCTTCATCGAGTCGATGACGTCCGCGATCCAGTGGCCGACCTGCTGGAACTCGCCGACGCCGAAGCCACGGGTGGTGCCCGCCGGCGTGCCCAGACGGACGCCCGACGTAACGGTGAACGGCGCGGTGTCGAACGGCACGCCGTTCTTGTTGCAGGTCATCAGGGCGTGTTCGAGCGCCGCCTCGGTGGCCTTGCCGGTCACGCCCTTGGGCCGCAGGTCGACCAGCATCAGGTGGCTGTCGGTGCCGCCCGAGACGATGGCCGCGCCGCGCTCGACCAGCACCGCGGCCAGGGCCTGGGCATTGAGCACGACCTGCTGCGCATAGAGTTTGAACTCGGGCTTCAGCGCCTCGCCGAAGGCGACGGCCTTGGCGGCGATGACGTGCTCAAGCGGGCCGCCTTGCAGGCCGGGGAAGACCGCCGAATTGATCTTCTTGCCCAGTTCAATGTCGTTCGACAGCACCATGCCGCCGCGCGGACCGCGCAGGGTCTTGTGCGTCGTGGTGGTTACGACATGGGCGTGGGGCAGCGGATCGGGATAGGCCCCGCCGGCGATCAGCCCCGCATAGTGGGCCATGTCGACCATGAGGTAGGCCCCCACCGAGTCGGCGATCTCGCGGAAGCGTTTGAAATCGATGTGGCGGCTGTAGGCGGATGCGCCGGCGATAATCAGTCTCGGCTTCTCGCGTTCAGCCATCTCTGCGACATTGTCATAGTCGATCAGGCAGTCATCCTGACGGACCGTATATGTCACCGGCCGGAACCATTTGCCCGACTGGTTGGCGGGCGAGCCGTGGGTCAGGTGGCCGCCGGCCGCCAGGTCCATGCCAAGGAAGGTGTCGCCGGGCTGCAGTAGGGCTTGGAACACCGCCTGGTTAGCTTGGGCACCCGAGTGCGGCTGTACGTTGGCGAAGGCGCAGCCGAACAGCGCTTTGGCGCGCTCACGGGCGAGGTTCTCGGTGACGTCGACATATTCGCAGCCGCCATAGTAGCGGCGCCCCGGATAGCCCTCGGCGTATTTGTTGGTCAGGACCGAGCCCTGCGCTTCCAGCACCGCCTTCGAGACGATGTTCTCGGAGGCGATCAGCTCGATCTGCTCCTTTTGACGACCCAGTTCGCCCTGGATCCCGCCGAAGATATCGGGATCAGCCTCGGCGAGGCTCTTCGAGAAATAGGCGTCGTGGGTGAAGGCGGTCACGAAGGAGCCCCGAAACTAGAGTTGCGCCGAAACAGGCGACTTCTCTACGCCGCCGGCCGACCGACCACAACATCTGGTGGGTCAGCGCGACGCCAACGCCCTTTTCAACTTGGCTATGGCGATCCGCTCCAGCCCGGTCCGCTCGGTTACCGGACCGATGGCCGAGGCCTCGACGCCGGTCGCAACATGCACGACCGAGCATTTCAGAAAGGCCCCATTGCGGGTCAGCTCGACAATGACCTCGCCGATGTCCTCAGGCGACGGCAGGGAGGCGCGCCACGTTGCAGTGGGTCCACAGGGCGTCCATGGCGCGGACGAGGTCGTCCATCATGGCATCGGTGTGGTTGGGCGACGGGGTGAAGCGCAGTCGCTCGGTGCCCTTGGGCACGGTGGGGTAGTTGATCGGCTGGACATAGACGCCGTGCTCTTCCAGCAGCATGTCCGAGATCATCTTGGCGTGGACCGGATCGCCGACGAACACCGGCACGATGTGGCTGACCGAGTCCATCACCGGAATGCCCGCGGCCCGGAAGCGGGCCTTCAGCGTGGCGGCGCGCTCCTGATGGGCGTCGCGCACCTCCGGATGGGCCTTGAGCCAGCGCACCGAGGCGAGGGCGCCCGCGGTCAGGGCCGGCGGCAGGCTGGTGGTGAAGATGAAGCCCGAGGCCCAGCTGCGCACCGCATCGATGATCACCGCGTCGGCAGCGATATAGCCGCCCATCACGCCGATGGCCTTGCCGAGCGTGCATTCGACGATGTCGATCCCGTCCAGCACCCCGTCCCGCTCGGCCACGCCCGCGCCGGTCGCGCCGTACAGGCCGACGGCGTGGACTTCATCGAGATAGGTCAGGGCGTTGTATTTGCGGGCCAGGGCGATCGTCCCGGCCAGGTCGGCGATGTCGCCGTCCATCGAATAGACGCTCTCGAAGGCGACCAGCTTGGGCGCATCGGCCGGGGCCGCGGCGAGCAGGGCCTCGAGGTGCTCGAGATCGTTGTGGGCGAAGATGTGCCGCTCGCAGCCGCCGTTGCGGATGCCGGCGATCATCGAGGCGTGGTTCAGACTGTCGGAGAAGATGATCAGGCCCGGCAGGATGCGCTGCAGGGTCGTCAAGGTGGCCTCATTGGCCACATAGCCCGAGGTGAACAGAAGCGCCGCTTGCTTCTGGTGCCAGCTGGCCAGTTCGGCTTCCAGATCGACCGCCGACCGCGTCGTGCCCGAGATGTTGCGCGTGCCGCCGGCACCGGCGCCGACCTGGTCGATCTCGGCCTGCATGGCCTCGAGCACCGCCGGATGCTGGCCCATACCCAGATAGTCGTTCGAGCACCAGACGACGACGTCCTGCTCGGTCCCGTCCTCGCGGCGCCGCTTCGCCAGCGGAAACTCGCCGCGCACGCGCTTCAGGTCGGCAAAGACGCGATAGCGCCCCTCGCCCTTGACCTGCTCGACAGCAGTCTGGAATGCGGCCTGGTAGTCGAACA
>VFBG01000160.1 GCA_006515835.1 bacterium | reverse complement strand
GTTGGCGGCGTCGGTGACGCGGGCCTTGGCGGCGGCAGCCGTGGCGCGGGACCCGGCGCGAGCGGCCTCGACCTCGGCCTTGGCGGCCTGGGCCTGACCGGCGGCTTCAGCCTGGACCTGACGGGCGGTCTGGACGGCGTCCGCGATGGTGGCGGCGCGCTGGTCGATGACGCCGCGCAGACGCGGCACGAAGACCTTGGCCATCAGCCAGTACAGCAGGGCGAACAGGAAGATCAGATAGACGATCTGACCGAACCAGTGCTGGAACTCGAACTGCGGCAGGCCGCCCCCGCCTTCGCCGTGCGCGGCTTCGGTCGAGGCGTGCGTGTCCGCGACGGCCACCGAAGAGGGCGCGTCGTGAGTCACTGCGGGTTGAGCGGATACGGTCATCTGTCGCCTGATGTTTGAGCGGTCGATACGTCAGTCAGAAACGAGGCGGCGACCCGGCCGGAACCGGGCCGCCCCAACGATCAGAAGGACGAAATCAGCTCGCCGACGTCCAGAGCAGGATGCCGATGACGAACGACAGGATGCCCAAGGCTTCGGCCAGGGCGGCGCCGACGAACAGGTTGCCGATTTGCGAGCCGGCGGCCGACGGGTTGCGCAGGGCACCCGAGAGGAAGTTGCCGAAGATGTTGCCCACGCCGATGCCGGCGCCGATCATGCCGGTCATGGCCAGGCCGGCGCCGATGGCGTTGCCGGCCGAGACGATGGCGGCGGCGTTGGCGGCGGCGATTTGCGGATCAACCATGGTGTTCAGTCCTGTGAGAGTTGGTTGGTTGGAGAAGGGGGTGGTTAGTGATGGTCGCCCAGATTGACCACGTCATTCAGATACACGCAGGTCAGGACGGCGAAGACGAAGGCCTGGAGGAAGGCCACAAGGAACTCCAGCGCGGTCAGGGCGGTGACCAGGCTGAGCGAAAGCGCGGCACCCGGCAGGCCCAGGTAGCCCCAGCCGCCGGCGGCGGCCATGCCGCCGAGCGACACGACGAATCCGGCGAAGACCTTCAGGGCGACGTGGCCGCCCATCATGTTGCCGAACAGACGAAGGGTGAGCGTCAGGGGGCGCAGCAGGAAGGAGAAGAACTCGATCAGGCCGACCACGGGGCGCATCAGCAGCGGCGCGCCGGTCGGCCAGAACAGACCGAGGAATTTGAAGCCGTTCTTCCAGATGCCGACCACGACGACCAGGGCGAAGGTGATGACGCCGAAGGTGGCGGTCACGGCCAGCTGGGAGGTGGCGGTGAAGCTGAGGAACAGGCCCAGCAGATTCATGGCCAGAACGAAGGTGAAGACGGTGAAGACGAACGGGAAGTATTTCTTGCCGTCATGGCCGATGATCGACTCGGCGATGCCGTCGATCATGCCGAACAGGGTCTCACCCGCGGCCTGACCACGACCCGGGACCACCTTGGCACCCGAGGTCACCAGCTGGAAGAAGCCGACAACCAGCAGGAAGGCGATGGTCATCGCCAGATGCGAGTTGGTGAAGGCCAGGTGCACCGTGCCGACGACGGGCAGAGTCACTTCGCCGAAGTCGAGACCCGGAAGCGGGGTAACCTGGAACTGGTGTAGCGGATCGGCCATCGGGCGATCAGACTCCCTGGTCTTCGTCGTCGTCGAAGGGAACCGACTGAGGCTCCCCATACTGTTTGGCTTCGGCCATCAGACGTTGCGCCGTGCGCCACGCCATCCACACCGAAACGGCGAAGCCCAGAAGGACGCCGCCGATAATTCCCCAAGGCGTCGTGCCGGCGAACCGGTCGATGCCGAACCCGATCGCCAGACCGACGAAGACGCCGCCGAACAGGTCAGCGAGAATCTTCCAAGCCTGTCCCGCCGCCGCCTGACCGGCAGCCTCGTGAGAGATCTGACGGGCGGTGCGCGCCTCCAGACTGGATGCGCTGGTGTTGAGGCGTTTGATCGCCTCTTCGCGCGATTCCGGAGGAAGGGACATAGGGGCCTCAGCGCCTCTCCGCTGACGTCGAAAGACGGGCGTCGAGGAGGGTCTGAATTCGGCGCGGAACCTATAGGGGCGACCCCCGCAGGTCAAGGCGGTGCGACATTCTGTTAAGGCGTTGTATCGGCTGGAAAAACCGAACGGCCCTAAGCGCCGGGAACGACCTGAGCCGAAGCCGGGGCGGCGGGGGCGGCCGCAGCAGGCGCGGCGGCGGGTGCGTTCATGCAGTCCCGCCCGGCATACAGGCCGTTGAGGTAGTACCAGCGGTGCTGAATCGCCGCGGCCTCCGCTTCCTTGCGCTCGCGTTCGGGGGCGGTCAGGGCGTCCGCGCCGGCGATCGCCAGCCCGGCACCCGGAATCATCATGGAGGCGCCGGCGCGGGCGACGCCGCCCAAACGGCCAAAAAGTCCGCCCCGGGGCTCTGCCCCCATGGCTTCGCTCAGCCGGGCAGCCTCATCCGCTATGGTGGCGCAGGTCAGGGCGGTATCGCTGGCCCGGATGACGTCCGGCGTTCGCGGCGATTCCGCAGCGGGCGCGTCCTGGGCTAACGCGGGTGAGGTGACACTGAGACCCAGGGCGACAGCGGCGGCGGCGATGGCGGTATTCATGACGATCTCCCGGCAGCCCCTGGAGACAACGGGAGACGGCGACCGAGGTTGCGTTCGGCGTCCGTTACTGACCATCGAAGGGGTCAAAGGACACGATTCTCGCCAGAAAATGCCGACGCAGTTCAGATTTTCCGATCGGGCACCCGGCCCGATGCAAGGCCGACCCTGAGGCGGGTCCGGTGGTGGGTGGTTGATTGTCAAAGACCCCGTCCCGTGGGGACAGGACCATCAAGCATGCGCCTGCGTCAAAAGCGGACGTGCCCGGCCGGGGCGGTCCCGGGCCGGCTCAGAACAGGGGTCGAAAAGGCCTGGTTGAGGGCCGGCAGGGGCGAAAAGACACGGGGCGAGAAGACACTGTTTCAGGCCCTGACCGCGCGCGTCGCCTCCACCCCCAGCGCCTGCAGGGCAGCGGCGGCAATGTGCTCGGCGTTGAGGCCGGCGGTAGCGTACATGGCGGCCGGATTGTCCTGATCCTGGAAGACGTCGGGCAGGCACAGGGTGCGGATCTTGAGGCCCGCGTCGAGCGCGCCCCTGTCGGACAGGAGCTGGAGCACGAAGGCGCCGAAGCCGCCCATGGCGCCCTCCTCCACCGTGATCAGGCATTCGTGCTCGCGGGCGAGGCGCAGGATCATGTCGGCGTCCAGCGGCTTGGCGAAGCGGGCGTCGGCCACGGTGGCGGAAACGCCGCGGGCGGCAAGCGCGTCGGCGGCCTTGAGCGATTCCTGCAGGCGGGTGCCGAGGCTGAGGATGGCGACGGTCGTACCCTCCCGGACGATGCGGCCCTTCCCGATCTCCAGCGGGGCGGCGAGTTCCGGAATCTCGATCCCGACGCCGTCGCCGCGCGGATAGCGGAAGGCGGAAGGACGGTCGTCAATCTCGAGGCTGGTGGCGATCATGGCGGCCAGTTCGGCCTCGTCGGCCGCGGCCATCAGCACCATGCCGGGAAGCGCGCCCATGAAGCCGATGTCGAAACTGCCCGCGTGGGTGGCCCCGTCGGCCCCGACCAGACCGGCGCGGTCCATGGCGAAGCGGCCGCGCTGGAGGAAGGTCGAATAGATGGCGCAGACCGGCTTCATGCCGTCGGCGGCGAGACCGGCGGCGAAGGTGACGGCGTGCTGTTCGGCAATGCCGACATCATAGGTGCGGGTCGGGAAAGCCTGACCGAACAGGTCCAGTCCGGTGCCTGAGGGCATGGCGGCGGTGATGGCGACGATGGTCGGGTCCAGGTGCGCGCGTTTGATCAGCTCGGTCCCGAAGACCTTGGTGTAGCTGGGAGCATTGGAGGCGGCCTTGGCCTGTTTGCCCGACACCACATCGAATTTGGCAACGGCGTGCAGCTTGTCGGCGCTGGACTCGGCGGGGGCGTAGCCCTTGCCCTTCTGGGTCACGACGTGGACCACCACCGGACGGTCGGTGATGGCCGCGGCGTTCTTCAGAATGGGGACGAGGTTGTCCATGTCGTGCCCGTCGACGGGACCGACGTAGTAGAAGCCCAGTTCCTCGAAGAAGGTGCCGCCGACGATCATGCCGCGGGCGTATTCCTCGGCCTTGCGGGCGGCGTTGCGGAAGGGGCGCGGCAGGTGTTCGGCGACCGACTTTCCGAAGCGGCGGAAATTGCGATAGGCGCCGCCCGAGACCTGTTTGGCCAGATAGGCGCTCATGCCGCCGACCGGCGGGGCGATAGACATGTCGTTGTCGTTCAGGATGACCATCAGCTGGCCATTGGTCGTCTCGGCCGCGTTGTTCATGGCTTCATAGGCCATGCCGGCGGACATGGAGCCGTCGCCGATGACGGCCACGACGCGGTTCTTTTCGCCCTTCTGGTCGCGGGCGGCCGCGAAGCCGAGGGCAGCGCTGATCGAGGTCGAGGCGTGGGCGGCGCCCGGCGTCTCGAACACATGGTGCAGGGCGACCGTCAGCTCGACCACGCCGAGGCCGGCACCGAGGTGGCCACCCGTCGTGGAAACCGCGTCGATGGTTTCTGCACGCAGCTCGTCCGCAAGCTGACGCAGCTGCGGAATGTCGAACCCGCGCGTGTCAGCGGGGAACTGGACCTGGTCGAGCAACGGGGTGTCGGGCATGAAAACTCTAAGTCGCGTAAGGTCTCTTTGATCCACCATTACCGCGTCATTACAAGGACGCGAAGCGGTCAGGACTGGCGCTTTAGCACGTAGTCCACGCTGGCCTTGAGGATTTCGGCGTCCGGACCGAAGAGATCGAGGTGGGCACGGGCCTGATCGGCCAGATGCGCGACCCTGTGCCGCGCCGCCTCGACGCCCAGCAGGGTGACGAAATTGGTCTTTCCGCGCGCCGCGTCCTTGTTGGCCGCCTTGCCGAGGATGTCCTCGTCACCCTCGACGTCCAGCAGGTCGTCGACGATCTGGTAGGCCAGGCCGATGTCGTGGGCGAAGCTGGTCAGGGCCTGACGGTGGACCTCGCGAGCGCCGGCGATGATCAGCGGGATCTCGAAGGCGTAGGTGAACAGGGCACCCGTCTTGAGCCGCTGCATGCGGGCGACGCCAGGTCGTCGCGGACGCCGAGCAGGTCGATCATCTGGCCGCCGGCCATGCCGCGCGCGCCACTGGCCAGCGATAGCCGGGCCGCCAGCTCGCAGCGCACGGCGGGATCGTCGTGGGTGTCCTCGTGCAGCAGGATGTCAAAGGCGGCGGTCTGGAGCGCATCGCCGGCGAGGACGGCGGTCGCCTCGTCATAGGCCTTGTGTACTGTGGGCCGACCACGTCGGACGTCATCGTCGTCCATGCAGGGCAGGTCGTCGTGAACCAGGCTGTAGGCGTGGACGCATTCGAGGGCGCAGGCGGCGCGCAGCACCGGCCGTTCCTCGATGTCGAACAGATTGGCCGCCTCCAGCGCGAAGAAGGGCCGGAGCCGCTTGCCGGGGCCGAGGGCGGCGTAGCGCATGGCCTCGGTCAGGCGCGATTCGGGGCCGTCGGCGCGGGGCAGCAGTTCGTCGAGGGCGACGGTGACCAGATCGGCGATCTCGGCCACCCGGTCGATGACGCCCTGCTCCGGCGAATTGGCGGCGAGAACGGAGGTCAGAACAGCCTCCCGCCCACGGGGACGTCGCGGTCGACGCCGATCAGGACGACCTCGCCGGCGGCGTCGGGGAAGCCGAGGGTCAGGACCTCGGACATGAAGGGGCCGATCTGGCGCGGCGGGAAGTTGACGACGGCGGCGACCTTGCGGCCCAGCAGTTGGTCACGCGTGTAGTGGACGGTGATCTGGGCCGAGGACTTCTTCACGCCGATGTCGGGGCCGAAATCGATGGTCAGTTTCCACGCCGGTTTGCGCGCCTCGGGGAAAGGGTCGACGGCGAGGACTTCACCCACGCGGACATCGACCTTCATGAAGTCATCGAAGGCGATCGGACCGGCGGGGGCCGGCATCAGCTGAACTCGGCCGGTTCGGCGCCCTTCGCCTGACCGTCGGGGCCGACCACGATCTTCTCGACGCGCAGCTGGGCGGCCTTGAGGCGGCTCTCGCAGTGGGCCTTGAGACGCGCGCCCTCCTCATAGAGGGCGATCGATTCCTCCAGCGGAGCCTGGCCGGACTCGAGTTTGGAGACGATGGCCTCGAGACGCTGGAGCGCGTCCTCGAAGCTGAGATCGGCGGGGATGGCGGCGGAGTCGGTCATGGCGGGCGACCCTAGAGGGGGTGGCGGCGGGTCTCAAGCGGAGACCGGAGCCGGTGGGCCATTTGGCGGGAGCTGGCTGGTTCATCACAACGGACACAACGAACTCACAACGGACACGACGGGACTGGAGATGCGTTGGGGTCGGGGTCTTCTTCTGCCGGTCTTGATTGCGGCGTACGCCGCATTTGATCAAAAGCCCTGGCGCGGCTCTGTCACCCTCTGCGGACCCGTTGTGCCCGCTGTGACCTCGTTGTGCCCGTTGTGATGAAGCCGCGTCCGCTCAGAGGACGGGCGCGCGGCGGGCGGAGATGATCCGGACGCGGGGGTCCAGCATCTGGCCGCGCATGAAGCCTTCGCCTTCGGTGGGGGATTTGGGGGCGGCGAGGATGGCGCGGACGACGTCCATGCCCTCGATCACCCGGCCGAAGACGGCGAAACCGGGATCGCCCGGGGCGGCCCGGCCGGCGTCGAAGCCGGGCAGGTTGCCGACGATGATGAAGAAGTCGCCGTCGGCGGTGCCGGGATCGAAGCGGGCCATGGACAGGGCGCCGTCGACGTGACGCAGGCCGGTCTGGCTGGTCGGCTCATGGGCGATGGGCGGCAGGATGCGGTCGGGGGCGTTGGCGGTTCCGCCCTGGACGACGCCGGTCCCGGCGCCCAGCTCCATGCCGCGGTAGAAGTCGGCCCCGTTGAACCGGCCCTCGTCGACATAACGCAGGAAGTTGGCGGCGGTGATCGGGGCGCGGGGGTCGGTCTCGACAAGGATACTGCCGGCGGAGGTTTCCAGCAGGACGCGGACCGCGGTCGGCACCGGGGGCGCGTCCTGTGCGATAGCGGGGGCCGACAGGGCGGCGGCGAGGCAGAGGGCGAGCAGGGACCGTCGGATCATCGCCGTCTCCTGCGCGTCAGCGCTTCTCGTATCGTCGCTGGGACCAGTATTTGAAGCCCTGGTTATGGACCAGCGACCAGCCGTCGGCGCGAAGGCGGCGGCCGACCATGTGGTTGAAATAGCCGTGGGCGAGGACCAGCACGTCCTGACCGCTCTCGGCGCGGGCAATCAGAGCCCGGGCTGCAGTTTCGGAGCGGGCCTCAGCCTCGCGCCGCGTCTCCTGCCCTTCGTGGTGGTTGAAAACATGCCACCAGAACCGGGCCACGGCACCCCAGTATTTCGGCGGCAGCTTGAACCAGGTCGGGAAGCGGGGCGGCGGCAGCGGTGCCTCGATGAAGAGGGCGTCCGACATGACCTCGCGGCCGGCAGCGATGGCGGCAGCGGTTTCCTGGGCGCGGGGACGGGTCGAGGCGTAGATGGCACCCGCGCCCTCGGCCGTGGCCAGAAGTTCGGGCGGCGGGGTCTGGCCGGCGCGCAGGCCGCCGACCTCGTATTTGGCCCACCAGTCCCGGTACTGGTCTGAGGTCAGATAGCATTTGCGCGAAAGGGCCGGCTCGCCGTGGCGGGCCAGGACGATGGCGCCCGGGCGCACCGAGACGAGGGCGGCGCGGGGCGGCGCAGGCTCCGTTCTTGCGGGCGCCGGCTTGTCGGCCATCAGTGAGTCTCTGGCGGGGGCGGGCATGATTTCCGGACGTAAGCGATTGGCGAACCGTCCTTTATTCCTCCCCCAAGGCCTGAACGTGGGCGACCGCAGAACGGCCCAGCCCTTCTAGGTCGTAACCGCCCTCGAGCGAGGACACAACCTTGCCGCCACAGCACGATCGCGCGATCTCGAGCACGGCGCGGGTCGCCCAGGCGAAATCCTCGGCCTCAAGCGACTGGTGGGCGAGCGGATCACGGCGGTGGGCGTCGAAGCCGGCGGAGATCAGGATCAGGTCAGGAGCAAAGGCCTGAAGCGCCGGCATCAGGCCGCCGGTGAAGGCACCGCGCCAGGCCTCACGGGCGGCGTGGGGCGGGACGGGGACGTTCACGATGTTGCCCACGCCGGCCTCTGACGCCGCGCCCGTGCCGGGATAGAGGGGCGATTGGTGGATGGAGCC
>VFBG01000298.1 GCA_006515835.1 bacterium | reverse complement strand
GCTCTTCGTCCTGGTCGTCATAGGTCGCTTTGAAATCGACCGCGTCCTGGTCGATGCCCTCCAGCAGCAGCATGGCACCGGGCGTCAGCTTCGCCTCGGTGTAGCGCATGGCCGCAGCGTTATCGCCGTCGATGTTGCCGAAGTTGCCCTGGCCGTCGACCAGCGGATAGCGCTGCGAGAAGTCCTGGGCCAGACGGACCAGGGCGTCATAGATCGAGGCGTCGCCGTGCGGGTGATAGCCGCCCATGACCTCGCCGACGACCTTGGCGCATTTGCGCGCCGCAGCCTGGGGGTTCAGGCGCATCTGGTGCATCGCGTACATGATGCGGCGGTGCACCGGCTTGAAGCCGTCGCGCACGTCGGGCAGGGCGCGGTTGGTGATGGTCGAGAGGGCGTAGGCCAGGTAGCGGCGCGACAGCGCCTCGCCCATCGGCTCATCGACAATGCGGCCGCCCTCTGGAGGCGGCGGGGTGTGAACGGTCATGCGGCTTCGAATCGCGGAACGGAAGCCGGAAGTCTAGCGCGGGATTCGCACTGTATCCCGTTCATCCCGGCTTTCGCCGGGATGAACGGTGAGATTTAGGGCTTGGGGGCCTTTTCCGCCTCGGGCGCGAAGCGGTCGCCGAACTCGTCGCCGGCGTACCAGAGCGGGCGCTGGTCCTGATCAGCCACAGCGCGCACGACACCGGCTGAAACCTGGGCGAAGCGGGCGGCGGCGTTCCAGTCGATGGGCTGGCTCAGGTCGTCGTTGGGCTTGTGATAGGTCTGGCCCAGTGTCGAGTGGTCCGAGCCCAACACGACGATATCGGTGAAGGCGTAGGTCAGGACCGGCATGTCCATGTTCACGACGGCGACCAGACCCTCAGTCGGCACGGTCGGATTATTGGCGAAGAACTCCGAACCGAGCAGACCCTTCTCCTCGCCCGTGACGGCCAGGAAGATGATCGAGCGGCGCGGGCGGGTCGGGGCGGTGGCCATGGCGCGGGCGACCTCGAGCATGGCCGATGTGCCGGCCGAGTTGTCCATGGCGCCGTTGTAGATGCGGTCAGGCCTGGTCTCGTCGGGCGAGATGCCCTCGTGATCCAGGTGGGCCATGACGACCACATACTGGTCGCGCAGGGCCG
>VFBG01000159.1:7880-10746 GCA_006515835.1 bacterium | reverse complement strand
ACCGCGGACCTGGACGCGTTCCCGGTCCCGTCGTGTCCGTTGTGACCTCGTTGTGCCCGTTGTGATGAACACCTCTCGCGCGCGTCGGTTAACCCTTCAACAAGGCTTCCAGATGCGACAGCCAGCGGCGGCCGAGGCGGAGGGCTTCGCCGGGGGAGCCGGTCTGGACCGGAAGGGTGGCGTCCCAGAGGGCCAGTTCGAACTCGGGGTGGCGGGCGTCGGCGAACATCAGCCGCAGCACCACCTGTTCGGCGTCGGGGGCCAAGAGGTCGAGCGCCTTGCGGGCCTCGCCGCGGCGGACGCGGGCGACGACGTGGCCGTCGACGATGATCTCGCCGCCCTCGATCTCCTCGAAGGCATAGACCAGACCCGAACCGCCGCGGTTCCACAGGACGGCGACCTGGGCGCCGTCGAAGTCGAGACCGGCGGCGCGCCCTTCGGCGGGCGACAGGGCCTCGGCCTCGGGCACGGCACCGAGCGATTTGAGCAGGGCGCGGCGCATGCGGCGGATGGGCTCCATCCACCAGTTCAGGACCAGGGCACCCGTGGTCAGGGCCGCCGCCGCCAGGGCCACCAGCAGTATGACCCTGAGGACGTCGGCCAAGCTCAGTCCTCCAGCTCGACGACGACGGGGACGTGGTCGGAAGGCTTGTCCATGTCGCGGGCGTCGCGATGGGTCTCGACGCCCACGAAGCGGTCGGCGGCCTGGGGCGACAGCAGGTGGAAATCGATGCGGATGCCGTGGTCGCGCTGCCAGGCGCCGGCCTGATAGTCCCAGAAGGTGAAGGTGCCGGGCGGCTGCTTGCCGAGCGCGCCGGCCTCGGACAGGCCGAGATTGTTCAGGGCGCGAAAGGCGGCGCGACTCTCGGGCTGGAACAGGGCGTCGGTGGCCCAGGCGGCGGGATTCTTCGCGTCCTCCGGGGTGGGGATGACATTGTAGTCGCCGCACAGGGTAAAGGCCTCTTCCTGCCGAAGCAGATCGCGGGCGTGGGCCTGCAGCCGGTCCATCCAGGCCAGCTTGTAGGCGAACTTTTCCGTGCCGATCGGATTGCCGTTGGGCAGGTAGAGGCAGCCCACGCGGACCGGGCGGGGGCATTCGATCACGGCCTCGATGTAGCGGGCCTGTTCGAACTCGGCCTCGAAGCCCGAGGCGTCGACGCCGGGCAGGCCGCGCCGTACGTCGCTGAGCGGATATTTCGAGAGCAGGGCGACGCCGTTGTAGGTCTTCTGGCCGTTGGTCTCGACATTGTAGCCGAGCGATTCAAAGGCCTCGCGCGGGAATTTCTCGTCCAGGCATTTGATCTCCTGGAAACCGACCACGTCCGGCTGGGCCGCCTCCAGCCACGCCAGCACCGTCGGCAGGCGGGCGTTGACGGAGTTCACGTTCCAGGTGGCGATGCGCATCCGCCATGCTTACGGCGCGTCGGGGCGGTCTGTGAAGCGGGGATCGCCAGCACTCTTTCCGCTCACCCCGGCATTCGCCAGGATGAGCGGGTTGAGAGTCCGACTACTCGGTCAGGGCCGGGGCGGGCGTGAACCGGCAACCGCCGCCGATGCGCTGGGCGGTGGCGCAGGGATAGATCTGCTGGGTCACGCCCTCGGTGTTGATGCGGGCGATATAGCCTTCGCCTTCGGCAGCGCATTTGGCTTCGTAGAAGCGGCCGTTGGCATTCTGGCCCATCAGGCGAACCTGGGTGACGTCGCAGGCGGCGGCGTCGGTGCCGGCGAGCTTGGGTTCGAAGCCGTCAGCCTGTTCCTGACCCGTGGTGAAGCGGCAGGTTCCGCCGGTCGAGTTGACCTGCAGGCAGTCCTTCAGGTCCCAGCCGGTGCCGACGCGTTCCAGCCAGTAGCCGTCCGTGCCGGCGCAGCCGACCTCATAGACGATGTTGTCGGCGTCGCTCTTGCCGATGGCGACGGCCTCGTCGACCGTGCAGCTGACGCCCGCGGTGCGAGCCCAGCCGCGGCGGGATCGCGCAGACGGGCGGTGTAGGCGGTGCCGGCCAGCTCAAGACAATCGAAGCTCTGGGGCGGGACCGCCTCGATCAGGATCAGGCCAGGGCCTTCCGAACAGGCGGCTTCGTAGATCTTCTGTTGTTCCGGGTTGATGCCCGGCTGGGTGGCTTCGGTCACCTGACAGGTCCCGCCGGTCGCCACGACCAGGGCCTGGGCGGCGGCCTTGATTTCCTCGGGCGTCGCGGCGGCCGGGGGCGGAGCCGCGCGGTTGCGGGTTGCGCGGTTGTCCGGCACACGGTCGCGACGACCGCCGCCGATGCGGCCGGGAAGGACGCCTTCGCCGCGGATCGTGCCGGAGGCCCGGTCGGATTCCGTCCGTCCGGTCGTGTCGGGGGGCGCATCCTGGGCGAAGGCGGGCTGGGCCGCGATCAGCGCCAGGGCGATGGCACCGCCCGCGAGCGCGAGCAATTTTCTGTGGAACACGTGACTACTCCGAACAGGATAACCGTTGGCTCAACCCTTGGCGGGCCGATGTGGCGGGGTCAAGGCGTGCGCTCGCGAGCGGCTGGACGGGAGCCGTCGCTTGGGGGTATCAAGACGATCAGTTGCAATTGGAGACGGACTTGGCGGACGGCGCTGTCCCGGCGGAGATCGATCAGGCGGCACGCGACGGGCGCGGCCTGACCTATCCGCATCCGGTCCCGCCCGGGTTCGGTGAGGCCATCGCGGTCGCGCCCGGCGTGCTGTGGATGCGGCTGTCGATGCCGATCGCCCTGAACCATATCAATGTCTATGCCGTCGAGGATGGTGAAGGCTGGGTCCTGATCGATACCGGGCTGAACATCCCCGATTCGCGCGACCGCTGGGAAGCGATGCTGGCGGGCCCGCTGGGCGGGCGGCCGGTGACGCGGGT
>VFBG01000159.1:0-7865 GCA_006515835.1 bacterium | reverse complement strand
ACGCGGGTGATCTGCACCCACATGCATCCGGACCATATCGGCCTGGCAGGCTGGCTGTGCGAGCGGACGGGCGCGCCGCTGGTGATGACGCGTGTGGAGTATGTGACGGCGCGGATGCTGCTGGCGGATACCGGACAGCCGGCACCGGAAGCGGGGGCGGTCCACTATCGCGCCGCCGGCTGGGATGCCGAACAGGTTGAAACCTGGCGCCGCGAGTTCGGCCAGTTCGGCCGGGCCGTCTCGCCCATGCCGACCGGCTATATACGGATGCGCGAGGGCGACCGGCTGAGCATCGGCGGGCAGGACTGGCGCGTGGTGGTCGGCGAGGGGCACAGCCCGGAGCACGCCTGCCTGTGGCGCGAGGCTGATGGCGTGGTCCTGGGCGGGGACCAGATCCTGCCGCGGATATCGTCGAACGTGTCGGTCTGGCCGACGGAGCCGGACGCGGACCCGCTGGGCGACTGGCTGGACTCGCTTGAGCGGATGAAGGGCGTTCTGCCGCACGACGGCCTGATCCTGCCGTCGCATGGGGAGCCGTTCCATGGCGTGCACACGCGGCTGGACGCGCTGATCCGGGGGCATGAGGTTTCGCTGAAGCGGCTGGAGAAGACGCTGGAGACGCCCAAGCGGGCGGTCGACGTCTTTGGTGCCCTGTTCGCGCGTGCGGTCGGGGACGGGGTGCGGGGGATGGCCACGGGCGAGGCGATCGCGCATCTGAACTATCTGCGGCATCGGGGTCGGGTGACCCGGACGCGCGACGCGGACGGCGTGGACTGGTGGACGATGATCAAACGGGGAGAGGCGGCGTGAGCGACCAAATTCAGACCGACCAGATAGTGACGGAATTGGCGGGCGGCGTTCTGACCGTCACCCTGGCGCGGCCGGAGAAGAAGAACGCGATCACCCAGGCCATGTACGCCGTCCTGGCCGAGGCGACCAATCGGGCGCGGACGGACGACGCCGTGCGGGTGCTGGTCTTCAAGGGCCAGGGCGACAGCTTCTCGGCGGGCAATGACATTGCCGACTTCATCGCGCTCGGCTCGCAGGGACAGCAGCCGGCGCAGATGCCGGTGTTCGATTTCCTCAAGGCGCTGGCCGATCTGGACAAGCCGGCGGTCGCCGCGGTGCGGGGCAGGGCGGTCGGGATCGGCCTGACGCTGCTGCTGCATTGCGACATGGTGGTGGTGGCGGAGGACGCCCTGCTGTCGGTTCCCTTCATCAATCTGGCGCTGGCGCCGGAGGCGGCGTCGTCGATGCTGCTGCCGGCGGTGCTGGGGCATCAGCGGGCGTTCGAGCTGTTCGCCCTGGGTGAGCCCATCGACGGGCGGACGGCGGTGGCCTGGGGACTGGCCAACCGGGCGGTTGCGGCGGATCAGGTCGATGCGGTCGCGGCGGAACTGGCGGGGAAACTGGCGGCGCGGGCACCCAACTCCATCCGCAAGACCAAGCGGCTGATGCGCGACGCAGAACGCCTGTGGGCCCTGATGCAGCGCGAGGGCGAGGCCTTCGGCAGCCAGATGTCGAGCCCCGAGGCGATGGAGGCCTTCATGGCCTTCAGCCAGAAGCGGGCGCCTGATTTCTCGAAAGCCGGTTGATTCGGGGGCGCGTCGGCACTAGTTGCGCGCCCTCATGTTCGACGCCCCCGCCAGACCCGCGCCTTTGCGTATCGAGATCGAAGCCCCTGCCGACGCGGCGGCGGTCGAAGGTCTCGTGCTGGCCGCCTTCGGCCCGGGCCGGTTCGCCAAGACGGCGGAGCGGCTGCGGGAGCGGGCGCGGATCGCGGCCGGGTTCGTGGCGCGTGAGGACGGACAGATCATCGGTTCGGTGCGGCTGTGGGCGATCAGGGTCGGGGACGAACCGGCGCTGTTTCTCGGCCCCATAGCGGTGTCGGCGGCCAGCCGACGGGGGGGACTGGGCGCCGATCTGGTGCAGGCCTGCGTCGACCATGCCGGAGATGTCGGCATCCTTCTCGTCGGGGACCTTCCGTATTTCGGGCGGTTCGGGTTCAGGCCGGCGCCGGATGTGCGGCTTGGCGGTCCCGTCGATCAACGCCGGGTGTTGTGGCGGGGCGAGGGTGAGCCGGCGGGGCTGGTCCGGGCTGCCTGAGCCTTTCCGATCCGCCCGACGCGGCCTAAGTCTGGGCCATGGCTGAATCCGCGGACAGCAAGACAGGACTGGCCGGCGTGGCTGCTGCGGCGAAGCAGGCTCCGGGCCGTGGCCTGCCGCCGGTGCAGCTGTGGCATCCGGCGCATTGCGGCGAGATCGACATCGTCATCCGCCGGGACGGTCTTTGGATGCATGAGGGCTCGCCGATCGGAGAAGCTTTCAATCACGGTCGAGGACCTGCCGTTCCGCGCGGTGAGCGTGACGCGGCGCGGCGAGGCGCTGGTCTTCACCACTGATGTCGGGGACGAGACCGAGGCGGGGCCGGATCACCTGATCCGCGTGGAGACCGATCCGGAAACCGGCGAGCCCTCGCCTTCGGTGCATGTCCGCGCCGATCTGTGGGCGCGGATCGCGCGGCCGGTCTTCTATGAACTTGTCGAGATGGCGGAGGTCGAGGACGGGCGGCTGACGGTGCAGTCGGGCGGGGTCGCCTTCGCCCTGGGCCCGGTCGGGGCGGGCGTGGAATGAGCCTGTCGACCCTGCGCGCGCGTTTGATCGGACATCTGGAGCCGGCCGCGAGCTGGACGGCGGACCGCGCGCCTGCGCGCTCGGACTTCGACCTCAACCCGGAAGCCGAGCGGCCCGAGCGGACGCTGAGGCCCGCCGCCGTCCTGATCCCCGTGATCGCAGGGCTGGACGGGGCGAGGGTGCTGATGACCCGCCGGTCCGATAGCCTGGCCAGCCATACCGGTCAGATCGCCTTTCCCGGCGGGCGGCTGGATCCCGGCGAGACGGCGGTCGAGGCCGCGCTGCGCGAGGCGTTTGAAGAGGTGGCACTGGACCCGGCCCTGGTCGAGGTGCTGGGCGTCGGCGACGCCTATGAGACCGGGACGGGCTTTCTGGTGACGCCGGTGGTTGGATGGCTGACGGCGACTCCTGCGACCGAGGCGGCCCCGGACGAGGTGGCCGAGGTTTTCGAGGTGCCGTGGGACTTCATCATGGACCCGGCCAATCATCGCCGTGATTCCTACGACCGCGAGGGCCAGCCGCGCCGATGGTACTGGGCCATCACCCATGAGGAACGCTACATCTGGGGCGTGACCGCGGGCATCGTGCGGGCGCTGCGGACACGGCTGTATGGCGAGGATGTCCGGGCTGACGTCGTGGCGGAGGACGCGGCGTGAGGCGGCTCGACGACCAGCCATGGCTGACGGCACCGGCCACGCGCGCGGTGATGGCGGCGCTGGAAGCCGCTGGTGGACCCGGCTGCGCCCGTTTTGTCGGAGGCTGCGTGCGCAACGCCCTGATCGGGGCACCGGTGGCCGACGTCGATATCGCCACCACACTGAAGCCGGAAGAGACCGACCGGGCCATCCGCGCCGCCGGGCTGAAGGCCGTGCCGACCGGCATGGCTCACGGCACGGTGACGGCGGTGTCGGAGCGCCAGCCGTTCGAGATCACTACCCTGCGCCGCGACGTCTCTACGGACGGGCGCAACGCCACCGTGGCCTTTACCGACGACTGGGCCGAGGACGCGGCCCGCCGGGATTTCCGACTGAACGCCCTCTATGCCGACGGCGAGGGGCGGGTGTTCGACCCGACGGGCGAGGGGGTGACTGATGCGGCGGCCGGGCGGATCGTCTTTGTCGGCGATCCGGAGACCCGCATCCGGGAAGACTATCTGCGCATCCTGCGCTTCTTCCGGTTTTTCGCCTGGTACGGCCGGGGCGAGCCGGACGCCGCGGCGCTGGCGGCCTGCCGAGCGCTGGCTTCGGGTATGACGCGGCTGTCGGCGGAGCGGGTGTCCAAGGAGCTGATGACCCTGCTGGCCGCACCCGATCCACGCGTCGCCATGGCGGCGATGGCTGAGGCGGGGGTTCTGGCGCAGATCCTGCCGGAAGCCGAGACGGGGCCGATGTTCGAGGCGGCGGTGGAGCAGGGGAGCGATCCGGTGATCCGCCTGATGACGCTGTTCCCGGCGGATGAGGCGCTGGTGAGAGTGGTGTCGGCGCGATTGCGGTTTCCGAACGCCACCCGTGACCGGCCTGCGCCGGTGGTGAGCCTGACGATGAACGACGCCGAAGTCCGGGCGGCCGCCTATCGCCACGGAGCCCGCGCCGTCGCTGACGCCCTGCATCGTCGCTGGGCGGAGAGCCCCATCAACGATGCGTCGGCCCGCCGGCTTCTGGCGCTGGCCGAAGGCTGGCGACGTCCGTCCATGCCGGTCGGAGGGCGCGAACTCGCGCGGCTGGGCGTGGAGCCGGGGCCGGAGACCGGGCGGCTGCTCAAGGCGTTCGAGGAGGGCTGGATCGCCGACGACTTCCCCTCCGATGGCCATGCCGAACGGTTGGCAGCGCTCGTCACTTCGCCGCGCGGGTGATCTCAGTCACGACGGGACGATGGTCGGAGCCTGTCGGCCGGCCCAGGCGGCGGCTGACGAAGGCGAGATCGGGCGAGGCGTAGACCTGATCGATGGTGATCGCCAAAGGCGACGGCAGGGCCGCGGGCCAGGTGCCGGGGAAACCAGCGACCGGACGAAGGCCAATGTCACGCTGGACCATCTTGCCGATGCGGGCGTTTGAGACGCTGTTGAAATCGCCGGCGACCACGACCGGGCTGCTCAGGTTCTGAAGCATCGCGTCGAGGGCCATGGTCTGGCTGATCTGGCCCCAGGATTCCTCGAAGGGCCACGGTCGGGTGAGATGGACGCTGACCAGATTGATCGGGCCGAGCGGGGTCATGGCGGTGGCGCCGACCGCCTCGAACGTGTCAGGACGCGGGAGCGCGACAAGCGGATATCGGGACGCGATCACCGAACGGACGTCGCCGTTCGGACGATTGATCCGGGGGCTGGCGATCCGGTGGGGATAGTCGCCGACCAAATCATCCAGATGGGGCGCGGTGGCGTCGCCCAGTTCAATCAGCATGACAACATCGGCGTCGGCCTGACGGATGGAGGCGGCGATGGCGTCCAGATCGCGGTTCCGGACCCAGAGATTGGCCGAATAGAGCCGGACCGAGGGTGCGCCGGCTTCGGGTCGGGAGGCCGTCGGGAACCACTGGGAAGACACGGAGATCAGCAGCAGAGCTACCGGTACGACGGCAGCCGTAGCCCAGCGCCGCTGACGGAAAAGCAGAAGCAGGAGTGCGAGGCCCACGGTGGCGAAGAGCGCGGGCGCGGTGAACTGGGCGAGCAGATCGGCGTACTGGTTGCGCATGCCGCTGATCGCCAGCAGGGCCATGAAGGTTGGCGTCGCGATCAGCCCCGTCAGCAAGAGCCTGACGACCCAAGCGATTCCTTTTGCGAAGGATGCTTGCGTTTCCGGGTGAACGGGGTTCGTCATGGCGCGTTACGGTCTCGCTTCAGGAGGGCAGACATGGCCAGACGGTCCGTCGCGGATATCGAGAAGATCTGGTCCAATGTCGAGGGCGTCAAGAAACTGTCCGACCGCGCGGTGGGCATCGGTCCGTTCGGAATCGGGCTGGACGGCCTGCTGACCTGGATTCCGGTTGTAGGCACGGTTTACAGTGTCGGCGCCGCGGGGTGGCTGCTGATCCAGGCGGCGCAGGCCCGGGCTACGCCGGCGACCCTTTTGCGGATGGTGAGCTACCTCGGGCTCGATACGGCGACCACGGCGGTGGGCGAGGTGATCCCGTTTGCGCCGGACGTGGTCGACCTTCTGTTCCCGGGACACCTGATGGCGGCGAAAGCGCTGCAGAAAGATATCGAGAGCACCCACTGGGTCGAGGCGAACGGGCGCGAGGCGCGGGCGTCGGGCGCGCATGAAGGCCACGTGGCCGATATGCGGCGAAACCCGAAGCTGCGACGGATCGTCTATCTGCACGACTGAACCGCTTGACGAACTCGCGCCGTCACCGCCAACTCGAATCTCACCTACGCCGGACCTTTGAATGAGCGCGATACTGACCCGAGATGAACTGGCCCTGGCGCTTGGCCGCACGGGCGAAGGGGACCGGGCCGCCTTCCGCCGCGTCTATGAAGCGACCTCCGCGAAGCTATTGGGGGTGACCCTGCGTATCTTGGCTGACCGACAGCTTGCCGAGGACGTTTTGCAGGACACCTATCTGACCGTGTGGAGGAAGGCCGGGAGCTTTGATGCTTCCCGCGCAAGCCCCATCACCTGGCTGGTGACCATCGCCCGTAACCGGGCGATCGACCGGCTGCGGTCGGGCGCGGCGATGCGCAAATCGACCCCGATCGACGAAGCGGCGACCGTCATTGCTGACGACGCCCCGTCGCCGGCCCAGGCGCTGGAGACCGGCGACGACGTGCGCCGCCTCAACGACTGCCTTGGCCAGCTGGACGACAAGACCGGCGGCGCCATTCGTACGGCCTTTATCGAGGGCGTGACCTATGACGCTCTGGCGGTGCGCGAGAATGTGCCTTTGGGCACGATGAAGAGCTGGATCCGGCGCGGATTGATGCGGCTGAAGATGTGTCTCGAATCATGACCGATCCCACAAATGTCGGCGGAATGGATGAGGATCTGGCTCTGGCCGGAGAACTGGCCCTGCGCGTTCTCTCGCCGGAGGACGAGGCCGCGGCCCGCGCTCGTGAGGCGTCTGACCCGGCCTTTGCGGCCCATGTAGAGGCCTGGAACGAGCGTCTTGGCGGACTTGCCGACGGGATCGTATCGGTCGAGCCCTCGCCCTGGGTCTGGCCGCGGGTCGAGGCGGGGCTGATGCCGCCGGCCGCCGCCAACGACAACAGCGTCGTTTTCTGGCGCCGATGGGCCATTGGTTCGACGGGACTGCTGGCGGCCAGCGTGGCGGCGGTGGTCATGCTGATGGCCCAGCCGGCACCGACGCCGATCGCGCCGGCCGCTCCGGCACCCGCGGTCATCCGGGTCGCGACCCTGACGCTGGAGAGCGGCGCGGCGGCGATGACCCTGGCCTATGACGCCGGCACCGGTGAGCTTTATCTGGCACCGACCACGGAGATGGCGGGCGATACGCGGGTGCCGCACCTGTGGCTGGTCCTGCCTGAGGGTGGGGTGCAGCTGGTCGGTGCCATCGATGGCGCACACACCTCACGACACAGTCTGGGTCAGGCCCTGTTCGGCCCGGCCGGAACGGCCAATGCCGTCGCCGTCTCGATGGAGGCGCCCGGCCATACGCCGGCACCGAACAAGCCGGACGGGCCGGTCGTGGCCCAGGGCGCACTCCAGCGGTTGTGACCTGCATCCGCTGCAGAACTGCAGACGTAGCTTTCACGACGGGTGCGGTAGCGGCGTTGCGCAAGCGCGCTGCCTGGTCCTGACAGCCTGCGGGCCCGTCTGCGGGGAGGCCGTTCAGCCCTTCCAACTACGGTCTCCCCGCTACCTTTCCGCCGATTGTCAGCATATTCCGGCGAGCCAGATCACTGATTTGAAAGCGGTTCGTCGCGCCGACAGCGTCATGAGCCCGCCTGAGGAAGGCAGGCCGCCAGACTGATCTCCGACACGATTTCGGAGATTTCCATGAGCGACGATCACAGCGCGCGGCTGGCCCTGCCTTATCTGGCGGCCGGGCAGATGCAGAAGCATGTCACCCTGAACGAGGCCCTGACGCGGCTGGACGCGATCGTCCAGACGGTCGTGGTCAGCCGGACGACGACGGCCCAGCCCGGCGCGCCGGCGGACGGTGCCCTGTGGATCCTGCCCTCCGGCGCGGCCGGCGCGGACTGGAGCATGCGGCCCGCAGGCGCGCTGATGCGGGCGGAGGGCGGCGGCTGGACGGTCGTGGAGGCCGGCGACGGG